>CAVEBK010000022.1:18508-36377 GCA_963613915.1 uncultured Collinsella sp.
CCTTTAAAATCCATAAAAAGAAAGTAGATGAAAATCAGAATAAAAATGTAATAATCTGCGCGCTTTTTTAGCGGAAAAGTAATTAGAATCTGATAAAAAATCAGAAGCAGATAAAATAAAATTCCGCCGTACAATAAATGCCTTAAAATTCCCGGGTCTACATGCATATAATATCTGCCTTCGTCAGTCGTATATTTTCCGCTTCCAAAAATAAGCTCGCGCTCGTCAAAATCACGATGCCACATTTCTTTTAACTCGTTTGTCGAGGCTGTCTGAGCTTTTCCAGAATCTAATTTCTGATAGACAAACTCGAAAGCATAAGGAATAAGATAATCTACAACCATGTCTTTGAATTTCTTTGGAGCAACTGTCAAAGTCAATGAAATTATTATGGCAATTGAAACAAGCAGCTTTGTTATTGCCGAGAATTTATTTCTTGTTTTTACTTTTAGGGAAATCAAAAAATAAATGCAACCGATTCCTATTCCCACAAAGCCTGTCCGTCCTGCAAAGAACACTCCGACAACAATCAGCAATCCTGTAATAAGCTGCCGGAATCTAATTTTTTTAGATTCAACCAAAGTCTTTATATATAAAATAAATGCAACTCCGTAGACAAGAGAAAGATGATATGTTGTCGCAGCGGAAAGAGCATATCCTCGTACCCTGTCACCTAAGCCGATTACACTTTCCGGATCAAAATGATTGAAAAGGCGGACAAACTTTCCAACCGAAGAAGGAAACGAAGTCGCAATAAGTTCAATAAAAGTCTGGATTACAAAAATCAAGATAAAACTTTTTACTACTTTATCAAAACCGATATTTTTTACATCAATGTAAGTAAAAAAGAAGATTGCGCAGACAAAATGAACCATCTGTGTAATCATCAGCTTCATAAATGAAAAGTCAGCAGTTCTGTAAATAACCGGAAATATTCCGGAAAAACCAATAATAAAAATCTGAAAAATAAAGGCTCTGCGGATAAAATTTGTCCCCCAAATCCTTAAAAATGAAAAAAGCCATGTTTTATTTACACAGACACACAAAAAAAGCGGGGCTGCAATCAGCATGCTTGCAGGAAAAACGAGAATATAGAAACTGAAAATGTAACAGAACAATAAAAACGTGAACAATTTAAATCCTTTTCAATTTTGCATAAAGATACAAAATCTTATGTTTCAGTTTTATTGATTTGAGCAGCAGTTTCTCTGATTTTTTCAGCTCTTTTTTTAAATCTTCGCTGTTGTTTATAAGCTGTAATGATTTTTTCGACTGGATTATTCCCGAAACAATCTGTGCTGACCGCGTTGTAAAAAGCTTCTGTAATTTTCGTGGAAGATTTTTTGAAAAAAAGACAATTTTATCTGCGATATAAAGCTTGTCCCTTATATTTTTTTCTTTTACAGAATTGATAATCGAGCCGTCTCTGTTATCAACATAAAAATAAAAAACACATGGACAAACATGGACATTTTTTGCCTGCATTAAAATTTGTGCAAACCAAAGCTCGTCTTCGTGCAGAACTCCTTTTTCAAAACACAGGCCGTTTTCTTTTAGATAATCGAGCCGCAAAACAAACTGTTGCCCTGCCGTGTGCGGATAATAATTTTTTATAACACGTTTTAGAAAATTGCCGAGCGGAAGTATTTCTTCTTTGTATTTGCTGCTGACAGAATTTGAATCGCTTGACCAGTATTCATTTGGAAGGTAGCAAATTTCCGGAAAAGAAGCATTTTTTAGAGATGTTGCAATTTCTGAAAGAACTGTATCTGAATAAAGATAATCATCGCTGTCTAAAAATAGAATATATTTTCCACTTGCTGCAGAAATTCCTGCATTACGCGCATCGGAAAGTCCTCCGTTCGCTTTATGAATGACTTTTATACGGTTGTCTTTTTTAGCGTAGTCATCGCATAAAGCGGGGCAATTGTCAGGCGAGCCGTCATCGACAAGAACCGCTTCCCAGTCTTCAAAATTTTGCGATAAAGCAGACTCAACACATTTTGAAAGATAGCTTTCTACTCTATAGACTGGAATTATTAGAGAGAAAAATTTTTTACACTTTGTGTTTTCAGCCATATAGTTTTAGCTGAAAAGAAGAATTGATTTTTCTG
This sequence comes from uncultured Collinsella sp., assembly GCA_963613915.1. Taxonomy (GTDB): domain Bacteria; phylum Spirochaetota; class Spirochaetia; order Treponematales; family Treponemataceae; genus Treponema_D. The sequence continues at coordinate 20,623 of CAVEBK010000022.1, forward strand.
TAGAATTGGCTAGATCTTAAAAAACAATCTTTCCACATTCCGACAGTTTTTGTTCTATTGGGAAATTTCTTTTTATACACAGAATTTTTCGATGGAAAAAATCCATTTTTGCTATAAAACTCAAGAACATTCGGATTATGTTCCACGTCTGCGTCAACAGAAACAAGCCTGCAAGCCATAAAACTTGTAATTCAATGCATCTAGGTAGAGAAAATCCTTGTATTCTGAAAATTTTTCATCAATAACAAAAGTTTAATTAAGATTTTTCTCCGACAGTTTTTCAATTACAAACAATGAAGAAACACCATCTGTAAGAAAATCAATCATCAGAGCAAACCTTTTTAAATTTTACAGTTTCCTGCTGCATTTTCTTAATCTGCTGTTCGGAAGGCTTTTTCAATACGGTTTCTACAATTTTCTTCCAAATGTCAATGTTATCAACAATTGACGGCTGAACAGGTTTTATTGTTGCCATTTTGAATACCTCCATCAATCAAACTCAATAAGAATTTACCATAATCCGACTCAAAAAAATCAATTTATCTTTTCAGAGTGTCCTCCTTTTAATTAACTGAATTACTTTTTTACTTGCATTTCCGTCTTCACAGAATTCCTCAGCTTTATAATACGCAGACAGTTTCTCTTCATATTTAAGTTTGTCAAAATTCAGAACGTTCTCGTAAAGTTCCTGATTATTCCTTGCAATTGGAAATGGAAGAGATTCCAAGTTCTCCTGAAGACCTCTTTCTTTCTGGTAATCATCAATATCAGTGCAGAACATAAAAAGCGGCTTCAAATAAATTGAATAATCACCCATGGAACTGTAATCTGTAAGAACTACATCACTTGCACAAAGCAGTTCCTGCATATCGCTGTACAAAGTCGCATTTATTACAAACTCCGGAAGATTCAGTTTGCCAGCAAAAGAAATCATATTAGGATGTAGCCTTGTGATTATCTGCCATTCGCCGCCAAAACGTTTTTTTAGTGCAAAAAGAAGCTTTTCGTAATCAACAGAATACGGATCAAGCGAATGTGAGTTTCTAAAAGTCGGAACATAAAGCAGAACATGCTTTTCAATATCAAAATCATAAAAATTGCAAATCTTTCTCTTTATCTCAGATTTTGCATTCTTGCCAAACATGATGTCATCGCGGGGAGAACCTGTTTCTGCGATTTCACCGCTATACCAAAAGCACCTTTTAAATTGTTCTGTGCGTTTTTTTCCACTGCTTAAAAGAACGTCAATAGCAGACGAGTCTCTTTTTGCCATTTTTATATAGCCTTCTGGCAAGTCCGCATCAGCTTCAATCTTTTTTGTTATGAAAGTTCCGTGCCATGTCTGAATATAAATCTGACATGGCTTTTTTTTCGGAAAATATTCTTTTCTGCAGTTGTCAATCCAAATTCCTGCCGTGGAAAACTCTTTTACAGAATTGAATGACGCATATTTCACTTTCCGAATTTTCAAAGGAAGAGAATCTCCGCTTCTGCATTTATTTTTATCAATAAGCCAGACAAGCTCATAATCAAGGTTGTGTCTTATGATATATTCGGCTATGTATTTGGAATTGTCGCCATAACCTCTTCCGTAATAACTACAGAATACAATCTTATTTTTCTTGATTTTTTTATTTCGCAAAAACCAGGCATAAATCGGATATGTTTTTATAAAAAAATGAAAACAAGATTTTCTTAAAAAAGAGCCATCTTTTATGCTTGATAAAACGTTTTTAACTTTCATATTTTTCTCTCCTCTTCTTCAATTCTCTAAAAATCACACACATTCTAATTCCAAGTTCTATAAACTGCGTAATGCAAGTAAGAACAATAATCTGCAGAAAGCCAATTTTCTTGAACACGAATAAAACCACAAGTCCAACGATGTGAAATAAGGCTGAAATCACAACACTCAAATTTGCCCATCTTGTCTGGTTCAATGCACCAAGAACCGGATAGCCAAAAAGATAGGCAGGTAGTGTTAGTGCAATAATTGGAATCATAGCACGAAGCATGGGAACAGCGTTTTCGTAACCTTGTCCGCATACAAACCTTACTGTTGGCTCAGCAATAATCCATAGAACTGCACAGCAAACAAGAACCAGCGGCTCAAGGACAAGAATTATTTTTTTCACAAGCCTGAAATTCTTCTGCTTTATCATGTAGGGATAAATACTGTCTGCGATGGGACTCATCAGGCTTCTGCAAGTATTCGTGAGAGTGTTTGCGACACCGTATTGTCCAACTTGCGAAGACGGAAATTTAAATCCCAAAATAACAGTGTTCAATGATGAGTAAAAAGTTGCCGCTATTCTTGACAGAAAGAAAAGCGATGAGTCCTGCAAGTATTTAAATGTCTGCTTAAAAGAAACTCTAGAAAATAAAATTATCTTTTTTCTGATGATTTCTGCCCAAGTCAGAATTACTGCAAAAATGTTTGAGGCAATTGTGGCAAGCGGAACAATCAGATAATCACTTTCATCTTTTATAAAAAGAAAAATCAATGCTGTGTAAATAAATTTCGCTGCGACAACTCTGTAAGTCAAAATTTCCATCTGCTCAATTCCTCGGAACAGAAAATCTGGAAGAAAAACAGTGAAGAATATTCCAATAAAGGAAAGAACAAAAAATACAGAATCCTGCCTGATTTTTCGAACACACATACATAAAAGTATCAAAGCGAATGCGGATAAAAAGACAAGAAAAAGTTTAGCCTGAATTATTCCAAAAGTTATGTCTCCAAGTTTTTTCTTGTTGTTACAGAAATCAGAGCAGATTTTAGTTCCTGAAAGAAGAAATCCGAATTCAATAAAAAGCGTAAAATATAACATTATTGAATTTGCAAAAACCACAACGCCATACTTTTCAGCTCCAAGAACACGCGTTAAATACGGAAATGAAAGCAATGGAAAAACATAACTCGAAATCTGCATTATGTAGAGCATAAATGTATTTTTTGCAAGAATTCTTTCTTTTGACTGCATTTTGTTTCCTTACTCTTTCTCGCTTAGTTTTTGTTTTATCAGGGATGAGAAAATTTGCTGTTTACAAAAAACAGCAAGATATTTTAAAACTCGCAATTTTATTTGCTTTCATCTTCTTTATTTAGTTTTTTCATTGTTGTTCCTCAACAAACTGGAAGAAATTCCTTTTGTTCTTTTTAGCCTAATGACATTCTTTCCTTTCGCTTTGCACCATTCAATAGCTTTTTGAAATCCGCTATGAATCTGGTCTTCACCTACCGCAAAAGAATCAAAACAAATCGTTTTGATAGATTCGTCAATATCAGCATAAGGCACAACCTCATCTACATAACGCAACGCAGAAATCATTTTTGCCCTTATATTCCAGTCATAAAATAATTTTGCTTCCGGCTTATATTTTTTTACATAATCATCTTTTTGAATTGCTACGATAAGTTTTCCGTTTTTGCCAGCAAGTTCTTTTGCCCTTCTAAAAAGCTCAAAATGTCCATAATGCAACAAATCAAAAACACCTACAGTCAAAACGGTACTCATACTGCTTTCGCTCCTTTGTGCGGAAAGCAAAAACTATGTAGTCTTCCCCCCCCGAGTTTTTCTTTTATCTGAGTTGTTGAAATTCCCCGTGTATATGGAAAATACTCAATACTTGCTCCTAATTTTGAAAACTGCTCTTTAGTTTTCTTATATCTCTCGCTACCTTTCCAGTCATCTCCTGAAAACAAGACATCAAAATGATGATTTTTAAGAAGAAGCATTTTATCTTCTATTTCCTCAATGGAAACAGGAACAACCTCATCGACAACTTTCAAAGCCGCAAGAATTCTCATTCTGTCTTTATCACTGTAAACAGGCTGCTTATGCTTTATCTGCATGACATAATCATCTTGACAGACTGCGACAATAAGATGCTCGCACATAGACTTGCATCTCTCCAAAAGATTTAAGTGCCCGACATGAAATAGATCAAAGACACCGACTGTAATTCCTATGTTGTATTTTTTTTCTTCTTTCATCTTTAAACAAAAACTCCTCAAAATTTAAAAAACGTTTTCTCTACACAAAAACCAGAAACTTAAAAACACTCCGCAAAAAATTCCGCTTCATGTTTTTATATATTTGGGCGTGTGTCGCAACCTGCGGTTGCTTCAATCCCTCACGCTTTTTACAAATTTTTAATCTCTCTCAAAATCTGTTTATTCATCTCTCGTCTTTTCCTGTCGAACCACCAGCCGTATTTTCCAAAATACCTGAACGCACTTTTTATATGCGCCACAAGCATTTTTTTGTTTTTGTAGCTTTCTTTTGCGTGGTCGTGAACAATCTGAACGCCCGGAAAATACAGTGTCTTTGAAACGCGGTGCAGGCGGCGGATTAAGTCAAAATCTTCAAAGTACATAAAAAATCTGTCGTCAAAGAAAATATTGTTTTGTGCAAGAACGCTAAGACGCATAAACATAAAGCAGCCCGAAAGACACGGCGGATTTATCACCTTATCGTAGCCAGAGTTTTTAAGGCAGTAGCGGTCGTTTTTCTTTTCGCTCCACTTTGTCTTTGGCAGAAACCGGCGGAAAATCAAATCGCCCGGTGTCGGAAGCAGTTTGCACAGATACTGGACTTCGCCGTTCGGGTAAACGACTTTCGGAAGTACATAAGAGGCTTCAGGATTCTGGTCCATAAAATCTATAAGAGCCGGCAGAACTTCCGCACCAAAACGGATGTCAGGATTCAGCACAACGTGGTAAACACTTCCGCCTTCAATAGCCTCGCTCATTGCAAGATTGTGGCTTGCTCCATAGCCCAGGTTTTCGTTGTGGATGTAGCGGATTTTTGTAACTCCGTTCTCGAGTGAACGATTTTCTAAAATCCGCCATTTGTCGTTCGGGGAATTGTCGATAATATAAAGCGTTTCCACACAGGCAGAATCAAAAACAGACTTTAAGACGTTTTCAATCTGCACGCGCGGAGTGTTGAACAGAACAATGCTTGCGGTAAGTTTTTGAGTCATTAATTGCCTCCGAATGTGCGCTCACTGAGTGCCTCAACCACAGATTTTTGCCACCAGTCCAGCAAATAAGCGCACAAAAATGCCGTTCCCAGAACTGCAAAAATTGCAAATCCGCTCATTTTTTCAAAAAGCCCGAGCGAAACAAAGCACATTGCAAGCGGATAATGAACCAGATACAAACTGTAAGAAAAATCAGTTTTTCTTCCCACGTTCCTAAAAATTTTTAAGTTCAATCCTAAAAACATTACGCAGACGGTAAGGCAAACTGGCATAAGCAGAGCAGAAACAAAAGGAATCTTAAAAACATTCAGCGCAGCAAGAATTAAAAGGCATGGCAAAAAAGCAAATTTCAACTTTGAAAAAAGTTTTTCACCGTAAAAAGCAAAAATCATTCCGCCTGTAAAATACGAGATAAACGCAGGAAGCTGATTGTTCAATGCAGAAGGAAGTGCTGTCTTTTCAGTTACTAGCGGCATAAGCACCTCGTACAAAACGGAAAAAAGGTACAGCGCAATAAATACAATACATTCGTACCCCCCCCCGTTAATTTTTTCGCGCAGCATCTTTACAGCAAAAACAACAAACGGAAGAAGAACATAAAAACCAAGCTCAACTTTTATAGTCCACAAAGAACCGTTAACACTTCCATTCAAAGCCAGGCCTTCAAAAACTCCCGGAAGATCAGGCTGTATAAAATTCAAAGTTAAAAAATTCGCAGCAAGATATTTATAAAAACCGCCGTTACAAAAATATTGCCGCAACGGCAGAACTGAAAATGCAGAAAGAGCCACCGCACACAAAAGAACAACAAGCCAGTATTGCGGCAAAATCTTTTTACAGCGTTTTAGCGCATATTCTTTTACTGAACCACTTCTAAAAAACGAAAGTGTTACCCAGAATCCGCTCAAAATAAAAAATACGTTTACGGCAATTCCACGCAGCCCAAAGCATGGAAAATCAACTCCGCTTAAAACAACGCAATGCTCATAAATTACGATTAAGCAGCAGACAAGACGCAAAAAATTAAAAGAATTGTCTTTTAACGCGGCCGCCGGAGAAATAAAAGTTTCCTGAAGATTATCCGAACTCATCTTATCGCTCCAGACCTTTTTGAAAACATAATGAATCAGCCGAAAAAAGTTCCACAGCATCTAAAAAGTTTTCTGCGCCTTCTTCGCTCACCAATTCCCTGCCACAGTCATAAATCACCTGACCGCGACCGTCCGCACAAAACTCTTCAATCACGTTTTTATGAATTTCTTCTCCGCCCAGCCAGAGCGATTTTTCTTTATCCCCAACAGGCGACAAAGTGCATATATATAGAAAGATTTGTTCAGTTTTATCCGATTTGACCTGTTCAAGCACAAAAGAAAGCATAGCCTCACTTACGCCATTCGGGAAAATCGTAATTTCTTTTTCCGCCCAAAAGGCACCTGCCTCACCTGTGAGAAAATCGTGCATTTCGTTTATTTTTTTCTGCGTAAATCCGTCCGGTGCCGAACCGCAGAGAATGGCCTGTCGCTTCAAAATTATCTCCAATCAAAACAAAAACTACTTACATTCGTAGATATTAACTACATTACTACGAACACAAGAATTGTTCAACTTTAAAACTATGAAATTAAGTAGCAAAACTTTATAAAATTGAACTATGAGTTTTTGGGACAATGTTGAAATTTTACGCAAAGAACAAAACACTTCTTACCGCTGGATTGCAAGCCAGATGGGTGTTTCAGAAACTACTGTATCAAGCATGAGAAAAGCGGGAACAGAACCTCGCGCCGGGGAAGCCGTAAAAATCGCAAGGTCTTTAGGAACAACTGTTGAATCCCTTGTAGGCTTTGAAAGCAATGAATATTTTCAAAAATACAGGAAACTAAAAGACGAAATAGCAAAGATTCTTGAACGCTATTAACAGGTCAAAAGTCGAATTTTACTAATTTTGTAAAGCAATTGAATCAGCAAAATGCCAAAAACAATCCACGAAGAATTTTAAAAACTTCCGTTGCAGAATATTACGGGCGGTCCGGCGCTAAAGCGCCGTCGCTACTTCCGGCGTTCCGCTTACGCTCCATTGCTGCGCAACGCGCTTTGCGCGCGCCTCCAATCGCTACCGCTAGCAGTACTTTTTTAATGATTCTATGTATTTTGTAGCATAACGCGAAAGATTCATGTTCTTTTTTGTGATTATGATTATTTTCATGTGTTCTTTTAAATCGAGCGGGCGGGAAACTATGTGCTCGCCGTTCAATTCTCTGTCGATTACGCCTGAACTTACCGTAAAACCGTTTAACCCGATTAAAAGGTTAAAGATTGTTGCACGGTCGCGGACCATTATTACTTTTTCGTGGTCAAGATATGAATACGGCTCTTCTGAAAAATAAAAAGAAGAATGTTCGCCCTGTTCAAAGGCCAGATACGGATAAGGCTTTAAGTCGCTTAGAGAAACTTTTTCTTTTTTACACAGCGGATTTTTGTCGCCTATAAAAACGTGCGGACGGGCAGTAAAAAGTTCTTTCCATTCAAGTTCATTCTTTTTTAAAAGCTTTAGAATGATTTCTTCGTTCTTTGAATCCGTGTATAAAATTCCGACTTCGCTTACAAGGCGCGAAACATCTTCTATAATTTCGTTTGTCTGGGTTTCGCGCAGGGTAAAATTGTATTTGTCGCCTCCAAACTCTTTTATAACGTCAACAAAGGCATTTACCGCAAAAGAATAATGCTGACAGGAAACACTGAATACAGCCTTTTGGCTCTTGCGCCCCGTAAAACGTTCTTCGAGAAGGTCTGCCTGCTCTAAAACCTGCCTTGCGTACGACAAAAACACCTTGCCTTCTTTTGTAACTTCGATTCCCTTGTTGGTGCGCGAAAATATTTTTACGTTCATTTCGTCTTCAAGATTTTTTAAGGCTGCCGTTAAGCTCGGCTGGGAAATAAAAACTTTCTGTGCCGCCCCGGAAACAGTTCCGCATTCACTCACGGCAACGGCGTATTTTAACTGCTGTAATGTCATAAAGATATTTTACGTTTTATTCAACTTTTTACCATAGGTAAAATCTATAACAAACAGATAAATAATAGTATTTTTCATGATTTTTTAATTCCGCTATATTCTAGTCATTAAGTGTAATGCGCAGAACACGAAAAATAACAAGATTGAATGTCGAGTTTCACGAAATAACTCAAATAGCCTCTCGTCGAGAACCTTGATAAAGAAAATGACGTCCTGTCCTTTTCTTTATCCCAAAAACTTTTTAAGTTTTTGCCCGTTTACCTCCGCCATCCGTGGCGGTCAATTACATAATTCGGCTACGGCTATTTGCAATTTTCATAAAAAAATCGACATTCAGTCAGCTATTTAAAAATCGATATGTAGTCAAAGGAAGGAGAACAATATGAAAGACATAAAATTTGATGTAGTTGGAAGTTTTTTACGCCCGGAAAACCTTAAAAAGGCACGCTCGGATTTTGAAAAAGGCGCAATCTCAAAAGAAGAATTTGATTCAATAAAAAACAAAGAAATTAAAAATCTTGTAGAAAAGCAGAAAAATGCAGGCCTCTGCTATATTACAGACGGCGAATACAACCGCAAATTCTGGCATTTAGACTTTTTCTGGGGATTCAACGGAATTGAGCACAAAAGAGAAGGTGGCGGAGTTGCGTTCAACGGCGAAGTTGCAGACCTTGACGCTACATATCTTACAGGAAAAATTTCTGCAAAAGCACATCCTTTTGTAGAAGACTATAAATTCGTAAAAAGCCTCGAAAGTGCAGGCCACGAAGCAAAGCAGACAATTCCTGCCCCGGCCCAGCTTTTACAGCAGCTTACAGTTCCGCAGAATTATGAAACAACAAGAAAATTCTATCCGACAAACGACGAACTTATAAAAGACATTGCACAGGCTTACCAGAATGTTATAAAGCAGTTTTACGATGCAGGCTGCCGCACCTTGCAGCTTGACGACTGCACCTGGGGAGCACTTGTAGGAGCAGCAAGCGAACAGCGATATAAAAAATTCGGCGACTTAAAGCAGGTAAAAGAAGACTTCTTAAAAGTGAACAATCTTGCGCTGAAAGGAAAGCCGGCCGACCTTACAGTAAACACACACATCTGCCGAGGAAACTACCATTCAACATTCTTTACAAGCGGTCCGTACGACACAGTAGCTTCTTATGTTTTTGCAAAAGAAAACGTAAACGCACTTTATCTTGAATACGACGACGAACGTTCAGGCGGTTTTGCCCCACTGGCAAACGTCAGCGCAGATAAAAAAGTAGTTTTAGGGCTTATTACAACAAAAAGCGGAGAGTTAGAATCAAAAGAAAGTGTAATAAAAAGAATTAAGGAAGCTTCAAAATACATTCCTCTTGAACGCCTTGCCCTGAGCCCTCAGTGCGGCTTTGCTTCCTGCGAAATCGGCAACAAACTGACCGAAGCTCAGCAGTGGGCAAAAATCGCACTCGTAAAAGAAATTGCAAAGGAAGTCTGGGGCTAAGTTTACGGGCGTTCCCCCTGCGCTTGTTTCACGGCGCTACGGGTCGCTATGTCCGCGCTTACGCTTGCGCTTCATTCGGCTGACATCCTGTCAGCCGAACGCCTACGGCGGCGCTACCAGCGCTAACGCTGGATTTCTTCAGCAAGTTCTAAAATTAACTCATTATCTTTTTGCAAAGCGTGTTCCATAAGAGTTTTTGTATCTATAAGAATTCCGTGAATCTTATGCCATGGTTTTTCTGCCTTGTCCGCTCCCTGAATATAATCTGCACTTGCGTAGCCTATATTTTTAATTTGAGCAGTACAGGCAGGCATTATAAACGCATTAAAAACAGATTTTCCGTCGAGTTTCTTTTTTACGTCCCCTGGAATTGAATCTTTTTCCTCTATATATTCTGCGTATGCAAACTGCTTTACAATGCTTGCACTGTCAGGAAGATGATATTTTATGCCACTTGCGCCGTAACGGTAATATTTTGAATCAAGCACAAAAATCTTCTGTCCGTCCTTTCCGCGGTTTGTAATCATTATTGTGTCCGGGCGGAGTGAATTATGTTTTTCGTCCATTCCAAAATCAAAAGTTTCTTCTCCTCCAGCCTTTGTCTTTAACTTCCAGAAAACTTTAGGATAAAAGCTTTCTTTGTCCTTTTCACCAAAAATGCTGTCAACAATTTTTTCCCAGATAATATGAAAATTCTGTGTTCCATAGATAAAATCTTTGTTTTCAGATTTTTCACTAAGAAAATTGAGAACGTCCAGCATATTCTTAAAAAGAAGCAGATTGTTCTCATTAAAAGTCTGAGCCATTGCCTTTTTTATCGTGGCACTAAAAAGAGCTTTATTAAGTCTTAATTCACTTTTTTCTGGCATAAACGAAGAAAACAAAAATCCAAGCTTAGAAAAACATTCGTAAACGCAAAATTTATGAATTTGAGAAATAAGCTCCGTCTGGCTGTAATTTGTCTTTTGACTTATAAAATCAAAATAAAACGGTTCAAAATCCAGAAACTGAGGTTTTATGTTTTTTATCGTGCGGCTCCAGTTCGCTTTTCCGGTTGTGCTTTTTGAATACAGAGTTTCTTTCTGAACATAATAGCCGTTCGACAAAAAATCACGGATTATAAAAAGATACGCAGAAACAGGAAATTCAAAATTCTGCTCTTTTGAACTCAACGGTGAAGAATAAAAGTTTTCGCCCTTTTCTCCAAATTTACGCAAAATTTGAATAAGATTCAAAATATTTTTACGGACTTGTTTTTCTGTTTCGTCTGGAGAATTATTTTTTTCATCCGGTTTTCTGTAACCAACAGGGAAATAGATTTTCAGTTTTCCGTCAGTACCCTTTAAGCCGACAAATTTGTCAGAAAAACTGTCGTCTAAATCTTTATTTTCGCCAAAATAAACGCAGCAGGAAGAAAGGGATGTTTTATTATTATTCATAATCAGTCTGATTAATAAAATTTAAAATACACGATTTTACACTGCCCCATACAGAAGGCATTTTATTGAACAATGGTTCAAGCCTGAGCCAGTCCATTTCGTAACCATAAGAATGGCGAAAGACATGTCTAAAACCAAGATATTCTTTTAAATCTGCTAAAAGAGTTTTATCCAACATTGAATTTTCATTATCTCCAACTTTAAACATTTCACTTAGAAGTTCACTATGCCACATTCCAGACGAAAGAGCTTTGTTGCTATAACTTTTATAGATAAGCTTAAAAATACTTTCCATCCCATTGTAAAAAGAATGAAGTACAGAGCCAATTGCATTCAGTTCAATAAAATCAGGTTTCAAAATATTACATTTATTAAGCAGAACAGAAGATTTCGAGACAAGGCTATCAATTTTTTCTATTTCAAGTAGAATTTTTTCTTTGCAGGAATTATCCAATCTTCTTTAACTCTCCGTGCCGCTTTAACAGAGCAAAAAAATCATTCTGGTAGTCAAAATCAACAAGATCAACTCTCATATTAAGTGCAGTTTCTAAATCATAATGAAGACCAAAAAAACTTTGCGCAGGCAAGCCTTTTACGCCGAAATCCACATCAGAATTCTTAGTAGCCTTTCCATTTGCCTGTGATCCAAAAAGGTAGATTTCTGTGCAGCCGGCATCTTTGAGAATTTTTATCGCCTGTAAAAGTTTTTGTTTATTCATACTAAAAATATACCATTTCTTTTCATTTTTTATAAGGGCGTCACCTCAGCTTTGTTTCACTGCGCTTCGGGTCGCTATGGCCGCACTTCCGCTACCAGCGCTAACGCAATAAAACACTAATTTTCGCTTTCAGCTGATTTTTCATTATTCAAAGAAAAATCAATATTCTTAAAGATTCCGAAGCCAGGCTCATTCATTGTTACTTTTTTGAGCAGAGTTTCAAAATTATCAGCATCTTCAAAAACTTCTTCACGGTTAAATTTGAATGCATCATCCCAAAGATATTTTAGTATTTTGTTTTTAAACGAATCCGCTGTAATAATATATTTTCCGTTTTCGCCGTTTTTTTCAGGAGCAGCTTTGGCAAACCAGCAGCCAAGCCGCTTGTCTATCATGCTTGAAAAATTATTTTCTTTAGAAAACTGAGAGATTTTCTCATTGACTGTTTTCTGGAAAGTTTCCCAGGTAATTTTAGAACCTTCGATTATCGCCTTTTTTTGATTTTCAGAATCATCACCAAATTCGTTTTTAACAAGAACCATATCCCAGCGGCGCTGAAAAGCATTATCCAATATAAAAACATTCTGGTCGCTTGTGTTCATAGTGGCATAAATTGAAAGATTCGGAGGAAGGCGGATTGGAGTATTTTCTGTAAAATCAATATTTCCAATCAAAACGCTTGATTCAGCATCTTTATCTGAATATTTGTCATCCTGGCTTCTGATAAACGAATTTAAATCAAGATTTTCAACAGAATAAGAACTCCAGCCGTCATTTTTGCGGTCAAGCAGCTGAAACAAATCACCAAAAATGGCAGCTGCGTTTCCACGATTAATTTCTTCTATAATTAAGTAATATGGCTTTTCAGAATTTTTTAATGCACGCTTTAAAATTCTAGAAAAAGGCCCAGCCTTAAAACGGTAATCAATTCCATCAGCAGTCTGCACAGGCAAAATCTGCCCGACAAAATCGGCATTAGTATATTCCGGATGGAACACAACCCGCATTTTCTGCTCGTCAGGAATATTTTTTGTTTTTTCATCAATTTTGTTGCTTTTTCCGCAGCCAGGAACTCCGTAGTAGATGATTTGGGAGGAGTTTTTTGTATAAGAAGACTCAGAATTATCATTTTTTTCATTAAAGCTCTTAAAGAATGATTTTTTATCATCTCTATCTACATTGATTTCCATTTTAGATTTTCCTTTTTCTGTAAGAGAAATTATGTCATTCTCAACTTTCAAAAAAGTTGAATATTTATTTATCAAATTTCGCAAGATGTCAATTTCACCGATTTCATCTTTAAAAGTCAATTTTAACAAGTCTTTAAAATTTGAAGATTCCTTTTTTAATTTTAAATTCTCTGCCAAGGTCTGCTCAAAAAACATTGGTCTTTCAATTTCCTTAAATCCTTTTTTTGTATAAGGATTAGGAACATAATATAAACTAAACCAATGCTGAAGATATTTATCAGATTCTTCTATTGAAATATTATTCTTGAATCTTGGATGATAAATTTTATCATCGTCTATATAGTAAAGTGCCAATTGGCAAGCAAGCTGATATGGTGCGCGAAAAAAATCACTTCCAAATTTAGATTTTGACATTAAATTTCTAAATTCATCTTCCGACATTTCGTTTTTAGGAAGCTCTTCAATAATTTCACATACTGTTTCTGGGGTTGCATTTCGCCAGCGACAAATCGGATCAGCCATTGTTTCCCCCGATAAGTTGAGGATAACTTTCCAAAACAGAATTCATAATGTTTATCAAAACATCAACAACGATTGAATTTCCCGCCTGCTGATAAGCGGAAGTGTCTGAAACAGGGATTACAAACTCGTCTGAAAATCCCATCAAACGAAAACATTCACGAGGAGTAAGTTTTCTGAGGCGTCCGTCCGTTGTAACGTAATTGTCAACTCCAGCCCTGTGCATTTTGTGCATTGTAGTCAAGAGCGGACGAGCAACTTCCAAGTCTGTTTTAGGTCTTGAGTAAAAACCTTTTGTTCCTGTAGCAAGAACATATTTCCTAACTTTTTCCGACAAGAAGTATTTTTCCAAATTCTTTTTTATTTTTAGCTTCGCTTCTTCCTCGCTTTGAAAAACAAAATCCCCATGCCAGTTGAACTGCTGATTTTTCTTTTGGCAAAGCTGAATATCGCCATCAATCTGTGTGTATCGTTTTGAAAGATTTTTTTCGTCTGTTACAAAATCCACGCCTTTTTTCGGAAGAAAATAACCGCCAGGCGCATTGTCAAGAAGAAAATCCTGCATTTTCTTTTTTAGTTCTATCGGTTTTGGAAACTCAAATTCCTTTTCAAGCTTCAAATCGTTTCTAAAACCAACAACAAAAACTCTCTCTCGGTTCTGCGGAATTCCATAGTCTTTCGCATTTAGGACTTTATATTTCCAGTTATAGTTCAAATCGGTAAAGACTTTTTGAACTGTTTCCCAGGTTCTGCCTTCATCATTGCTTAAAAGAGCCTTCACATTCTCATAAATAAAAACTTTCGGACGGATTTCCTTTACAAGCCGAGCATATTCATAAAAAAGAGTTCCGCGTGTGTCGGCAAGCCCTCGCTGTTTTCCAACTAAGCTGAACGACTGGCAAGGGCTTCCGCCTACGAACAAGTCAACCTGATTTTCATACTGCTTTCCGTCAAGAAAAGAAACGTTCCAATGAAAATCCTTGTCATCAATTTCATAGTTTGCCTTGTAAGTTTTCTTAACTTTATTGCTTTCTTCCTTGTTCTTATAAAGAGCGTCAACGAATTTTTTCTTTTCAGAATAATCAGGAATTTTTGAAAGTTCCTTTAAAATTTTGAAAGAATTGATTTTCTCGTGCAACATTCCTGTTCGCTGGCAAATGTCTTTAATTTTTCTTGAAATTTTATTTTCTGTTGAATTTGAAAGGCTCATCAATTTATAAGCTATGACTTCTTCATTTGTCTTTGAGAGAATCAGGTCAAGCTCGGATTTATAAAGTCTGTCTTCTTCTGATTGAACTTCAATTTTATTGATTTCTTTCGTAAGTTCAGAAAGTTCATTTTCAATTTCAGAAATATTTTCAGGAATTTTCTTTGAAAGAACATCTACATCGCCATTATCGCAGGCAAAAATGATGTCATGAGGAATATTCATTCTATCCAGTGTATGCTCAATCGCACCGATTCCGCTGAAAACAGTTGCGAGATGAAGTTTTTTACTATTCATATTTTTTAGAAATATACCACAAAAATAAAAAGTAGTCATAGGAATAAGAATAAACATTTTCGCGTTAGGGATTGCAGGGGCGGCATAGCCGTTCCGTAGCGAAGTGAAACGAAGTGCAGGAATGAAGCGGCAGCGGAACCCCGCAAAGCCCGACCTGCCGCAGGCAGGTAACGCCCCATAAAACTTCTTGAAAAACTGTCTTGAACAAACGGCTTCAGGCTGATGTAATGTAAAAATCATGAAAGTGAATATTAGAAAAGCAGATAAAAACGACTTTAACGCAATCTTAAAAATATACGGCGACATTCACACGGAAGAAGAATGCGGCAGGGCTGTCCAATAAGTAATGTCACCATGAATTTATTTCAGGAGCTGTTTAACAGAGATTTTCGAAATAAATTCGTAATAACTTTATTTTTTAGGCAGCCCTAACGAACACCAGAATTTACTTTTTAAAACAAATTGATTTTATAAAAATCATAAGTCCGCACAAGGCAACTATTCCGCCTAATATTGCGTCTTCTTTGCTTAAATCAAAGAACGGCTCACCGCTAAAAACGCTTGCAATTCCGTCAACGCTCCACATTATCGCGGCCGCCCAAAAGCTAAGCATTGTTGTAAAAAGAGGCTGGCTGAAGTTTTTTTTGCCAGAACTTTTTGAATTTTCTGTGCCGTTATTTCTTTTTGAAACGAAAAACAGCACAGAAAAAACAATCGCCAGGGCAACTGTAATCAAAAGGCACATCAGGCAATAACCTCAGAGCGTCTGTTTTTAATTGCAGATTTTTTCTTCAGATTTTTAACCAAAGCCGCAACGTAGTGTGGCGCAGGGGAGAGACTTCTCCCCCTCAAAATGCTATTCGTGAATCTTCCAGCCGTTTATCATTTTTACGAACGCC
>CAVEBK010000023.1:0-35226 GCA_963613915.1 uncultured Collinsella sp.
TAACGTGTGTGCTAAAGCACACGACCTAGCTGCGCTAGGGATTGGAGGGGCGCCGGAGGCGATGTTTATTGACAGACGCGCCGGTTGAGCCTGTCGAAACCAGGCGGCTGGCAATAAACATTGGAGCGCGTAAGGCGCGGAACCCCGCAAAGCCCGACCCGAACGCCAGTGAGGGGAGCGCCCGAAAACTTTTTGAGTAAATGGTGGAGAAAAATATATGGCAGTTGAAAAATATGAAATCGTAATCGGATGCGAAATCCATACTCAGCTTTTGACAAAGACCAAGGCTTTTTGTGCCTGCGAAAATAAATACGGCGGAATGCCAAATACTCGTGTCTGCCCGGTTTGTCTTGGACTTCCTGGTGCAATGCCACGCATTTCTAAGGGCTATGTTGAACTTGGTGCTGTTGCAGGAATGGCTTTGAACTGTAACATTGCCCGTTTTACAAAATTTGACCGCAAGCATTATTTTTATCCGGATTTGACGAAGGGCTATCAGATTACTCAGTACGATATTCCTTTGTGCATTGACGGTCATGTAGATCTTCCGCTTTCGCATTATTCAAAAGATGAGCAGGAAGGCGGTGCAAAATTCCGTCCGAACAATTTTAAGGGCGAAAACTGCATTATAGAAAACGAAGGCAAAAAATACCGACGTGTCCGCATTGAACGTATTCACCTTGAAGAAGACGTTGGTAAGTCCCTTCACCTGCCTGGAAAACATTCTTACATTGACTATAACCGTTCTGGAACTCCTCTTATTGAAATTGTAACAAAGCCGGATATGACTTCTCCAGAAGAAGCTGCTCTTTTTATGCAGACTGTTCAGGAAATCCTGCGCTATGTAAAAGTTACAAACGGAAACCTCGAAGAAGGAAACATGCGTTGTGACGCAAACATAAACCTTAATGTGTGGGAAGATGGAAAACTTTATCACACTCCGATTTCCGAAATTAAAAACCTTAACTCGTTCAAGTCTATCCGCGAAGCCTGTGCTTACGAGGCAAAAAGACAGCTTAAGGAATTTGAAGAAGACAGGCAGGAATTTAATCCGGGCTACAAAAATACGATGAACTGGGACGAAGACAAGGGCGTAACTCAGATTATGCGTACAAAGAACTCGTTTGTTGATTATCGTTTTGTTGTTGAACCTGATATTAAACCGTTCAAGGTTAATGAAGAACTGATCAGCCGTGCAGAAGGCCGCGTTGGAGAATTGCCGGAAGCTAAGAGAATCCGCCTGCAGAAGCAGTTCGGGCTTTCTGATTTTGACGTTGAAACTTTGACTTCTACCCGCGAACTTGCCCTCTGGTTTGAAGAAGCTGCAAAAGGCGCAAAAGACGTTAAAAAAGTTGCGAACTGGATTCTTGCAGAATTGCTGGCAGTTTTAAACGAGCAGAGAAAGACAATCGGCGAAGTAAACATTACTCCAGCCCACATTACAGAACTTGTAAACGCAATTGCGGACAGGAAGATCTCTAATGCTCAGGGAAAAACAGTTTTTGCAAAAATGCTCGAAACTTCAAAAATGCCGTCTGAAATCATTAAGGAAGAAGGCATGGAAACCGTTTCTGATGCAGGCGCAATCGAGGCTATCGTAGATACTGTAATTGCAGAAAATCCGAAAGCTGTTGCAGATTTTAAGTCTGGAAAGACAAATGTTGTAGGATGGCTTACAGGACAGGTAATGAAGGCTTCTAAGGGAAAGGCAAATCCTGGAGTTGCGTCAAAACTTGTTAGCGAAAAACTTTCTAAACTGTAAACTTTGCAGTTCTTTTCTAAAAAGGCTCATCACAAAAAAGTGATGAGTTTTTTTTTTGAATTTGCTATAATTTTGATCAAATGACAGAAATTCAAAATCTTGCAAATAAAATTAAAAGCCGCTACGGAACAGTAAAAAGGGCCCGTGGGTCATTTTTGTATACAGAAAAAAGAATTCGCCTGACTGACCTTTTTTTAGAAGGCGGAAGAGCTGTTTTAGGCTGGGGAAGTGATTACTGTTCTGCGTGGACTATTTTAAAGAATGTTATTAGCCGTGGCCTTACAGGAAGTTTTATAACTGACTTTAATGCAGTTTCTAAGGACAGCGGAATGTCAAGATTGTCCCGCAGTGTCAGTTCGTTGCTTGCAGGCGAAAGAATTGCTGTTATTTATAATTCAAAGGAAGAAGCATTAAAAGATGCTCTTTTTCTTAGTTCTTCCAGCACAAGCGTTTACAGGCCGTGGAATCCCGAAAAAACTGACTGGCGCACCGTTGACTGTGTTTTAATTGCGCCTCCGCTTGCCTGGGCTCAAAATCTGTGGATTCTTGGCGTAAAGCAGGAAGTTGTTCAGAAATCTCCTGAAATTCAATCTAAGTCTGTTTTTATTCCTGCTGCTTTGGAAGCTGCCCTGACGCGCTCTGTCTATGATTTAATAAAAGCCTTGCAGGAACGCGAAGAAAAAGACTGGTTTGTTTTTGATAAGGTTGTAACAAAATACTGGACAAGAAAAGGACCATGGCTTTTTCCCAAAATGAGCGAAGATAAATATTCAGACTTTGTAGATCATTGTCTTGAATGTGAACTTGTTATCAGCCCGGTTTATAATGTTCCGTCTGTTGTGCCGTCTGGGGCTGATCCTGGTGTATTCAAAAAACTTTTAAAATCTCCGTTTGAGTTTTAGCAGGGAGTAAAGTCTTTAAAATGCAGCAGCCAGAAATAATCTTTTACATTATAAAACTTGTTCTTGGAGGAATTATTGCTTTTCTGGCAATTCTTCTTTTGAGCAAAACCCGGGAGCCTGCGTGGCTGTGCCTGTGCTGTGCCTGTGTAATTTCTTATGCAGGGCTTGTTTATGAAATGCTTGTAAAAATCGGGATTGCCGGAGATTTTTCTTTAACAGTTGCAGGAATTCCGCTTTTTTTAATTCTTGCAGCAGCAATTCCTTCTTTGTTTGTAATTATTGCTTTTATTCTGATGATAGCTCGTTCGGGAAGGTAAATTGAAGATGACACCATTTGAATTCTGGAATGAATATTTAAAAAAAACTGGTCAAAAGGCAGAAAATGCTGTTTACAATGGCGAACTGTGTTTTGAAGATTCATCCTGGGCGGGACAGTCGCAGCTTTCCCTTGTTCTTGCCGGCAAAAAAACTGCTATTTTTACACCTTTTCCTTCTTTTGATATTAACCGTGAAAGTGTTCCATGCGGTGGCGAAGTTTATATTGTAGAAGATACTGCAGAAGAGCCCTGTGCTGTAATCCGCGTAAAAGACGTAAAACTGATTCCTTTTAATCAGATTGACTGGGATCTTGCACGCCAGGACGGAGAAAATGAAAATCTTGAAGACTGGCAGGACAAAGAGCGCGAATTTTTTGAAGACGAAGCCGACATATGCGGATTTGATTTTACAGAAGACATGCTTGTAGTCTGTGAAATTTTTGAATTGGTTTATAAAAAGTAAAATTTTTCGTGCTATAATTTTAAAATACTTTTCTGGAGGAATTTTTTATGGCAAAAAAAGGTAGTCTTAGTATTTTCTGGACAATTTTAAACATTGCGGTTGGTGCAATGCTTGCAGTCGGTGGAATCTGGGCTTTGCAGGGGGGTGGAGATTTTGCTGCTGATGCACTTCGTTCAATTTTTTCCGGAGATGCAAGAAAGCTTGTAGTTCTTGTTTTTGGTGTTATTGAACTGCTTTCTGGTATTTTTATTATTCTTCAGCTTTTTATTGGCGACAGAATGGGAAAATTAGGTTCAATCTTAAAGCTCATTATCGTAATCATCTGGGCTGTTGCGATTGTTCTTGCAGACTTTTTAAATGGCGGATTCTTAAAGCCTAATGCACTTGCATGGATTTATGCGCTTGCAATGCATTTAATCGTTCTTTGTGCACTTCTTGTAACAAGAGATTAGTTTTTAAAACTAAAAAAGGCTGACTGAAAAGTAATGTAAAAGAACTTTTCAGTCAGCCTTTCTTTTTTTATGATTCCAACGCGATTTGAACGCGCGACCTTCCGCTTAGGAGGCGGATGCTCTATCCAGCTGAGCTACGGAATCAAATGCTTTTGTATATTATCAGAAAATGAGATTGTTTTCAAATGACATTAAAAATTATAGTAAACGCCACGCTTTGCAAAGCCTGCAAAACCGTCTTTTTCTGGTGAATAATTTTTGTAGTTTTCTCCGTAATGGCACAAAATTATTTTAGATTTTATGTTTTGTGGAAGAGTTTTTAATTCATTATAAGAAGCGTGAACTCCGCCTTCATAAAACTGACAGTCATGAAAAATGCATTCTATTTTGCAGGAAGATTCAAGTTCTTCTAAAAGCTGACGGTCAAACATTGTGTCGCCGCTAAAGAAAATTCTGTCATCAACAAGAACTCCAACTGAATAAAAAATCTGATTCCAGTCTTTTGAAGGGCAGGGAACATGAACTGTTCTGAAAAGCTTTAAGTTTAATGAACCTAAATTTGTTTCATAAACCGGGCGTGGAGAATTTTTTATCTGAACAGGACGAACAAGTTCAAAATAGTCTTCCAGAGTAAAAAAAGTTCCGTCTCTGCTGGTTTCGCCGTAAGCACAGCCGCCTTTTAAGCTGTTTTCCCAGAGAATTTTCTGGTATTCATCGGTTATGATCATTAAGGGTTTTCTGTTTGCAACGTAACGGCCTGAAAGAGCCATTTCCTCAAGCCCGCCGATATGGTCTGCATGTGAATGAGTTGGCAGTATTGCGTGGATTTTTGAAAGTGGTGTGTTATATGTGGTCAGGGCGAACGGACAGAGAGTTCCGCAGTCAATCAAAATATGATCCTGACCTTTTATTACAAGCAGGTTGTTCTGAAAATCAGTTTTGTTAAAAGCACTTCCTGTTCCGACAAAGAAAAACTGCAATGTTCCGTCGTTTGTTAAATTTATAGAATCTTTAAAATCTGTAGTCTTCATAAAAATCAACTAAATTATAACACAGAAAATTGAGTTTTCAATGTCAAAAAGAATTATGCATGATCTGCCTGAACGGCCGGTGTGTACACATGCGATTTTTTTACGAGCGCAAATGCTGCTTCTTCGATTGAATCATAATAACCAAGCGAAATTCTTGTTAAGATGTTGTCTCCTGCAAGTTCAGCATCAACACATTCTGTTACTACAAACGGAATGCACAGTGTGTCGCACTTAATCTGTGTCCATCTTTCGTTTAATGCCTGTCCGCCTGTAATTGTAATGCTGCGCGGGGCAGGAAGAGAGGCTTCTGCGCCTGCTTTTTTCAGAATATTCAATCCGGCCCAAAGCTGATGCGTTACATCGTGGATTATTGCAAGTCCTTCTTTCTGCTGCTCTGGGGTTAAGATTTTTTCTTCAAGTTTGTCATAGTCGGCAATCTGCATTACAAGGTTTTTGTGCGTAATTTTCTGTCCTAGAGCGGATTCAACTTTTTCTTTATAGGCTGCAAAACGGCTGCCGGTATCTGGAATTAAAACGCTTGCGTTCCACATTCCCGGAATAATCGAAGGCATTACACGGATATTTGCTGCATTGAGCGGGAACGGCGTGCAAAGATTCAATCCTTCGCTTGAACCGGAACGATCGCACATTGCTCCGTTGTCGAGCGTATCTGTACCGATAATGGCTACGATAAAATCTGGAGCTCCACAGAAAACAAGGGTTCCTTCTAAAAGACCTGTTTCTGCTGCTGCCTGTGCCGTAACCTTTCCTGCAAGTGCGCCAGGTTTTACAAATGGAGGAAGTTTTTTTATTTCATCTTCAGAAAAACCTTCTGCCTTTAACTGTTCGTCTGTCCAGTAAATTTCGCGATAGCGTTCTTCCGGAAGAATTGTTACTGCGCTGCCGGTAAGTTTGTAGATTAAGTATTCTGGTGCGCCAAAAACATTTTTTGACTCATACCAGTGATGTGCATGCAGTTTTCTGTAGGCGTCGAGGCGTGGAAGCCAGATTGATTTTTTGTCGGAAACCGTAGTTCCTGCTTTTTGTGACCACAGAAGTGTAAGTCCGTTGTCGCTTACTACCGTTGGGCCGTTGCCGGAAATGCAGATTGCTTCGATTCCTGTTTCCGGGGATTTTTGTTTTAATTCTTCAACTGCAGTTTTCAGGGAAGAAACCCATTCGCGGGCAATTTTTGTCTCATCTTTTTCTGTGAAGTTTGCGCGCGCGTAGGCAATGCTTTTTGGGGAATCAGGCATATAAGCTGCCTTGAGGGAAGAAGTTCCAATATCAACACAAAGAATCGCATCTTTCATAAAATTGCCTCCATAAAAAAGCCCGTTCACTAAAAAATGAACAGGCTGCTTATTTTATTGCTGTGTTTTTTCTTCTTCCGGTTCGTCTGACTTTTTAATAAGTTTGTCGATTATTGTGCGGTTATCAAGAAGATCACTTAAGCTCTGGTTATGGTGAATTCTTGTAATAACGTTTGCAAAAAGTCCGGAAACATTTGTGCTTATAAACCATTCCTTGTCTTTGAGTTCCGGATGGTAAACAGCGTTTGTTCCAATAATGCGGTAGAACTGACCGTTTTTGTATGCTTCGTCAAAAAGTTCAACTGCGTTACCTGTAAAGAACGGAAGGGAAATTGCAGCAATAACCTTTGTTGCGCCCTGTTCCTGCAGGAACTGCATAGCCTTAAGAAGGGTTCCGCCGGTTCCAAGCATATCATCTGCCAGGAAAGCAACCTTACCTTTTACATCACCAAGAAGTTTTACACTCTTAATGTTTGTCTGCTTTGCATTCTGTGTAACGACAGAATAATCGCGTTCCTTGTAAATCATTGCGAGAGGAACTTTTAATCCTGTTGCATAGAATTTATTGCGGTCGATTGCACCTGTATCCGGGCTTACAACAACCAGATCTTCTTTTTCCGGACCAGAAAGATTTACAACCTTTGTAAGTTCACGGATAACCTGGTAAGAAGCATGAAGGTTTTCGAGGTGTGTTGTGTTGAATGCGTTTACAATTTCGCGTGAATGAATGTCGAGTGTAATTACGCGGTCAACTCCGCGCATTTCGTAGATATGGCAGAGAAGAGCTGCTGTAAGACCTTCGCGACCCTTCTTTTTGTGCTGACGGCTGTAAGGAAAAGCCGGAAGAACGAGTGTAATTGATTTTGCACCAGCCTGCTGAACGGCATCAATTGTTACGAGCAGTGTCATAACGTGGTCGTTTACAGAAAAAGTTACGAGGTTTTTTCCACCGTTCATTGAAATTGGAAGATGGTTCTCTGCATCCTGGAAAATATAAATATCCTTGCCACGAACAGAATCAACAAGTTCTGCCTTTACTTCGCCATTGGCAAACCATGTAAAAGCTGTATTGATTTTAAAATCAGGAACGCGGTATTTGTCGATTGCTCCGCGAAGAATAAGGTCTGAAGTTTCTAAATCGTTGCGGAAGTTGATGTCTTCAATCAGTCCGTCTTTATCTTTTCCATAGCGTTTTGAAATTACATCCGTTTTAAGAGAAAAACGATGTTTGTACATGTGCCTGAGATGATTTATAACTTCATCTGCAAATGCGGCACCACCAGGACAGGCTATTACACCAAGATTTGTCGGCTCTGAATAAGGCATTTTTTACTGCTCCCTAAACTTAATATTTTGTGTGCACTAATACTAGCATTTTAGCCGTTTTATCGTCAATATTTGCACTATATGCGCTAGATGTAGTGTATATCGGATAAACACAAATAAAGGACTGTATAAGTCATAAAATCAGTTTTTTTTTCGGAAATTCAATTACAAATTCAACGTACACTTCTGCTCAAATTTTTGTCCTTTTGACAGTAAACGCCGTATTAACTAGAATTAAACAGTTATGAAGCTGACGATTTTAGGTTCTGGAACAAGTTTTGGCGTGCCGGTCATTGCCTGCGACTGCAAAGTCTGTAAATCAGACAAAGCGCAGGACAAGCGTCTCAGAGCCAGCGCACTTCTTTCGGCTGGTGGCAAAAACTTTCTGATTGATGTCGGGCCGGATTTTAGAACTCAGGCACTCAGGGCAAACCTTCATCATCTCGATGCTGTTTTTTTAACACATCCTCACGCAGATCATATTCACGGAATCGACGATTTAAGGATTTTCAGCCATAAAAATTCAGGTGCAATGAACAGCGACAAAGAAATTCTTGCTCACTATCCGGAAACAGCCGGAGCCGGACTTTCCATGTACATGAACGCAGAAAGCCTCGAACATGTAAAAAAGAATTTTCATTATATTTTCATGAACCACGAAAAAGGCGGCGGAACTCCAAAACTAAACCTTGTCAGCGTTGACGGATATTCAGCCCAGAATCCTTTGCAGTTAGAAAACCTGCAGGTTGTTCCTGTTCCAATGGTTCACGGGTTTATGAACACAACAGGCTGGGTTTTTACACAAACTCAGACCGAAAATGCTCAGAATAAAATTCAACCAGAAAAACATTCAATTGCCTATTTAACCGACTGCAATTTTATAAGTGAAGAATCACTTAAAACTGTAAAAGCGGCAGTAAGCGGCGGCGTGCTGGATCATCTTGTAATCGATGCTCTTCGTGTGCGTCCTCATTCAACACACAACAGTTTTGACCAGGCACTTTCTTATGCAGACCAAATCGGAGCAGTTCACACCTGGTTTACGCATATGTCCCACGATTTTTTTCATTCAGAGATACAGGATTATATAGATAAAAATCTTGACCAGTACAAAAAACTTAAAAAAATCGTTCTTGCCGGTGGAACTGTCAGCCCTGCTTTTGACGGACTTGAACTTTTTACGCAGAATTCCTGAATTTTTATGGGCGTGCCCTGCCTTGCGGCAGGCCGGGTCTTTCGTGGCTACGGCTTTCGCCTCCGACCAAACGCTCTGCGTTTGTTTGCGCCTGCGCGCACCACTACAGCCCCTCACGCGGAATTTGAAATTTCATGTAAATTCCTTAAAATTCTGACAAAATTCATTGTAAATTCTGAGAATTCCAAAAGATTAGAATTGACACATAATTTGATTTTTTTTACAATATTGAAACTCACGTTGAATTGATTTTGAGGTAGGTATATATTATGTCAAGAGTTTGTGATGTTTGCTTGAAAGGTTCAATGACAGGTAACAAAGTTTCTAAATCATACAACCACACACGTCGCACATGGAGACCAAATCTCCTTAAGGTAAAGACAGAAATTGGTGGAACAACACGCACAATTAACGTTTGCACACGTTGTCTTCGCAGTGGTTTTGTAACAAAGAAGATCAATGTTATTCCTGCTAACGCTGGTGCTCCAGTTGCAGCTAACTAATCATTGAAAGCTAGTGTAAAGCCGGTTCATCTGAGCCGGTTTTTTTATTTTAAATAGTAATGATAAAAAAGGCCGCGAGTTTTGTTCCAAAACTCGTTAAGCAACCGCAAGGTTGCGACTCATCCCGAATTTATTTCGGGAGCTTATAGTAAAACAAATGCTGAAATCGAGTTCAGCATGACTATTTTTTCTTGCCGTATGTAGTTTCAATTTCTATTATCTGGTCGCGGATTACTGCTGCCTGTTCGTAGTCCAGGCGGTCTGCGCATTCTGACATTTCCTGCTTAAGTGCGTCCAGAAGTTTTTTACGCTGCTTTGCGTCGAAAAGATTTGCATTTTTTTTAAGAACTTCCAGTTCAACTTTTTCGTTTTCTTCTGCATCTTTCTGCTGCCTTACTAAAATGTCCTGAACTGCCTTGCTTACCGTGTGCGGAGTAATTCCGTGTTCTTCGTTGTATTTCTGCTGGATCGTGCGCCGGCGTTTTGTTTCTTCGACGGTTTCCTTTATTGCCGGAGTAACTGCATCCGCATACATTACAACCATTCCGTTTTCGTTGCGGGCTGCTCGTCCTACAATCTGAATCAGCGAAGTTGTTGAACGTAAAAATCCAATCTTGTCTGCATCAAGAATTGCAATAAAACTTACTTCCGGTAAGTCAATTCCTTCACGCAAAAGGTTGATTCCAATTAAAACATCAATTTCTCCAAGCCGCAGGCTTTTTAAAATCTCTACACGTTCAAAGGTGTCAATTTCTGAATGAATGTATTTTACTTTTAAATTCAATCCTAAAAGATAATCCGTTAAGTCTTCTGCCATTTTTTTTGTCAGAGTTAAAATCAGGCTGCGTTCATGTTTTTCGATTCTCTGTTTTACTTCTTTGTAAATGTCTTCCATTTGTCCTTCGCTTGGCCGGACTTCAATAACCGGGTCTAAAAGGCCTGTAGGGCGGATTATCTGCTCAACAACCTGGGTAGACTGCTTTAATTCTTCTTTGCGTGGAGTTGCCGTAACATAAATTACCTGGTTCAGTTTTTTTTCAAATTCGTTGAATTTTAACGGACGGTTGTCGAGCGCAGAAGGCAGACGGAATCCAAAGTCAATTAAATTCTGCTTGCGGCTTCTGTCGCCTTCGTACATTGCTCCAATCTGAGGAACTGTTACGTGGGCTTCGTCAATCATGCACAGAAAATCGTCCGGAAAATAATGCAGAAGTGTTGCAGGCGGATCTCCGCGATTCCTTCCGGAAATCGGACCTGAATAATTTTCGATTCCTGAGCAGTAGCCCATTTCTTTCATCATTTCTACATCGTAGGTTGTGCGGGTTTTAATTCTTTCGGCTTCGAGAGGTTTGCCCGCGTTTTCAAAATACTTAACCTGTTCAGCCATTTCTTCAAGAATTTTTTCTGTTGCATTGCATAAAGCATCGTGCGGAACTACAAAGTGTTTTGAAGGATAGAACTGCATTTCGTCGAGTTCTTCTTCAATTTCGCGTGTTAAAACATTGAACCTCTTTATTGAAGCAATTTCGTCAAAATCAAGTTCAATTCTGTAGGCTGTGTCTGTTTCCATGTATGGCGGATAAACTTCGATTACATCGCCACGAACCCGGAAATTCCCCCTGTCTAAAACCATGTCGTTGCGCTGATATTGAATATTTGACATCTGCCGTTCAAATTTGCGGGTGTCGAAAAGTTCACCTTTTTCTATATGAACGCGCATTTCTTTGTAAAGGTCTGGCATACCAAGACCATAAATGCAGCTGACAGTGGCAACAACAATTACGTCGCGCCTTTCCATTAAGGAATAAGTTGCCTTTAAGCGCAGCTGGTCAATTTCTTTATTTACTGCAGCATCTTTTTCTATATAAAGGTCTCTGGCCGGAACATAAGCTTCAGGCTGGTAGTAGTCGTAATAAGAAACAAAGTATTCAACCGCATTATTTGGAAAAAAAGATTTAAACTCGCGGTAAAGCTGGGCAGAAAGTGTTTTGTTGTGCGAAATTATAAGGGTAGGACGCTGAACTTTTTCGATTATTTTTGCCATTGTAAAGGTTTTTCCAGAACCTGTTACGCCTTTTAAAGTCTGGTAACGGTCGCCGCGCAAAAACCCTTCGCTAAGTTTTTCTATTGCCTGTCCCTGGTCGCCGCTTGGTTCATAGGGAGAAACTACTTTGAATTTTCTCATAAAAGCGATTATATCGAAAAAAAAGAAAAATTAAAAATTTGCCGGTAAATGCTATATTTTTCTCCCAATACTCAGAGAGAAAGAGTCTAAGCAAGTTCCTCCTTGAAAATTTTTTTGTTCTAAGAAGTCAGAATTGGAAATTCCTATAACATTGTCAGCAGAGCTTCCTTTTAATAATGGAATGTAGTTATAGGAAAGGCTCAGAAAGATTTTTTTATAACAGAATTTGCTTGATAATAAAAATCCAAATTTTCCATCAAAAGAATCATAAAATTGTTTTTTCCGTATATAATGGCTGTCAATTGCATTTCCTTTTATGTACGGATTTAATACACCAGTTAGTTTTATTGTGAAGTCTTTTGAAGAAAATGTTGTAGAAAGTCCAATTCCGAATATAAAGAATTGAGATTCATAACTTATGACATTGCCTTTTAGGTTTGTCTTTGTTTCGTTTCCTGTCCAATTTTCTGTCTCTGGATATTGATAATATCCGTCTCTGCCAGAAAATTTTTGATTTTTGTAGCAGAACGTTGCAAATGGGAAAAAAGATAGATTTTTAGTGCTGAAATCATATCCTGCCTGGAATATGAAAGTATATTTTTTATCAATATACAGGTTATGGCTGGAAAACTGACTAATACCAGTGCTGTTAAAATCTAAGTCTTTAAGAGTGCCACTTTTTATCGGAACAACAGTTGCATATGACAGATTAAATTCAAAATTTTGCAGCCGAGATAAAAGTCCTAATTCTATGTATGGAACAATTGGACAGTCCCAGGTAAGCTCGCTTACTTTTGAGTTGTTTTGAAAAACGTATTCTTTTTGAGTAAAAGAATTGATTCCTGCTGCCGTTGTAAGCGTAAAAATTTCTGCATATGAAATAACCGATGGCATAAGAAGGAATTGGATAAAAAGCAAATATTTTTTCATAAACAATTATGATTTTGTCCACTCCACAGTAACAGCGGTTTCGTATACTCCATACTTATAAACATAAATTTTTGAAGCAAAACCTGTTGGAATTGTACCTTCATATTTTATGATGAGTTTGCTGTTTTCTTTATCATTTTCTATAGAAATAATGGGAAGAGATTTTTGTTCGTCTGTAGACGAATTTAGAGTATGGAGTTCAAAATAAATATCGTCCCTGTTATACTCCCCAGCATAATATAGTACGATTGTTCCCTCTGAAGTGAAATATGCATTTCCTGAGTTGAATTCTTCCGTTTTGTAACAAGAAGTTAGAATAAGAATAAGCGATATGTATAAAAGTGATATATTTTTTTTCATTAGTTTTATCCCTGTATTTTTTTAAAATCTTTTTATGGCTTAGCAAGAAAAATGAATTTTTTATTTTTCTTGCTAAGTTAGAGTAGTTTGAAATTTATCGTTTTATTGTAAATTTGTATTTTGCCGTGCTTGAGTTATTTTCATAAATATACAATGTTGCAATTTCATAATCATAAATATTGCCACTGTATTTTATATAAAGCTTTCCTGTTGTAAAATCATTCTTGATAGAACCTCTAGATATTTTACGAGTTATCCCTGTCATAGGATTATGGGCTTCGATTCCGAATGATTCATTTCCCCAATATCCGTCATAAACTAAAACTATTGTGTTATCTGATTTGAATTTTGCACTTATTGGTATAAATGGATCATCTTCATCGTTACATGATATTGTATTCTAATATGGGGAATGTAAATTTTTTCTCCCTTGCATTATAAATTTCGAATTTTCCAAAGCTTTTAGATTTATGTCCGACGATAGGTAATGTCAGATCGAAAGCTCCTCCAAAATTTATGCTAAACTTATTTGAAAAGAAAACGTCTATAGAACCGCTACTTTTTATATTAATTCCTGCTGATACTTGTTCTACTAATGGAAGATTGATATTTATATTTCCTGCTGATATACCAAGTCCTAAATATGGTGTAAGAACGAAATAAGGACTGATGCCTGTTGTTATGGACAGACCGTTTTCGCTTGGGGTTTCTGCAATTCCTGCAAAAAAAACACAGTCGGCGATGGCATCGCAGGTTTTTGCATATGGTTCAAAATAAAGTGAATATCTGTATATCCATTTTCGCCATATTTTGAACCATTTTACTCTTCGAGTACCGTAATCTGCACCAACGTTTACATTTGCTCCTGCAAGCCCTGTGAATCCTGCGTATAGATAATCTGAGTTAACCTCGCCATTTAGTGAATAAGGAATGTCGTAGTCACCTTTAAGACCGTAAACGAACGGAACAGGACCAATGCAGAAAGAGCCGTTGGAATTAAATATATTTTGTTCTCCTCCAATCAGTGAAGCAGAATATGCATATTTGAGGCATGTTCTTGCATAGGTAGAAAGCATTGTGTATGCAGAAAGGTCTGCTTTGCAGTTTGACCATGAAATTGTAAATCGTCCGCCCAGATATAAGTTGGTTTCAATATCTAACTCTGCAAATGTTAAGTTACCTGCATTTGTATTTCCGATTCCTAACCTGTTATTTGTTATTTTTTTTGATAGAAGACCGATTTTGATTTTTTTGCAATTAGACACCTGAGACTTTAGTTGGGCAAGTTTTTCAATATATTCATTATATGAATTGGCTAGTTCATAACCTGCTTTTCCGGAGAATTCTATATCTTTCCAATTTGCAAAATTTGTTATTGTTTTAAAATTTTTTGGCTCACCTTTTATATCAGGAATTTTTATTTGTTCATAATCCAGGGAAGAAATGTTTCTTGTTTCGTTTGTGTCCGACTCTTCTTCATCTTCATTTTCTGGATCGATATAAACCGAAACTAAAGGAAGAATGTCGGTAATATCCGTGCAGTTATAGTCTATTGCAGGACATACTTCCTTAAACGTGTCACTCATAAACATTCTGTTGAATGAAATAAGTTCGTATTCTGATAAAGTATCTGTAACAGCTAAAATTTCTTGAAACTCAGTGTCTATCTCTAAGTTTAAGTTTTGTATGCAAATGTAAACAAAATTTTCTTGAAGCAGGATTTTGTTTAGGGTAGCAACCGCTTCTGCTTCTGAAGTTACAGATTCAAATTCATTTATAATTTCAAGAGGAAGTGTTTTAAATAACTCGATAGCACTATAACCTGTGCTGAAATCTTCTTCTGTAAAATAAAAATTAATATCTGTTATTGAATCTTCTGTGTCGAGATCTGATTCATCTATGCTTCGTGCATTTTTATATGATGTATTGCCTTTTACTTTTTGATATGTTCCGGTTTTATTGTCGAGAACAAAATCCCCTGCAGAAAGACCTTTTACAACAGAGCGCGTAGAAGAATTATTTTCATATTTGCTTACGATAAAATGCCCGTCTGGATTTATTCCGAACAGTGCTGCTGGATAAACTCCTCGTGTATATTGTTCTGGTAAAATTGAGAACATACTGGTGTATTGGTTTTCTTGATTGCTTATGAAGGTAAGCCAGACTGTTTTTTCAAGACCTGTTCTTTTTGTCATAGGTTTTGAATATGATACGTCTGCAAATCCATCTCCATTTAAATCTGCATTTTGATTTAGTTCGAGATGAAACGATTTTTCAGCATTTTTTATTCCATTTTGTGAATATTCAGTATAAGAAAAGTTTATAGATTTTTCAGTTACATTGTTAACGTATATGTATCCGTATAAAGCTTCGTTTTCTATATCTGTATAAATAATATCATCTTCTGATACTTCATTTTTTGTAACTTTTCCCAATCGGGTTGCAATATAGACACCTTGTAAAAGCTGGCTGTTTGACAAATCATCAGGATTGTAAAGAACTGAACCTCCCATATAGGCTTTCGTTGAAATTGAGCGATAGTTTATTTTATCACTTATATCGGTAACGTCGTTGGATAATGCGTTTTGCGTAGCAAAAGAGCAAGCTGTTTCTGTTAGTACTAATAATATGGCAGAAAAAACTGCCGATACAATGATATTTTTTTTCATAACTTTCTCCGTTAATTAAAAAAATGAAAAGCGATAACCGTTTAATCATGGCATTGGTTAAAATGTGTTTTTTTGTAAAGAAACCTCCTCTAAACGGATTTATAACAAATTGTTAGATTTTATGCAAGTTTATGTTTTTTTTCAGGCTATAGGCGAGCGTCGAGTTTTGTAAAAATACCTTAGAGAGAAGTGGCCAGTGGTTCTGCCCTGAACGTTGTGCCAGTGTGAGCAATATAAAAAAATGGTGAAAAGTCTACAGGAAGAGTTATTCTTATTAAAAATTAAAAATTTGCTTTTTGAACTTGTTGAATAAAAAAAAATGTTTAGATAGAATGAATAATTGATTTGGACTATATCTGTTGGAGGATATTTTAATGAATTTTTTCAAGAATAAATACAACATTATTTCTGTTGTTTTGCTGCTTCTGGTTGTTGTTTCTCAGTTAATTCCTTTTACATCATCAACAAAGATTTACTCTGAAGTTGAAGATCAGGGAAAAACCTGGGCAGAACTTCCTGTTGGAATTACAGGAAAGTACAAGAGCGACTGGCCTTCTGAAATTAAATATGGTGAATTTAAAGACTGGGAACCATCTGTACAGGCTAAATATCCTTTGTATGGCGAAAAAACTGTTTCTGTATTTACTTATGTATGGAATCCTGCTGGTGCCCTTTATGGAAACAAAGTTAATGCTTACATTTTTACAGAAGTTGCATTCATTGCTTTCTTCCTGTTTGCTGTATTTGTAAAGAACTTTATGGCTAAGGCTGTAGTTGCATTTATTCTTGCACTTATAAATATCTGGGCAGTTGTTCAGTCGTTTGTTCTTAAGGCAAGCGGCGACCTTGAACCAAACATGGCTGTAGTTGTTATGTTTATCATTATTGCACTTTGCGCAATTGTTGCAGGCGTTTATTTTATTCCTGAATATTTCAGATTAAAGAAACACAACGAAGAAGTTAGAAACTCTCTCTAGTGTTTGTCTAGCATTAAGCCCGGAACTTTAAGTTTCGGGCATTTTTTTTATATGGGCCACCGGAAAACAGCAGTTTTTGAAAATGTCCTTATATCTGCTTTAATTATGAAAAAGTCTTTTTTTGTCTGTCTTTGCCTTGTTTTACTTTCTTTTTTTTGCGTAGAACTTTTTGCCCAAAATCCAAAAAATAATAAATACAGGATTGTTCATGTTGAACTTCCGTGGGGACAGACAACTTTGTTTTCTACTTTTTATTGTTTTAATGAACTTGAAGACGGAAGAATTCTGGCGCGTGAGCTTTATGGAATTGAAAATCTTGATAAAATTTTAAGGGCCGGCAGATTTAAAAGGCTTATGACACTTCCTGTCGGTTCTGAACTTTCTGCATGGAATTATGCAATCATGACGCACAATAAGGAATTCTGGTTTTTTGAAAACCGCGACGACGGTTATTTGTGGGGAACTGGAAGATTTTAAGATGACACTTTTATAATTTTTGTCATTTTGATAATATGTTCATCAGGAAATTACCTCCTGTAATTTCCTGATGGTAAGAAGTGCCGGTTTTTTCGTCACTTCTTACGGATAAAAAACATTAATTTACATACGCGCAAGGGATAGAAGTGGCGCGCGAAGCGCGGTGCATAGCACCGGAGGCGCGTTAGACGCCGTAGCCACGGATAGCCTGGTCTGCAACTTGTGGCAGATGCGCCCAAAAAAAATAAAAAATGGAGAAATGAGAAAAAATGGCAGAAATTAAAAATACACAAACCAGACAATGGCACGACGAACAGCTGGCTTTTCATTGGGAAACGACTGTAATGTTCAGTCAGTGCAATGCAAATAAAAAGCTGAGCTTAAACGAACTTCTTAAGATTACTTCTGATGTTGCTGTAGAAGATTTTAACCGCCGTGGAATGAGCAGGGAAACTCTGGCAGATAACGGAATTGCGATTCTTGTTTCGAGGGATTCGTTCAGGCTGCACAGATACCCGAGGGAAAATGAGCACATTGTTGTTCATACCTGGGAAGAAAAAAGTGAAGCCCTTCAGTTTGTGCGCGCTGTGGAAATTGAAAGTGAAGACGGCGAAAAACTTGTAAGCGGACTTACGGCCTGGCTTTTGGTTGATTTAAAAAACAGACGGATTATGCCGATTAAAAAATTTGATCAGATGAAGATGCGTGAACCAGCCTTAAAACAAACTGAGCATGACTGTCTTCCTTATGGGAAGATTCAACCTGCGGATGATATGACTCTTTTTGATGAACGCACAATAAAATACAGCGATCTTGATGCAAACGGACACACAAACAATGCCCGCTACGCTGCCTTTGCTGCTGATGCACTGCCAGAAGAATTTGAAGGCAGGGAATTTAAGGACTTCAGGATTAACTTTGCAAAAGAAGCAATGCTCGGACAGAAAGTGCAGGTTTTTGGAAAGATTGAAGAAAGTGAACGCAAAATCACAATGGCCGGAAAGGCGGAAGGTGAGCTTTCTTTTGAAGCTGAACTGTTCTGGTAAAAAAAGCCCCTGAAATGAATTCAGGGTGACATGTAATTCAGCATGATGGTGGTTTTATATGGCTGCTGTGCTGTCAATCATCCATGGGGCTTTTTCTTTTACGGATTCCATGTCGATGTTTTCTACAAGGTTTGAAATTGTATTTACGAGAGTCAGGATTTCGTCCAAAGCTTTGTGAATATAAATAAAATAGTAAACCTGTGTGCCTTTTTTGTGGCTTATAATCATTCCTGCGTCTTTTAAGATTCTTAAGTGATGGGAAATTGCCGGTCTTGAAAGATGAGTTTTTGCGGTAATGTCCTGAACATCCATTCCTTCAATTCCTGATTCTGCGAGTATAAGAAGAATTTTCTGGCGGATTGTGTCGCTCAATGTCGTTAAATATGGAGTGCAATGTTCAAACTGCTCTCTGATAACTGCCAGCTTCTGTTTAAATTCATTTATTTCCAGTGTACCCAATTTATTCTCCCATAAAAATTAAGACTAAAACTCCAGAACTGATCTTTTAGTTTCTGATTGGTTTAATTGTTTAATCGGTTAAGTTTATAAACGCATTAACTGATTGTCAACAATTTTTAAAAGTATAAAATTTTTTTATAGTTTTCTATTTTGTTGACCTTTGATTTTAAACTGAGTATATTTTGTTCAATGGTTTAATTTCTTAAACTTATAAACATTAAAAAATATATAAGGAGGAATGCTAGATGAATCGTTTATTCAAGCATCCATGGCTAATTATTGTTGTAACCCTTGTCGTTACGGCAGTTTTAGGATTCCAGCTTAAAGATATTCAGATGGACGACTCGACACGTCTGTATTTTCCGCAGAAACATGAGTCTTACCAGCGTTTGATTTCTTCTGAAGACCGTTTTGGTAGCACTGTTGTAATTGGTGTTTCTGTAGAAACAGACAAAGGTTCAATAATTACTCCGGAAAATCTTGCTATCATCGACAAAATTTCTACTGATGTTGAAAAGCTTCCTACAGTTGACCGCGTCGATTCCCTTACTCACATTGATTTTATTGAAGATGTTGACGGTGCACTTACTGCAGGAAACATTATTGATGCTGAACGCGACGAAAACGGTTATCTGCCATTGCTTACCAATGACCAGGTAAACGACCTTAAGCACAATCTGACAGAATGGGACGAAATGTATACCCGTTCTATTATTTCTGACGACAACAAAGCCGCTCAGATGCAGATTACACTTAAGACAAACAATCATCCCGGCGAAATTGCATTTGTAAGCACACTTTCTACTGACGATATAGAACTTCTGGCAAACGCAGGAATTAAAACTTTTGATGATTTTACAAAAGCAGAAAAGAAGGGAACTCTTTCTTCTATTGAAGGAATTTCAGATTCTCTTATTCAGAATGTAAAGACTGCAATTGCGACAGAACAGTCTGAAAGCGACATTGAACGCGGAACCCTCGACGCTGTAAAACAGATTGCAGCTAAATATACTGATGGAAGCGGACTTAAGGTTATTTTCTTTGGTGACCCGGTTGTTTCTGCAAACATGCGCGAATTCATTCTTTCGGATCTTATCCGTTTGATTCCACTTGTTTCTATTGTAGTTCTGCTTACTCTCTTTGTAAGTTTAAAGACTCTCGACGGAACAATTCTTCCGCTTATTACAGTTCTTCTTTCTACAGCCTGTACATGTGGACTTATGGCAATCTTTAAGTTCTCATTTACGATTGTTTCAAGCGTTATTCCTGTTGCTCTTATTGCCTGTGGTTCGGCGTATGGAATTCATATTCTTACCCATTATTACATTGCCCTCGACGAAGAAGTTAAGAAGGGAACTGTAATTACAAAAGAAATTCACAAGCAGGTAATTCTCCGTGGTGTAGGCGACTGTAAGGTTGCTGTATTCCTGGCTGCAGTTACAACTGTAATTGGTTTTATTTCTCTTGTTACCAGCCCTATGGGACCTTTGCACAGCTTTGCAATCTTTACTGCTGTAGGCGTTGCCCTTGCATTTATCTTCTCTGTAACGTTTATTCCAGCTGTACTCATGGTTAAGTCTGAAAAGGCAATCGGTAAAAAATCTAAGCTGATGCAGCGTGTTTCTACAAAGGTTAAAAAGCACACGATCAACCGCGGAACTGCTTCTCACGATACATTGTTCAACATTTTTACATTCTTCTGTGGAACAAAACCAAGAATGTATGTATTTGGAGCATTCATTATTATCCTTTCGATTTTTGGAATCAGACGTCTTACAATCGAAACTTCTATTATCAATTACTTCCCTAAAGACAGTCAGATGAGACAGGATATTGATTATGTTGACAAACGCTTTGCAGGAACAAACATGATCTTTATGCTCGTTGACGGTCCAAAAGTTACAGACGCTGACGGAAACGTTCTCGACGAAAACGGTGTTCCTGTTATGAACAAGGATGGAAAATTCCTCGATGTAAACGGAAACATCATTAAAAAGTCTGACGGACGCGAAGCTGCTCTGGTTGAAGGTTCAATGAAGAATCCTGACATTCTTGAAGCAATTGACG
Organism: uncultured Collinsella sp.; assembly: GCA_963613915.1. Classification (GTDB taxonomy): domain Bacteria; phylum Spirochaetota; class Spirochaetia; order Treponematales; family Treponemataceae; genus Treponema_D. The sequence continues at coordinate 20,435 of CAVEBK010000023.1, forward strand.
GCCTGCAGGACAATATTTACAACAAATTCCCGTTTGTTGGAAAAATGATTTCGTTCCCGACTCTCGTAAAACGCATGAACCAGGTTCTGCATGCTCCAAGTGCTGACGCGCTCAACACTGCTGCAGCTGGCAATGACAGTTTCGGTTCTGACGACTTTGGCGGATTTGATGATTTTGCCGGTTTTGACGACTTTGGAGACTTCGGTGATTTTGGCGACGCTTCTGCAGAAAGCACAGACTACGAAATGCTTCCTGATTATGTAGATCCAAACGTTGCTTATGTTGAAAAACTTAACAGCACAATTTCTGTAGATGAAGCTCTTACACTTTTGATTAATTCTTATGCCGAAGCTGGCGGTTCAAATGCTTCTGTAAAGGACGTTGTTGAAGTTCTTGAAAAGAAATTGAATTACAAAGGCAAGGATTTTTACGAAATTCCTTATGACGAAGCAAAATACGGTTATGCACAGCACGAAGCACTTACAAACATTGTAGGAAACTTCCTTTCAATGCTTTCTGATAAAGAAACTCTTGGACGCTGGGCAAACGATCCACAGAACGAAAACGTTTTGAATCCTAACCGTCTGCGCATTCAGCTTGTTTTGAGAAGTCAGTCAACACATGACATTGAAAAAGTAATTAACGAATGTAATTCTTACGTTGCAAACCACTTCCCTGAAGGTTATACAGTTTCGTTTACTGGTAAGGGTGAACTTGAATCTGTTATGACAGACATGGTTTTCTCTTCTCAGTTGCAGAGCCTTATCTTCTCTCTCCTGTGTGTATTTGTTGTAATTGCACTTTCGTTTAAGTCTGTATGGGCAGGATTGCTCGGAGCTCTTCCTCTGGCATTTACAATCCTTCTTAACTACATGACGATGGGATTTGCAGAAATCAATCTTGACCTTGTAACTTCGATTATTGCTTCTGTTGCAGTTGGTATTGGAATTGACTACACAATTCACTTCCTTGAAACTTACCGCATTGAAAGAGCAAAAACGACAGATGTTCACGAAGCTGCAAAACGCACATTTGCTTCGAGCGGTGTCGGAATTCTTACGAATGCGCTTGCCGTAGGATTAGGATTCCTTGTTTTGTGTCTTTCTAAGTTTGCCGTATTGCGTTACATCGGTATTCTGATTGCAATCGTAATGTTTACAAGTTCAATGCTTGCAATGACTGTTCTGCCGGGATTCCTGACAAACTACGATCCAAAATTCAGCAGACCAAAAGACGAAGACGAAAAAACAGAAAAATAACGCTAGCGCGTTAGGGATAGTAGCACCGCGAAGCGTTAAAAAACGGCGGTTGAGCTTGTCGCCCGAAGGCGCGTAAGCAATCCCCGTTTTTTAATGGAGGCGAAAGCCGGAAGTGCGGATAGCCCGGCCCTCGCTCTGACTGCCGGCAGGCTGGCGGAGTGAGGGAAACGCCCTGATTTACAGACTAAAAAAATATTCAAATCTGCAGAATGCAGAAGGAGATGTATATGAAACTTATGAAAAAATCGATTATTGCTATTTCTTTACTGGCTGCTGGAGCAATGATTTTTGCTCAGGATGCTCGTTCCATTGTTGACGCTGCACTTAACATTAAAAAGCCTGCTTACAACCATTCAATTATCGAAATGGACCTTATTAACAAGGCTGGAAACATTGAAGAACACCGCGTTATTGACGAACTTGGCCGCCACAACGAAAAAACAGACACTTCTGACGTTGTAATGAACTTTAAGGTAAGCACAAACAAGTCTAACCAGGGAATTAAATTCCTGCAGATGGAAAACAAGGGCAAAGACGATGACAAATGGATTTACATGCCTTCCCTTAAAACTACACGCCGCGTAAATTCTTCTGAAGGAAGCAAATCTTTTACTGGAACTGACGCTTCTTACGATGATATGTCTACACGCGAAATTGACGACGATACACACGAACTTTTGGGCGAAGAAAACAAGAACGGCTATGACTGCTGGAAGATTAAATCAACTCCAACAGCTGCAACACTTGCAAAGGCTCAGTATCAGTACAGAATTCAGTGGATTGACAAAAAAACAAATGTTCCTGTTTATGCAGAAATGTATGACAAAAAAGACGGTTCACTTGTAAAAGTTCTTACAGTTGATTCAATTTCTGAAATTGACGGCTACACAATTACAACTTCTACCACTCTTAAAAACGTAAAGAGCGGTCACTCAACAAGAATTGCTGCACAGAAAAATGCAAAGAGCGCAAACGGCTACAACATTATCCTTGACAAGCCGATTCCAGACAGCGTATTTACACAGAACTATCTGAACACAGCAAAATAGAAAGAATAGCCTGACTTAGAGTTTTTGTAATTAACTGTAACAGTTAAAAAAAGGCTTCCGGTCGGTTCTGTCATCAAACTGAAGATGCAGGTATGCATGTTCAGTTTGTGCCAGCCCCTCCCTGCGCCTTTTTCAATGATTGGTACAGTACTCAAAAACTCTTCATTCCGAACCTGGCTGACTTTGTCGGCTTCTCTCGGAATCTGGTTTTTAAGGACAGTTTTATGAAAAAATTTATTTTTAGTTTGACTTCTTTTGCGCTTCTTTCTGCTTCGCTCCTTGCAGCCCAGGATTTTGATTTTGGCAGTGATTTTGGAAGCGACTTTGGCGGAGATTTTGGAGACACTTCTTCTTCATTTTCTGCCTCAGCTCTTGAAGTAACTGGCGAAGCAGAAATTAACTTCCGCGCATATTTTGATGATGAAGGCGAATACGGTCTGCCTGTTGAAGAATGGAAAACCCAGGCAGATCCAAAGGGCAAGATTAATTTAAAATATTCAACTGACGCAGTTTCTGCAGACGTTAAATTTGCCCTGAGCAAGGACGTTCTCGACAATTACCACGAAGACGTAATCGACGAACTTACGCTTGAGTCTTACTTTGGAAACTTTGTTGTTCAGACAGGAAAAATGAAGGTTGTCTGGGGCAAGGGCGACAAGCTGCACGCTGTAGACAACTTTAATGCAAACAACTACACAGACTTTTTAATTCCGGATTACATTGACCGCCGCCTTGCTGAGCCGATGGTCCGCGTTTTGTACAATGTGCCGAAAGATGTAGGACCTTTTTCTTCGAGCCGTTTTGAGTTTGTCTGGACTCCTTTTATGACAGCAGACCGCTACGCTTCAAGCGGAAAGTGGGTTCCTGCTCAGGTAAAGTCTTTGAAGAGTCAGCTGACGTCGATTGCGGGATCTCAGATCGTAAAAGCTGGAGCTACAGCAGCTACAGCTGCAACTTCTGGAAGTGAAGAAGCTCTTTTTCAAGCTCAGTCTCTTTACACAGCAATGCTCAGCAACTCTTCTGGTCTTGCAGACAATCTTTACCCGGACACAAACCAGCTTAAATACATGCAGGCAGGTGCCCGCTTTACGACGACAACAGGTTCTCTTGACTGGGGCGTAAGCTACTATGCTGGAAGAAACAAAAAGGCTTCTTTTGACTACAGCAAAGTAAACAGCTTTGTTTCAACCTACCTTACAACAGGCGAAGCAGACGATGACGACAAGTTTATCGACTACGACTTTCTGCAGGTTTTTGGACTGGAAGCTGCAAAAACTTTCGGAGCATATAACTTCCGCCTCGAAGGAGCATACAACCTTACAAAGGACACAGCCGGCGATGATCCGACAATCCAGAACAATTCTGTTGCCTGGGTTGCCGGCTTTGACCGCGACCTTCCGCTCAGCGAACTTAACGTAAATGTTCAGGGACAGGGAAAGTACATCCTTAATCACGATAAAATCAACGACAATGGTTCTCTTGATACAGAAAACGGAACTTACGAAAACGACATTAAACTTGTTGTAAATATTTCTGACAGCTGGAACCACGGCAAAGTAAAGCCGGAAGTGAGTGCAGTTTACGGATTTCAGCACTTTGATTTAATCGTAATGCCAAAGATTACATGGTACGTTTCTGACGGACTTGAATTTTCGGCAAAAGGCCTGTACATGACTTCTTACAAATCTGACAGAACAGAATTTGAAGGCTGGAGCAACAACGGATTTGTTCAGCTCGGAGCAAAATACACGTTCTAAATTCCTGCGTAACAGGCGCAAGGGATAGTAGTGGCGCCGAAGGCGTTGTACGACATCCTGTCGTGCCACAAATTGCTTTGCAATTTGTGCGGGGGGGGGTATCGTCTTTAGTGCCGTCCTTGGCACCATATTACCGTGTAAAAACAAAGTACAATGAAGCGAAGGCGGAACCACGGATAGCCCGGTTTTTTGCGCAGCAAAAAATGCGCCCAATATAAAAAGAATTTAAAAATAAAAATCCCCGGTAACTGTTCTGTAATTGAAAAGTTCCGGGGATTTTGTATGCAACTAATACAGGATTAGTCTTTTGCTCTTTCTACGAATGAACCGTCGCGTGTATCAATTACGATGCGGTCGTCTGTGTTGCAGAACAATGGAACTTTTACTTCCATTCCAGTGTCGAGAGTTGCTGGTTTTGTTGATTTACCAGAAGTGTCACCCTTAACGCCTGGTTCGCAGTAAGTGATTGTGCGTGTTACGTTTACAGGAAGAACAACTCCAACTGGCTTTTCGTTGTAGTAAGTAACAGAAACTTCGTAATCGTCATCTGGAGAAATGTAACCAGCGTTGTCGCCGAGATAATCTTTGTCCAGCATAATATCATCGTAAGTTTCCTGATCCATAAAATGATATTCGTTTCCGTCGATGTAAGAAAGTTTTACAGTCTTTTTTACGAGTTCAACTTCCTCAAATTTTTCACCAGCGTCAAGACCAAGCTGCATTGTTGAACCAGTTACAATATTCTGAACGCGAAGATTTGTTACCATGCCCTGACGTCCACCCTTCTGACCAAGAAGTTTCTGAACGATAAGAGGATTGCCTTCGTACATAAAAGCTGTTCCGACTCTGATTTCGTTTGTCATTAACATAATATGTTACCTCAAAAAATTAAGCATTTATTCTTCTATAATAATTATTTTTTTACTCTTTTTCAACTACTGCCTTTTTTTAGAAATTTAGGGAAGTGTGGGGAGTATGAGAAGCAACCGAATCTGTGCCTGTAAGGTTGTCCAAAAATGGCGCCACGGATGGCGCTTAGAAACTGTTGACCGCAAGAAATGCAACGCATTTCTTGGCCACGACACGATGTCGTGCGCCGACTTTTCATGGCTTCGGTGCTACGCACGCGCTGTGCGCCCATTACAATCCGGGCTAAATCTTTGCAAGTCCTTTATTGTTACTGCGTTGCAATCTATAAACCTTGACTTTCCAGATAATTTATAAGATTTTCTGCCAGGTTGCCGTTTTTTAACAGATTTTCTGCAAAACCGGTAAAAGCTGCATTCAATCTGCTGTCGAGCGCAGAAAGCAGAATGTCTGTAAGGTTTTGTTGATTTAACTGGCAGTCCGGCGTGTTGTATTCATTCCATAAAGAATTAAACTTAGCGAATAATTCCTTGTCTGTAAAAAAAGGTTCAATCTTAGTTAAAAGCGCATTTACTTTTACAAGCTGGTAATTTTCGTCCTGAACGTAAGCGTGCCAGAAAAATGGCCTGCCTGTAAAACCTGCGCGCGCAAGACTTTCTTCTCCACGGACAAAATTAAGGTCAGCACTGCACAAAATTTTGTCCCATTCTTCCTGACTTAAAAACTTCAGTTCAACTAAATTTACTTTTCTGCCGGTTTTATTCCATGCGTCTTTTACAAAATTAAGGCTTTTTCCGTTTGCTGCAAGCACATTCACCTTAAAGTCGGGATTGTGTTTCTGTTTAATTTCCTGAACTTCGTTTAATGAATTAAAAATCTGGGTAAAATCCCTTTCGTACGAAAAAACAGTAACATTAAAACTATTGCTGTCTGTTTTTTTGCTTTTTGCGTCGTTCAGGCTTTGTAAAAATGTTTTGTCGAGTAAAAGCCCTGCAGTTTTATCTGTAAATCCGGGCATAAAAAACATTTTTTTTACGTTTGATTTTCTCGTATAGCATTTTAAAAGATGAAAATCGTCTGCGTATTCTTCTGCCGTTAGGTATTCAATGTTAAAAATATGAAAAATTTCCTGACTTGTTTCGCTAAAAAGAATATTTTCCAGCCAGTCGGGGCGTCCGCACTGGAAACATTCAAGAACAACGGGGAACGGAGTCTGCTCAAACCTGAAACTGTCGTCCTGCTGCCAGTCGAGAACAGTCCACAAACTTTGATTGTAGCTGAAAGTCTGTTTTTTAAGCAGTGGATTAATTCCTGCTGCCATTTTTGAAAAACTTTCTAAACTGGAACAGACAATCGTAAGGTTAAGGGAAGAATCAAGGTCGCTCAGGGCTTTTGCAAGGCGGTAAACAACTCCAATGTCGCCGTAATTGTCTACAACCTTGCATAGAATGATTATATTTTTGTTTTTCATAAATGCTTTAGAACCTGATTCCAAAACTGAAATTCGGCACAATCCTGAATTTTGAATCTGTCCAGACCTGTCCCGTTGTTTTTAAGCGGTAAGAATCGTCAAAGGCTGCATCGTTAAAGTCTGAAATATGTAAATCCAGGTTTGCAGCCACAAAAATCTGTGTTCTGTGAATCGGCTTAAAAGAAAGAGAAAATCTTGCCGACGGAACAATGTTAAAGCGGTCGTCATCGTCTGCCAAATCGTCAGAAAATGCATAGAAAAAGTTTGTGTATAATTCTGTGTTCAATAGAATTTTATTTACTAAAAGGCTCTGATGGCCGATTCCAGGGCTTAATTCCAGGGAGCGTCCGACTTTTGCTGCGTTGTGGCCTAAAAGCAGGGAACCGTAAAATGCGTTTGTTCCAATGTGTGCTCCAAGATTAAAAGTTCCGCTGGTTGAAGCAGAAAATTCTCCCGAAACATTGAATTTTGAAATCATTCTTAAATCGCCGGCTTTGCGCAGTTCTTTAGCTTCTTTGCCTGTAACTTTTGAAAAAGAAAAATCATCATTTAAGAGTTTTTTACTTTCTGCATTTATGCAGTAAACCTGGCCGTTGTAAGGGTAGAGCGGCGTAATCTGGGTTTCGTCAATAAAAATTCCTTCTGCAGAGTAATGCTGAACGTTCATTTTTAAGCGTGTAGGAATTAAACTTTCGCGGCTGGCAACAACTGTGTAATTGCGGTTTGCCGGAAGTCCTAAAACTACAGAGCCCTGCAAAAGTGAATTTGCTGCAACCGGATGTTCAACTTTAGAAAAATTCACTCTTCCGTCAAGAATTGTTGCAACCTTTGTTCCTTTTTCGTCAAAAACTGCGTAGTCTCCGGCGCCTTTTAAAACCATAAGGTTTGCCCCGACGGTTGAATAAACAGTTTCTTCGTCTAAAGCTAAAATCCACGAAAGATAGGTTTCCATTGCGTGCATGTCGCTGAAACAGTTCATTACATAGTTTACGTCAACGCCAAAGTTTTTATAGCTCCAGCGAGTTGCTGCTGCAAAGAGTGCGCCCTGTTTTTCCTGAACGTTTTTTGAAGTCGGTTCGTTTTTTTGTTCTTCTTCCGTTGCTGCAGTTTTTTCTTCCGGGGGAAAAATCTTCCAGAATGCGCTGATTGCTTTGTCGTGCAATGCGCTTATTCCGCTGTAGAACGTGTAAACGTTTTTGTTAATGCTAGAAAGAATGCTGCTGCACTGAATCGGCAGAAATGGTCCTGTCATGAACGGGCTGTAATCCCTGAGCATGAATTTTGAAAAATAAGAGTTCATTGTTTTTAGATAATACTGCTCGTATTTTACTGGATCCGTGTTCCAGCTGTTGATTAAGACTTTTGTCTGTCCGTATTTGCTGTATTTCCAGCTTTTGTAGAATGGTGGCACCGACGGAACAATGTCTTCTGCATTTATGATGTTCCAGATGTAGTCGTATTTTGGATCATGTGTGTTTTCTTTTGTAGTTACATTGGGAGCAGCAAAGGTGTAAGTGTAAATGTTGTCCGGGTTAAAAAGAGTTGTTTCGTAAAGCTGGGCTGCAAGAAGGTTAGAAATTGCCGCCCCCCTTGAATGCCCTGTAATTAAGAGATAGCAGTTTGTAATGTCGATTTTGTTCTTAAAAAGATAGGCAATGAGGGCTGTTTCCAGTAGTTTTGTACTCTTAAAGAATCCTTCGTGATATTCGGCTTCTGTTTTTGTTTTGTCGGAAATATTTACGTTGGAAATCCATTCATTTGCGTTGAGCGGAGTTCCGCGGATAACTATAAAAATAAGATTCTGTCTGCCTTTTGAACTTTCAATCTGCTTTGTTGCAAATGTAAAGGCTGCCTGATCGTTTCCCCACATTGAATTTTCGTAGTCGAGGTTGTAATGAAATTCAATTAAATTTTCAGGAACTCCAAGTGCCTTAAAGCATTGAAGAATTAAGTTTGAATCTTTGCCAATGTCAGAGTCTTCGTAAGAAACTGCCGAAAGAATTCCTGCAATGCGGGCAATGTTGTGGTTGTAGACTTTTGCACTGTTCTGACCAAACCATTTTTCGTCCCATCCGGTTGTAATGGAAACAGGATTTTCTTCGATTGTTACAAGGCTTTTTACAGGAAAAGTTATGCTTTTAGAAAAAACAATTCCTGCACTTAATATAAAAATTGCGCCAAAACTTACAATTTTTTTAAGAGATTTCATTTTATGTTGTTTCCTTTTTGTCAGAAGTTTTTGAGTCTTAAAGAGAAGAGCCCCGGATTTCTTTGTCTACATCTGCGCCGTCGAGGGTTACTTTAAGGTTTTCAAACTTTCCGTTGCGGTAAACTGTTACGGTTACAGTATCGTTTGGTTTTTTAGACTCTAAGGCACTTGTGTAGTCTGCATAAGTGCGGATGTCGATTCCGTCGATTCCTGTAATTATGTCGCCGCCAAGATAGATTGTTGTCGGGTTAAAACGGTTTCCGTATTGAACTGCCTGAGTTCCCCCTGTAATTCCTGCTTTTTCTGCGCTGCTGCCGCTTTCAACTTCGCTTACAAGAATTCCATAATTGATTTTAATTCCTGCATATTGAGCGATTGCGGAAGTCATTTGAACCGGGGTTATCTGGATTGTTCCGCGGCGAACCTTGCCGTATTTTAATAAATCGTTTACAACGCGTCTTGCCGTGCTTACAGGAACAGCAAAGCCAACGCCTGCCGACGAGCCTGAATTAGAAATAATCATTGTGTTTATTCCAATCATTTTTCCTTTTGTGTCGAGGAGAGGTCCGCCTGAGTTTCCCGGATTGATTGCAGCGTCAGTTTGAATCATATTGCGGATTATTACGTTCTTGCTTTCCTGAATCGGGCGGCCAAGGCCAGAAACAATGCCTGTCGTCATTGTGCGTTCAAGGGCAAAAGGGTTTCCGATTGCAATTACTTTCTGACCGACTTTTAAGGTGTCGGAGTTTCCAAAATCGATTGTTTTTAGTTTTACGTTTTCCGGCGGAGTAAATTTTAATACTGCAATGTCGCTTTCTATGTCCTGACCTACGACAGTTCCGGGATAGCTTGTTCCGTCTGCAAGCGAAATGCTGATTTTATTTGCCTGGCTTATTACGTGAACGTTTGTTACAACGTATCCACGCTCGTCAATAATTGAACCGGAACCAGAGCCGCCTTCCTGAACGACAGGCTCTAAAAACCAGTTTACGCCCATAACCTGGGTTGTAATGTTTACAACGGCTTCGTTGCATTTTTCGTAAACAAAAATATTCTGTTCTTCGTCCTGTGTGTATTCAGAAACTGTGGTTGAAGTCTGTGTTACGCCTTTTTTTTCTTCCATGGCGCGTTCGATAAACTTAACTTCTTCGTTTTCGCTTTCCTGAATTTCGCCTGAAAGTTCAGTCTGTTCTGCCACCTGATTTTTTTTTGCAGAAATTGAATTTGCAGCATAAAAAACGGCTGAAGCAGCAACGGCTCCTGCAAAAAGTCCTGTTATGGTTGTTTTTATCATCTGCTGTTTTGAATAAAGTTTCATTTATTGCTCCGTAAATACATTTTTATAAAAGTGTTGAAATTCCAGCTTCGGCACTGTAATAGGTTTTAGAACTAAAGATTCTTGCATTTGCACGCAGGTTTACAAAAATATTGTCTTTAGCAGGAATCCTTGCATCAAACCCAAAATCTACTGCCCGTGTCCATTCAACGCTGGAAGTTGTTCTGTCGTCTTCTGTAAGCCCGGTTGTTCCAAAAGAAGAATTTAAGTCAGAGTAAAGCCCCAGGGCAAGGCTCTGATTTTTTAACTGCAGGCAAAGACCGTTTCTCCAGACTTTGTCGTAATTGTCATCTTCGGTGTCAAAGGTTGAACTTCCGTAAGTAAATTCAGAGGAAAGTCCGGCGTATATTCTGCCTGTGTCGAGCCCCATTACAAGGCCGCCGCCAGCGCCATAACCGCTGTCTGCTCCATAAGGTTCAAACGGTTTATTGCTTGCTCCTCCGGCTCTGGCTAAAAAGCCGTAGTCAAAGTCAAAACCGTTCATTTTTTTGCAAAAGGCAAATTTAACTGCTGAATTAATAAATGGTGAAGAACCTTCGTGGCCTGCGTTTAAGCCTGCCCTTACTGTTAATTCCATGCAGTCTAGAAAAGAATATGCAAAGAATGCAGAAAGAGGAGCGCAATAGAATGAAGATTCTGTAAATACGGTTCCTGCGTTTACGCCGAGTGCAAGCGTTGTTTTTGGATTTGCAAATGCTGCAGGTAGAATTCCAATTCCAGAACCGCTGGCAGTAAAACTAGCAGAAGCAATTTTAATTGAACTGTCAGCAGTAAAGGTTTTAGAAAGTTTCTGGCCGCCGGCTTCGACAGTTGCTTTGTATGTTCCGTCTGGAATTATGCTTTTATCAGAAGTTTTGCCGTCCCACTTTACTTCCTGTTCCCATGTTGTAAATTCCGGAAGATTGTAAGAAGCAACGACAGAATTACGGCTGTCTGTAATCGTAAAAGTTCCGGTTTCTTTAGTTGTAACTTCAAAAGAGAATTTTATCGTTCCAAGCGTTCCCGGCAGATTCGGATTAAAGCTTTCTTTGTTTGACCTTAAATCGGTTAAGGCGAATTCTGCTAAAGAAAGTTTTGCCGTTACAATCTGGTAAGTGTCGCGCGGAATATAAATGCTTGCAGTTTCTGTTTTGTAGCCGAATTTTCTTACCTGAACTGTGTGCTTGCCTTCAGTAAGATTTACAATGCTGTCGCTGATTGATGAGTAGTCAACATAAATGTCTGCATCCTGAGGTTCTGTAATAAAGCAGACAGTTCCTTCGTATTGTTCAAGTTCAATGTAAAAAACGCGTTCTTCGCCTTTAGTAACTTTGATTCTGTAGCGTTTGGGGCGGTAACCTTTTTTTTCTACTTTAAGATTGTATTTTCCTTCCGGCAGATTTGTGAGTGTAAGGGTTGAATAACCTTCAAAGTTACCGTTTATAAAGATTTCTGAATTAGGAACGTTTGTTTTTATCGTAATTTTTGTAGATTCACTGGCGATTGCGCCCTTTCGTTCTGATTTTAAAAGCGGGGTCTGACCAATGTTCAGTTCATCTAAAATGCCGTATTTTGGGGCTTCGCTTTTTTGTTCAATTGAAATTCCTGAATTTTCTGACTGTGCTGCAGCAAAGGAATTCAATAAAAAAACTGACGCTAAAATGAATGTAAATCTTTGTAAAGACATAAATTAACTCTGCGATATAATTTACCGTATTATTCACCGGCGGGCAACAGACCATGCTCAAGAAAGCTGAAGTAGCTGTTTCTGGTAATGATTATGTGGTCTAAAATTGGAATTCCTAAAATTTCTGCTGCAACGCATAAATGTTTTGTAGTTTCTAAGTCTGCATCCGAAGGTTCTGCAAGTCCTCCTGGATGGTTATGAGACAGAATTATTCCGGAAGCATGTTCTTTTAAGGCTTCTGAAAAAATGTCTCCGGCTTTTAATACAGCCATATTTCTGCTTCCGACAGAAAGAACGCGGATATTCAGGATTTCTTTTGCGCCGTTTACTGTAACCGTTACAAAATGCTCAGAATTCTGCATTGCGTAGTGCTTTATAAACGGAATTACGTCCTGAGGTTTGTCTACAACAGCCTGAGGACTTCTGTTGTGGCGGCGTCCAAGTTCAAGGGCGGCTGCAATTGCTAAAGCTTTGCTTGCACCAACCCCGGAAATTGACTGAAGCTTTTCGAGCCAGTTTTCCGGATTCCATGCGCAGATAACTTTAAGGATTTTATCTGACATTTCGTCTACAGGCATCTGCTTTGTTCCTGAGCCTAGAATGAGCATTATGAGTTCCTTGTCGTTTGGAAACGAAAGGCCGTTCCTTAAAGTTAATTGTCTTAAATCGTTTTCGTCGTTTATGTTCATTTTGTTACCGCGTTAGGGGGCGTAAGGGCGCGCGAAGCGCGATGTTTTTTTATGGTTTGCGAAGTGCCGGAATGGCGCGCAGCAAAGCAGAAAAAAACATTGGAGGCAGGGCCGGAACCCTGAAGCACCCGACGGCAACTTGTTGCCGGAACGCCCGCTTTTATAAAAATTTATTGCTTCACTATATAAATGGCTCTGAAATTACATTTATGACAATTTTTTTCAAAAAAAATATTAAAAAACCGATATTTATATTAGTTGAATGTCGAGTTTCAATAAAAATAATTCGGCATTCAGCTATTTATTTAAAACTCGAAAGTAAGGATATTATGAAAGTTCGAAAATCAGGTAAAAGTTTTAAAATCAGTTTTGTATTAACGGCATTGTCGGTTGCGATGAATTCTTTTTTGTTTTTTTCCTGCGTAAGTTCTGCTCAGAAGGAACAGATTCAAGGCTGTTCAAGAGAATTGCTGGGGAAGGGAATAAAAAGTGAATCAGAACTTGCAGAATTTTTTATTTCTGAAAATCCGGAAATTCCGCTTTCGCGCGTAAAAAGTCTTGCAAAGGATTATGTAACAGAAGCGCAGACTGAAGGAATTAACAGCGACGTTGCCTTTGTTCAGATGTGTCTGGAAACAGGATTCTTAAAATTCGGCAATCTTGTAAAACCTGAATGGCACAATTATTGCGGGCTTGGAGCAATGAATGCAGAAAATCCCGGCGAAAAATTTAAAGATCAGAAGACTGGAGTAAGGGCACACATTCAGCATTTGCAGGCTTATGCAACAACTCAGGACGTAAAATTAAAACAGCCGCTGGTTGACCCGCGCTACAGCTGGGTTCATAAGGCAAAGTTTGCAGAGACTGTTTTTGATTTGGCAGGAACGTGGGCAACTGATCCGGATTATGGAAAAAAACTTGACACGCTGCTGTCAAAATTAGAAAATTTTTAATCAGAATATTTTGAAAAATCCGGCTTTTTGAAATGCACAGGATACAAAAAGGCTTCCGGTCGGTTCCGTCATAAAACTGATGTTTCACTTTGTTCAAGATCAGTTTTTGCCGGCCCCTCCCTGCGCCTTTTTTAATCTTCTTGAAGATTCAAAAATCCGGCATTTTGCATAAGTAAAAAATTTATTTTCTAATTGGACTTAATTTCGTTTTATTTATAAAACTTAAAATTAATCTAATAAGCCGCACATATGGGGAATTTCTATGACAGACAGAATCAGAATCAAAAAATTTTATCCTAATTATTTTTCTTTTTTGTGCCAGGGCTCGATGGTTCTGGTGATTGGTGCAATTCTTCCTTATCTAATCGAAGAAGCAAAATTAAGCTACACGGTTGCAGGCACTCTTTTGTCGGCTTTTGCAATCGGGAACTTTCTTGCAAGTTTTGTTTTTCCTGCACTCGAAAAGTTTGCCGGCCGTAAGCCTGCAATTTTAATTACCGCCACGGTTATTCCGCTCGCGCTCTTTGCAGTAACCCTTATTCCGCCGGTGTGGGCAATGATTGCGCTTTTTACTGTTCTTGGAATCTGCCGCGGAAGCAATTCAATCATAAATAACGCCTACATAAACGAAAACTCAGACGGAAGCGCGTTCGCACTCAACATTCTGCACATGACATTTGCAATCGGTGCTTTTTCTGCTCCATTGTTTGCTTCAATTTTCTTTAACGCTGGGCTTGGCTGGAAGGCAATCGTCTATGCAATCGCTCTTGCTTCGGCAGTTGCCGTAGTCTTTTTAACGCAGCTCGATTTAAAGGAAAAAGATCTGGCAGACACAGAAGCCGGAGCCGCAGATGCACAGAACGCAGCAGCCGGCCTTCCTGGCAAAAAATGCAGGTTCTACAAAATGCCGGTTTTCTGGATTTCTGGAATCATTCTTTTCTTCTACCTTGGATTTGAAAACTGCATAAACGGCTGGTTTGTAACATATTTCCGCTCAACTGGAATTATGAGCGACACTTACGCAAATGAACTTGTTTCGTTCACCTGGCTTGCAGTCCTTTTTGGCCGACTTTTTACAGCCCTTGTTTCAACAAAAATAAAAAAACAGACAATCATACTTGCAGACTGTCTTGCAACAGCGGTTTTCTTTATTCTGCTTGTTTCAACAAAAAATCTTGCTTTAATTACGCTCTGCATTGTAGGCCTCGGATTTTTCCTGGCAGGAATCTATGCAACATCAATTTCTAACGCACACGCAGCAATCGCAGGAAGCGACATTGGAACTTCAATGCTTCTGGCAATCGCAGCCTTTGGAGGAATCGTTGCCCCACAGATTGTAGGCTCTGTTGCAGACAAAATCGGTCTCGTAGGTTCAATCGGAATCCTGACCGTAAACGTAACTGCAATGATAGTTTTTTCTATCGTAAACAAAATAATGCACAAAGATTAGTTTTTTCTTTTCCGGGCGCATGGGGCTTACGCCCCACCGGGCTATCCGTGGTTCCGGCGTCTGCCGCGCCTCCAGTGCTGTGCACC
>CAVEBK010000024.1:0-35031 GCA_963613915.1 uncultured Collinsella sp.
TCTTACGCCGATGATACTGCTCTTAGCGGGAAAGTAGGTAGCTGCCAGCTTTTTTTTGTTTAAATCTGTTTGTGATGATGTCCTGCCTGCTCTGGCGGGATTTTTTTTGTAATGACTGACTTTTATTGCAGGTACTGATAAAAATTGCGCCACGGACGGCGCGTAGATTCTGTTGACCGTAAGAAATGCGCATGCATTTCTTATCCCGACACGAGGTCGGTAATTTTTTTTGCCTTTTTGAGAATGTCACACGGATTCGATTTTGCTGACGCAAAATCTTTTATATTGTATGAACGGGCTGCAAGAGGAAGAGATTTGTATTCATATCAAAATGTAATTTAAGACAGGCAGAGCTGTTCTAAAGAGAGCGCGGTTTTGCCTGTTGTTTTGTGGGAATATTTGAAAAAAATCTGTCCGCCACTGTTCAGGCTGTTAAACGGTGGAAGAGGGTAAGAAGAAAAGTTTAAACTGAATATTTTATTCCGGCAGAGAATTTCTTTTTTACCCTTCCAAATCTTCCATCAGCAGGAAGTCCTTTAGTCTGATATGCTGGACGGTACTTGTGGAAAAATCGTTTTCGTCGTTTGTAATCAGGATTTTTTTCCGGCTGTTGTCTGTGGCGGCAAATGGGGCAAATTCGCGCTCATAGGTTGAATTCTCCGCAACGCTGTAGGCAACCTGTACAAGATATTCCCTGTTGTTTTTTGATGCCAGAAAGTCAATTTCCCTGCCGTTGATGTTCATGACATTCAGTGAGTAGCCCATAAAGACAAACTCATTGAATACGACATTTTCAAGATTGTGGGTAAGGTCAAACCTTCCGTTTGTTTGCCGGATTGAGTTAAATGCGACATCTTCATCGTAGAGTTTTGTGTAAAAATCGAGCCGTTTTTTTGCCTTTGTGGAATACTGAGGAATTTTTCTGATGATGTAAGCTTCTTCCAGATAATCAAGATATTTCATTACGGTGTTTAAGGAACATTCGATTTTCTGCGACTTCAAGTAATTGTGTACGGAATTTGAACTGAAAATCCGTGCGTTTGAAACAAGCACAAAATCAACGAGTTTTGTAAAAATTTCTTCCTTGCGGATTTTGTAACGGTTGATTATGTCATTCAGAACAATTGTCTGGTCCAGGTCGTTCAGATAGCGAAGCATTGAGTCATTGTCCGGAAATTCAAAACGCTTTGGAAAACCACCGTAAATCAGATAGTCATTTATTGAAACTTCTTTGCCAAGTTCTTTTGCGTATTCCTGAATTTCTTTATAGACAAAAGGCCGGATTAAGAATGAAACATAGCGGCCACTCAACTCTTTTGTAAATTCTTTTGACAGAAGCTTGGAATTTGAGCCGGTTATAAAAATCGAAGTATTTCCAAGGCGGAGTGACTTGCAGGCGAGATTCCAGTTTTTTACATTTTGAACTTCATCCAGAAAAACATACCATTTTTCGGATGGTTTTGTTTTGATTTTTTCTTCTATATGTTTGATGAGTTCGTCGTCATCTGTGATTTTTGATGAAACAGAACGCAGTTCAAAGTTCAGGTGAATGATGTTTTTTTTCTGTGCAGCGAGTTCGTTTTTTACCTGCTCAAGGACAACCGATTTTCCGCACCGTCTGATTCCTGTGATTACTTTTATCAGGTCGCTTTCATAAAATGGGCGGATTTTTTCTATGTATTGCTCTCTATTTACCATATTTAAATCCTAGTGAAAACTTTTGCGAAAATCAATAAAGTTTTCAGTAGAAGTGAAAACTTTTGCAAAATTTAAAATAGTTTTCAGTAGTGAAAGGAGGCGATTTGACAAAAAATACAGGGACTATATATGTCCCCATAAAGATGTATAATGACATCTGTAAAAAGTGAACTTTTTTATGGAGGCTTATTTATGCAGAATTTACAGGTTGAAAATGCTCTTGAGACTATAAATGAATTAATTCCCCTGGTTGAACAGGCTGAAAATCAGTTTAAGAGTGCCCGTAACTGGAGTTTTCTTGATGTTCTGGGCGGAGATTTTATCGTTGATATTGTAAAGCATTACAAATTGAATAAAGTTGCCGGCACAATGAACGAAGTTGATTATCTTTTGCAAAAACTTGGGCGGGAACTTGGAAACATAAATATTCCTGAAGATTACAGAATGCAGCTTGGAGGTTTTTTGACTTTTGCGGATTTCTTTTTTGATGGATTTTTTGTTGATGCTTATGTTACTTCTAAAATTATGAACAGCCTTGACCAGGTTCAGCAGTTAAAAAATAAACTTTATATTCTTCGTTCAAGACTGGAGAGTATGTAAAGTGTCCGGGGGCGCTGCGGGGAGCTCCCCGCAGAAGGGGTAGCGGAAAACGCGCCTGCGCGGTTGGAGCGAGGGGAAGGCTTTCCCCTCCTTAAAGAATACGTTAATAGTTTATAAAACTGTTGGTGTGTCGCCGTGTTTCATTTTATTTATGAGTGACATAAACATTGAAACTGCAATTACTACTGCTATGGCGTCGGCAATTGGCTGGGCCAGGATTATTCCGTTCATTCCAAAGAAGTGACTCATTATGAGTATTGCCGGTAAGAAGATAAATCCCTGGCGGCTGACTGCAAGAATGAGCGACTGCAAGCCTTTTCCCATTGCCTGGAATGTAAAGTTTAAGACGAACATGATTCCAACGATTGGTGTTGATGACATAAGAAGATAAATCATGCCACGACCCATGAAAATTACTGCCGGGTCTTCTGAGAAGATTTTTACAATCTGTTTTGAGAGAATAAAGTAAATTCCTGTAAGAAGGAAGCCTGCAATTACGTTTAAGAAAATTGAAAAGCGGACAAACTGTTTTACGCGCTTTACGTTTTTTGCTCCGTAGTTGTAGCCGATTAACGGGGAAACTCCCATTCCAACTCCAAGCTGAATAAAGATTGCAAGCATGTTTGCTTTTAGTGCAACGCCCATTGATGCTGTCGGAATGTCTCCAAAAACGGCAACTCCGTCTACATATGTTTTGATAAGCGGAATTAATTTTTCTGAAGTTACCGGAACATTGTAATAAGCTGCAAGAAGGTTGTTTGTAAGGATTGAACTTAAGCTCATTAAAATGTTTGTAAGACTGGCCGGGAGACCGATTTCGAGAACTCCTTTTAAAATTCCATTTGAAGTTTTAAAGAATTTCGGGTTGATTGAAAGTGTTGAATTTTTAGAAACAACGTGAATCAGATAAATGACGATTGTTACAAGGTTTGCAATTACTGTTGCAATTGCAGCTCCCTTTACTCCCATGCCAAGACATGGAAGCCCGAAAAAGCTTTTAAGGATAAAAATCGGGTCAAGGATGATGTTTACAACTGTTCCTGCCATCATTCCGACCATTGAATTTTTGGAAGCTCCTTCGCCACGAATCATGTTTGTAAAGGCGGTTGAAATTACGATTGCCGGTCCGCCGATTGCGATAATTGTAAGATAGTCGCGGGCAAAAACGGCTGTTGTTTCGGTTGTGCCGATAAGCTTTAAGATTGCGCTCATCTGCCAGATGATTAAGGCTCCGCCGAGAATGCCCGTGAGCAATCCTGCATAAAAGCAGAATGACGAAATGGTCTTTACTTTTTCGTAATTTTTTTCGCCAAGTGCACGGCTTATGAACGAAGATCCGCCCATACCGAAAATGTTTCCGGCTGCCATAAGAAACATAAAAATCGGAGTCGCAACGTTTACTGCTGCAAACTGACTCGGATCTCCAGTCTGTCCGACAAAGAATGCGTCAACCATGTTGTAAAGTACGGTTACGATCATGCTTAAAACTGTCGGTAATGCAAAGTTAAAAACGGCCTTTGGAACAGGCGCGCGTTCGAATATTTCTATATTTTTTATCATAGTGCGAAAATTATATTGGAATTCAAAAATGTGTCAATAAATGCTATTTTATAGAAGAATATGTAAATATCTGTAACTTTTTGCAATGTTTTTCATTTAAAGAAACGTGAATTTTTGGCGAAGACTGTCATTCAGGTGCAATCGTTGAGAGAATTCAACTGATTTGATAAACTTTGTAAACTTATGAAAAAACTGATTCCTGTTGTTTTTATTATTGTTGCTGCTTTTTTAGCTTTCTTTTTAATTGGAAAAAATCTTTTTGTAAAAGACAATTCATATTCACGGGCAAAAATTGTAAAACCTGTTGTGGACTCGGATTCTGTTTCTGATTCTACTGCGGAAAATGATTATGATGAGTATGAGCAGACTTCTTTTATTGAACTTGCGAACGATGAAACCCTTCTGAATGTTGTAACAATGGACATTGACGGCGACGGTTACGACGATCAGATTAATATTGTAAAAACTTCGAGAAGTCCTTTTCTGGGGCTGATTGTCGGCCTTTATAATCCTTCGACTTCTTCTTATGTGCGCGCAACCTGGATTGCAACAAATATCAGCCAGATCAGAACTTTTGCCTGCACTGCTCTTGATGTAATCGGAAATCATAAAAATTCTCTTGTTTATCAGGGAATTACGGATTCCGGGCACTCTGTTCTCTGCATTTTTAATGGAAGCAAAAATAAAAAAGGTGAATTTGTTCTTACCAAAATTGCTGATTTTGAAGCCGACGGAACAATTTTTATTCAGCAGTCGGAACGTAACGAAGCTTACGAGCTTAGCCAGACAAAGGCGGAAAGTTTCCCTGTCTGGGTTTATGCTGTTGATTCTGACGAAAGTTCTGCGGACAGCACAAAACTTGACCAGGTGCAGACAATGTACGACTGGAACGAAAAAGAAGGAGTTTATACTCAGGTAAAGCAGGTTCGCGTAACAGGAAACAGAATTGCAGCTAAGGAACTTGCAAGAATCCAGGACGGAACGGTTGCAACTTTTTCTAAATTTCTTGACGGTTTGTGGTACAAGACTGACAATTCAGGTAAAAACTTACGCTATATCTTTTTTGATTCGCAGTCGCAGGAAATTATTTTTTATTACGGAGATTCTGAAGAAGTTTATTCGTGGGTGGACGCAAAATTAAGGCGTAACGGAATGTATTTTACTTCGATTAATAAGTCGATTGAAAACCTGCAGAGACGTTTTGACATTTCGCTTGTAAATGTTGATGAAATAAGAATCCGCATTCAGGACGATGTCCGGATGATTATCAGCGAAAGCACTCTCTGGGACGGAAATTATAAAAAAGTTACTTCAAAAACTGTTGCAAAAAAGACTGATTCAGAAAACGAAAACGTAATTAAAAGCCTTAAAAAAGGTCCTGCCTGGCAGACTCCCGACGGAAATTATTTAACCTTTACGGAAGATGAATATTCTGTGGAAAACGAAAATTTTACTGACAACGGCCGTTTTGTTTTAAATACGGTTTCTGAAACTCAGTTGTTGCAGTTCAGAAGCAGCACAAACGTAAGGTTTTTTAACGGATATTATTCTGCAGGTTTTGCAAAGGTAAAAAAGACAGAAACTGACCGCCGTGGACGCACAAAGGAATTTATTGTTGACGATACTGACACAATAATCCTGCAGCCTGTAATCGTAAGCCCGGACGGATTTTTTGCTTCGGAAGCCCAGGGAATAACTTTAAAACGCACAGAACTGAAAAAGACGGATGAATAGGTGCGACATCCTGTCGCGCACTATGGCGCAAACGGTGAATGCTGATTTTTTACGGTTGAAAATAGCCCCGGGTGGAGTGGCGCCGTACGGCGTTGCGCAGCAATGAAACCACGCAACACGGGATGCGGGCTGTAAATGCGCTCCTGATTCCTCTATTGAAATTCTACTTTTAAATCAATAAAATGGTTGAATTATGACTGCAAATGAATTACGTTCGAAGTATATCGAATTTTTTAAATCAAAAAATCACGTTGAAATTTCTGGCCAGTCTTTGATTCCGGAAAATGATCCTTCTGTTTTGTTTACAACTGCAGGAATGCATCCGCTCGTTCCATATCTGCTTGGCGAAAAACATCCTGCCGGAACCCGTCTTACTGACTATCAAAAATGTGTTCGTACCGGTGATATTGACGAAGTTGGCGACCCGAGCCACCTTACATGTTTTGAAATGCTCGGAAACTGGTCTTTGGGCGACTACTTTAAAAAAGAATCTATCGCTTTTTCTTATGAATTTTTAACAAGTCCAAAATGGCTTGCTCTTGATCCCCGTAAACTTTCTGTAACAGTTTTTGCAGGCGACGAAAATGCTCCTCGCGACGAAGAAGCTGCCCAGGCATGGAAAGACAATGGAATGCCGGAAGACAGAATTGCCTACCTTCCTGCTGAAGACAACTGGTGGGCTGCTGGTCCTGTCGGTCCGTGCGGTCCTGATACAGAAATTTTCTACTGGGTTGGCGAAGGTTTGCCTCCGGAAGGTTCAAATAAGGGAACTGACAGCGCAAACTGGCTTGAAATCTGGAATAACGTTTTTATGCAGTTTAACCGCATTGACGAAAAAACTCTTGAACCTCTTCCAAAAAAGAATGTTGACACTGGAATGGGACTTGAACGCACAAACTGCATTTTGCAGGGAAAAACTTCGGTTTATCTGACAGAAGTTTTCCAGCCAATCATTAAAAAAATCGACGAACTTGCAGATTATACTTATGGCAGCGATGAAGAAAAAGATCGTTCTGTAAGAATTATTGCTGACCATAGCCGCGCTTCTGTATTCATTATTGGAGATCCGAAAGGCGTTTCTCCTTCTAACGTTGGTGCCGGTTATGTTTTGCGCCGTTTGATCCGTCGTGCTGTAAGACATGGAATGAAGCTCGGAATTGAAAAATCATTCCTGGCAGAAATTGCAGATGCTGTAATCGACAACTTTAAGATTGCTTATCCTGAACTTGAACAGAATGCAGCTAAAATTAAGCAGGAACTTACTGCTGAAGAAGAAAAATTCCGTCAGACACTCAAAAAGGGTGAAGCAGAATTCCAGAAACTTCTTCCAAATTTAATGAAAAATCCTAAAAAGATTATTTCTGGAAAAGTTGCATACAATCTTTACGAAACTTATGGCTATCCTCTTGAACTTACCCAGGAGCTTGGTGCAGAAAACGGCTTTACTGTTGATGTTGAAGGCTTTAAGGAAGCAGAAAAGAAACATCAGGAAGCTTCTAAAACCCTCGATGCCGGAAAAGCAAAGGGCGGGCTTGCTGAACAGTCTGACGTTGCAACAAAATATCACACTGCAACACACCTTTTGCAGCAGGCTCTTGTTGAAGTTCTTGGCGACAAGGTTGCTCAGAAAGGTTCTAACATTAACAGTGAACGCATGAGATTCGACTTTACTTTTGACCGCCCGATGGAAAAAGAAGAAATCCAGAAGGTTGAATCAATCGTAAACGAAAAAATCAAGGAAGACCTGCCTGTTACAATGGAAATCATGACGCTTGACGACGCTAAAAAAGCAGGTGCCCGTGCTTTATTTGCCAACAAATACGGCGAACAGGTTAAAGTCTATACAATTGGACGTGATCCGAAAAATGACTGGTTCTCTAAGGAAGTTTGTGGTGGACCTCATGTTCAGCATACTGCACAGATCGGCGAATTTAAGATTACAAAAGAACAGTCTTCTTCTGCTGGTGTAAGAAGAATCCGTGCAGTTATTTCTGGCGGACTTCCTCTGGATCCTCAGTAGGGCGTAACCAGTATTCTTAAAAATTGTTATAAAATTAAGGGTTTTCGTCTTTACGGAAATAAAAAAGTATAAGGAAAGTTTATGAAACGTTTAGCACTTTGTGTATCTATGATTTTAATGACTTGCAGTGCAATTTTTGCTCAGGCAGATCTTCAGCCGCTGGCAACAATAAAACTCAACAAGTCTGAAACAATCACTTTAAAGCAGCTTAAAAACCGGGTTGAAGTATACGGAAAGCAGAATGGAATTTCGTCTTTTACTGTAGAACAGAAGAAAGAAATTCTTAATGCAATGATTGACGAAAAACTTGTTGTTCAGGCAGCTACGAAGGCAGGACTTGTTCTTACAGATACTCAGGTGAATCAGTATTTTATGCAGAACATAAGTCAGCAGCTTGGAAGAAATGTTACAGAAGCTGAATTTGAAGAAATCGTAAAGCAGCAGACTGGTCAGTCGCTTGATGAATATATGAAGTCAACAACTGGAATGGGACTTGATGAATACAAGGCTTATTTAAAGAATCAGTTGCTTGCCCAGCAGTATATTCTTCAGCAGAAACAGTCAGAAATTCAGAGTGCAGCTCCAAGTGATGAAGAAATCCGTGCTTTTTATGAATTGAATAAGGCAAGTTTTGTTCAGGCTGATATGCTTAAACTCTTCCTTGTAATTTTTCCGAAAGGTGATAATGCAGAAAGCGTAAAAGAAAAGGCTCAGAATCTTTTGAACGATTTTACAGCCAAAAAAGTAACTTCTGACAAGATAAAGAACGATGCAGCTAATTCAAAAGATTATCAGGGTGGCGATCTTTTTATCAGTAAGACTGCTCAGCATGCTCAGCAGCTTGGCGTTACTTATAATGAACTTCTGGAACTGTTTGGCAAAGACATTGGATATATTTCTAAACTTACAGAAACAAAGGATGACTTTCAGTTCTATTCAATCCGTGGAAAATATCCTGCAAAAATGCTTGGTTTGAGCGACCTTGTTCAGCCGGAAACAACAATTACAGTTTACGACTACATTAAGTCAAACCTTACACAGCAGAAACAGAGTCAGGCAATGATTACTGCAGTTCAGTCAATTACAAAAGAACTTAATACTCCGGAAAATGTTGTTCTTAAAAAAGAAGGACAGGCTCTCGACAAGTTACTTAACTGGAAATAAGGAATATAAAGGTGTCTAGAACTAGTGGAAGAATTCTTGCATTCCAGGGGTTATATTCCTGGGATGTTGGCGGAATGGCAAAGGATGAAGTTTTAACATTGTCATGGCCAAAAGACGAAAAAGAAGATGTTGACGGCTCTGACGGAAAAGTTGATATGGAAACTGCAACTTTTGCAAGAATCTTAATTGCAGGAACGATTGATAACCAGGCTAAAATTGACGAACTTATAAAAGAAAATCTTAAGGGCTGGGATTTTGACCGCGTAAACAAGGTTACCCTTGCAATTTTGAGAATGAGCGTTTATTCCCTGCTTTTTCAGAAAGATGTTGAAAGTGCAATCGTAATTGATGAAGCAATCGGAATTGCAAAAAAATATGGTCAGGACGAAGCATTTAAATTTGTAAATGGAGTTCTGGATAAAATCAGCAAAAAAATTCAGTCTGCATAATTGCAGAATCTTCTTTTGCGTATGAAAAAAAACTGGAAACTTTTCTCCAGAAATAATGTTCCGGCGGTAATCTGTTTATTTGCCGGAATTTTTCTTTTTTCCTGTTCACAAAATTCGCCCGACAGCAGTTTTGTTTCCGCCCTGGAATTAACAGATTCTTATATTCGACTTGGGCAGACGGCGGATGCCTTAAAATCCTTAAAAAAAACTTCAAAATCAGCATACAGCGCTTATTCCCGCTTAGGAATTTATAAAAGATACGAACAGCTTGGCGAAACAAAGCTGGCCGAAAAAACTCTTGAAAAGGCATTAAAAAAAATCCCTGACAGTCTGGAACTAAAGGCGGTTTATTCTCAATTTTTAATAAAAAACGATCGGGTTGAAGATGCTCTTGCGGTGAGTTCTGTTCTTGCCGGAACAAAATATGGTTCAATTTATTCGTACTGTGTTTTAAATTCCAGCGAAAAGGAAGCGATTTTAGAAAATTCACTTTTTAAAATTTACAATGACTGTTACGAAGCAACTGAAAATGAACAGTGGCTTTTAAAATCTGCAATTCCTTATTTAAAAAACGGTGAATATGAACAGGCTGCCAGCCTGCAGAAAACTTTTGAAACGAAGAATCCTTTGTTCTGGGCTAAAGTTCAGTTTGATGCCGGAAATTATGATTTGTGCATCCAGAATCTGGAAAATGCAGACAAAAATAAAATTGACACAGATTTAATTCCGCTGGCAAGTGATGCTTTTTATCTTTTGGGCGATTTTGATTCTGCAGAAAAGGAAAGGCAGAAACTGCTGGAAATGAATGCTGACGTACAGAATTTTGCCTTAACATATGTAAACAGCGCAATCTGGGCTTATAACGCAAAACAATATGCGCGCTCTTACGATTTATTGATGCGCGTTATTATGAGTGACTGCGAAAATATTCCTTCTCTTTTAACTTATGGAAAATTTGCCAGGGAAGATGCAGAAGAAAGTGAAGAAGATTTTTTTGAGCGTGAATTGAGAAAAACGAGTTTGCGAAGTTATTCGATGCAGCAGAAAGATGAACGCCCGAAATTTTTAATTGATGATGCAATTTTCAGGATTGAAGAACTTATAGAAAAGCAGAAACAGAATAAAATTGCTGTTGACGATGACCTTTTAGTTGAACGGCTTGCCCTGTGGCTGAGTAAATGGTCAGACGCTGTGCAAAACAAAAAAGAGGCAGAAATCTGGCAGACTCTTGAAAATAACGAAACAGCAGGCTCTCTTTATCCGCCAGAACTTGTTAATTTTGCGGTCTGTTACCTGTTGAATTCTGGAAAAGAAAAAGAAGCGCGGGAACTTTTTGAAAAATATCTTGACTGCCGTTACAAATTACAGGAAAAAACTGAAAAAAAAGAAGCTGTTGTTTACGATGTTTTTGGTGGCGAAAAAAGATATTCAGCACCGGAAGTGCCAGATTTTGTAATAAAAGCAGCTTTTGGAGACCGGGCCAGTGAATATGCACCGACAATGGAATTGTGGGAAGTTGAAATGGCTGCGTATTTTTCGCTGCTTGACGAAAACTTTAGTGCAGGAAAACGCCTTTACGAATATGCTCTTTTTGAAACTGGTGGCGTAAAAGCTAAGCAGAATAGTGAACAGATTACGGCTTTTAACAGAATGTGCAATGTAAGTTCTGCGGTAAATCTGGCGTCGGTTTATGCCGGAACCGGAGAATTGAACAGGGCTTTGAGTTTGTATGGGCTTGCAGGCGGAAGAACAAAAAATAAAAAGTTAAAGTCAAAAATTCTGTACAGAACGGCTCTGGTGCAGGCTGACATGCAGAATAAAGATGGAGCGGTTCTTTCGCTTGAATATGCTGTAAGTTTAAATCCGATGAATGCCGAAGCAAGACTGCTGGAAAAGAAATTAAAGAATTAAAGGTTTTCTGGAATTTGTATAAAAAAAGACCCTGAAACGAGTTCAGGGTGACTATAGATTTAGTTCAATGTGAGTGTAGATAAAAAAAATTATTCTACAACTGCGATGATGTCTGAGTTTTTAACGATTAAATAATCTTCGCCGTCCATTTTTACCTGAACGCCTGAATATTTATCGTACATTACGCGATCACCAACTTTTACAGTGATTTTTTCTTTTTCTGTTCCAGGACCAACGGCTTCTACTGTTGCAGTCTGTGTTTTTTCCTGTGCAGAATCTGGAAGGATGATTCCTGATTTTGTTGTTGATTCTGCCTTTTCTTCTTTAAGAAGTACTCTGTCTGCAAGTGGTTTTAATTTCATAATATATTACCTCCAAAATTTTGCGATAAATGAAAGTTCCTGCCCGATTAGGGAGGGAACTTTTTTAGTATCTTTAATTTTAAATATATAAATTCTGAATCTTAATCGTCAATAAAAATTTTTATTAACCTTAATTTCGAGTTTTAAATAAATAGCTGAATGGTGAGTTTATTTTATGAAGATGTCAAATAGCCGTAGGAGAGGTTCTGACACAAACTCATTCTGAAGATACCTGTGTCAAAATGGCGCAGGTTGTTTTGTTTGCCTGGATTGTGGGTCAAAACGATACAGTTCCATTGCGCCCCAGGGCCGTAAGGGGCCTCTGGCCGTCCGCAGGACCGAGGGTTACCGGGCCTGGAGGCACTGGAAAGCCTGTAAAATGCCGGTTGTAAGGTCTGAAAAACACCTGTTTGTCGGAAAAATGTGGCGCCAGAAGAAAATAAAAAAGATAAAAAGTTGGCACGGAACTTGCTAATAGATTAGTGAAAATCTTTTACAACAAGGGGCTTTTTTATGACAAACGATGATGAAATTTTGGGAATGTATCTTAAAGAAATCAATAAAATTCCGTTGCTCGACCATGATGAAGAAACTGAACTTGCAGTAAAGGCCCGCGACGGCGATAAGGCTGCCAAAGATAAGATTGTAAGGGCAAATCTTAGATTTGTTGTAAATGTTGCAAAAAAATATCAGAACCACGGACTTGAACTTTCTGATTTAATCAGCGAAGGAAATATCGGGCTTTTGACTGCGATTGAAAAATTTGATGTTACAAAGGGCTATCATTTTATTTCGTATGCCGTATGGTGGATCAGACAGTCGATTATGAAAGCAATCTGCGAAAAAGGCCGTTCAATCCGTCTGCCAATGAACCGTGTAAATGAACTTGTTCAGATTGAAAAAGCTAAAAAGTCTGTTCACGGAAATAAATCTGAAGAACAGGAAATCGAAGCTGTTGCACGCATGCTTGGAATGGAAAAAAATCACGTACGGGAAATGCTTAACATTAGCCGCGAAATGGTCAGCCTTGACGCTCAGATTGAAGGCGATGAAGGCGACGGCGGAACTGTCGGCGATTTTGTAAAAGATGAAAAATATTCAAATGTAGACGAAAAAGTTATGAACGAAAGTCTGCAGGATGAACTGAACAAGGCTTTGGGAACATTAAAACCTGCTGAAGAAAAAGTTCTGCGCCTGCGTTACGGTCTTGGCGGAAACAAACCAATGTCTTTGGCTCAGGTTGGTGAACACTGCAATCTTACAAAAGAAAGAATCCGCCAGATTGAAAAAACTGCAATCGTAAGAATGCAGCATCCTGTTCGTGCAAGAAAGCTTGAAAGTTTTGTAGCTTAATCTGCTTTATTATAGAGTGCCTGCTCGTAGCTGAATGCATCGGCGCGGGCAGCATTCATTATTGACTGGTCTTTAAAAAGGTCGGCGAGGGCGAATGTAAGTTCGCCGCTTTGTGCGGTTCCTGTAATTTCTCCCGGACCGCGGAGTTTTAAATCTTCTTCTGCAATCTTAAATCCGTCTGTTGTCTGGCGGATTGCCTTCATTCTTGCAATTCCGGTTTCTGTAATATTTTTTGAATAAATTAAAAAACAGTAAGACTGTTCACTTCCGCGTCCTACCCGGCCACGCAGCTGATGCAGGGCGGCAAGTCCAAAACGGTCGGCCTGTTCAATTACCATGCAGCTTGCGTTTGGAACGTTTACTCCGACTTCTACGACCGTTGTTGCAACAAGAACGTTTATTTTTCCTGCCTTAAAGTCTTCGAGAATGCGGTTCTGTTCTTCTTCTTCAATTTTGCCGTGAATCAGGGCACAGCGGTATTCCGGGTAAACCTGTGTCTGCAGAAAGCTGAATGCGTCCTGGGCTGCCTTTAAGGATTCTTTTTCTTTATGGAAAAGGTTTTCGTCGTCCTGGTTTTCGTCTGCTGAAAGTTCTGTGCCGATTGCCGGGTAAACAAAATAAGCCTGGTGTCCTTTTTTTAGTTCCGTACGGACTGCTTCGTAGGCGTTTTTTTCGTTGCCGGCTTTTGTAAGATAAGTTTGAACCGGTTTTCTGCCCTGTGGCATTGTGTGAATCGTTAAAATGTCGAGGTCGCCAAATGCTGTCAGTGCGAGTGTCTGAGGAATCGGAGTTGCGCTCATCATTAAAAGGTTGGGCTCTTTCAGCTTTGGTTCTGTGCCGTTGCGTCCTTTGTCGATTATTGCAGAGCGCTGCATTACGCCGAATCTGTGTTGTTCGTCGATTATTGCAAGTGCAAGGTCTTTGTACTGAACGTTTTTAGAAAAAAGCGCGTGTGTGCCGATTACGAGGTTTACTGTTCCGTCTTTTAGAGCCTGCAAAAGCTGGAGACGGCCTTTTGAATTTATATTCCCTGTAAGGTAGGCAACGTTTACGTTAAGTGCCTGCAGGTCTGTGGCTGCGTTTTCTGCGTGCTGGCGGGCAAGAATTTCTGTCGGTGCCATAAAAGCAGCCTGGCTTCCCCAGTCGATTACTCGTAAGGCTATAAAAAAAGAAACAAGTGTTTTGCCGCTTCCAACGTCGCCCTGTAAAAGTGTGCGCATGGAAAAGGCTCGTTCTGGATTTTGTGTCGCTTCTCCGCTGTTTTTTTGTGCGTTCTGGTAGCTTTTGTCTATGTCCAGATTCATCTGGAGAATTACTTTTTTCTGGTCGTAAGTCGGTTCAAAATTCAATCTTGAAAGATATTGTTTTTGTCGTGGAGAAAGGCTTGAATTAAATTCTTTTGTTAAGTCTTCTAAAGATTTTTCCTGTGCTGAATTTTGATTTTGCAGGGAAATTGAATCGAAATTTAAAAGTGGAAGTTTTCCGCGGTGTTCGAGCGACTGCCGGGCAATTGCGCATTGGAAAAAAAAGAATTCTTCGTAGACAATTGTTTTTCTGGCAAGTGAATATTCTTCAAAATCTGCAGGTGAATGAATTATTTTTATTGCGTCGCGTTTGTGCAGAAGTTTGTGGCTGGAAATTAAATATTCGCTTAAATCGTCTTCGATTCCAAAGGCAAACTGAGAAATTGCTGCACTTACTGCCTTGCGTACGGTTTTCTGGCTTAAGCCTTCTGTTAAGTGGTAAACCGGGAAAATTTTACTGTCTGGAGGAAGTGTGTCCTTAAAATCTTCTAAAGAACCTGAATCTGCGATTTTTTCTGCTTCGAAAGAAGAAGACTGAAGGTTGTTGTATTTTAATTCAAAACGGCCTGTAACGCTGATTATTGAATCCGGCGGAAATGATTTTTCTAAAAACGGACGGTTAAAGGCTATGAGCTGTGCGTTTGCGGTTCCGTCGGTGATTAAGATTTTTAAGGTTTTCATTCTTCCGTAGCCAAACCATTCGTGGCCGGTTACTTTTGCAATTGTGTGGGCTTTTGGAAAATTCAAACTCTGGTTTAAGCTTATTTTTTTTGTGCGGTCATCGTAGGTTCGCGGATAGAATTGAAGAAGGTCTGCAATTGTAAAAATATTTAACGCTGCAAAGGCAGATGCTGTTTTTGTTCCGATTCCTGGAAGCGAAGAAATTGAATTTTTTATTTCTGAAACTTTCATCTGTCTGCTCCAGGAAACTTTTTTAGAACGGAAGATGAATTACGAGGTTGCAGAGAATTCTGACTAAAATATTTGCAACCTGAACACAAACGATTAAAAATACAATTGAAATAATTAAGGCTGTCGTAAATGAAATTATTTTTCTTACAAAGATTTTTGAAATCTTAAATATTACCGGCGAAATAAAATTGTCCAAAGAGTCCCACAGCGGGCTGTAAGAGCGGTAAGAAGAACGTCCTGCCATAAGGCGCATTATTGCAAAGGCAACAAGGCGGATAATTAAAACAACGATTATAAAGTTTACGATTGAAGAAACAAGCGACCAGATAAGGCTTATAAAAACTGCCAGAAAGTAGCCGACTGTAAGTGTCTGTTGAAGGCTTAAGCTGGAAAGAATTGTTGCAGCTCCGAAAAGAACACAAAGTGCCACTGCCGGAGAAAAGTCGAGGCCGCGGAAATTTAAAAAGCGCAGTTTTCTAAAGATGTTTAAATACGGATCGCAGACTGCAGACAAAAATCTTCCGAATTGCGAATAATTTACTTTTGGAAACCAGGTTAAAAATATTCTGACAAAGCAGATAAAAGAATAAATGTTTACGAGTGAAGATAAATATTTAAAAATTTGAGACATTTAATTCCTCCTAAAACGCCCAGGCGTCTTTTACAAAAGGTTGAATTTTTAACGCTTCTATAAAATCACTGGTTCCTGGAACTGAAAGCTGGGTGTTTGCCTTAATGATATAAGATTTTTCTCCTGCATTCATATGAAAATATACTGAACATCCGCCGGATTTACCAAGTAAAAATTCCTTTAAATTGAATATTTGTGATTCTTCCTTAAATCCGTCTTCCAGTTGAATGTGAACTTCCTTGATTGCCCGGTTTTTTAACAGTTCCGGATCTTCGAGTGATTCAACCAGGAACGAAGTTTCTTCTTTTTCAGGGTTTGAGTCGACTCTTCCGCGGAAAGCATAAACTTTTTCAACTTCAATTTTAGAAGAAACCTGCTCCCACACTTTAGGAAAGAATGTAAGGTCAATTGTGCCGGAATAATCCTGCAGTTTTGCAAATGCCATTGTTGTCTGTTTTTTTGTAACAATTGAACGCAACTCTGTAATCATTCCAATTGTTGTGTATTCTTTTTCTGTATTTTTTAGCTGCCATGGTTTTGCTCCGGAAGCAACTGCTGCCGCATGAATGCTTTTTGCTGTCTTTGATTCTCTTGCAATATTCTGCGAATTAAGGGTTGCTTTTTCGCAGGCTTTTTTGTAGTCGTCGAGAGGATGCCCTGAAACGTAACAGCCGATAAGTTCTTTTTCCATATTCAGTTTTTCCATTTTGGAAGAATCTGGAATCTGGTCAAACTTGTAGTCGGCAAATTCCTGGATGCCGGTGTTTTCGAACAGGCTGATTTGTCCGTCGTCGCCGCCGGAAACCTTTTTTTCTGTGTAAGCCCAGGCTTTGTCCAGGTTGGCAATTAAAGTCGGGCGGTTCTGGTCAAGGTTGTCGAATCCTCCGCACTTGATTAAAACTTCAACTGCCTTTTTATTGATTGCAAGTTTTTCACCTTTTTTCTGGCCGGTTTCTTCATCAAAAACATCTTCCTTTACCATTATCATGCGCTCAAGAAAGTCCATGAATGATTTAAAAGGTCCGTTCTGTGTGCGTTCGCGTACGATTGCATTTGCGGCGGAAGTTCCCATTCCTTTTATTCCGCGGAAACCAAAAACAATGTGTCCGTCTACAACGTCAAAATTTGCGTCGGAACGGTTTACATCCGGCGGATCTACGGCAATGCCCATGCGGCGGGCTTCTGCAATGTAAACTGGAAGCCCGTCTGTAGATGTAATTTCGTTTGTAAGGTTGGCTGCCATAAATTCTGCAGGGCGGTTTGCTTTGAGCCAGCCTGTTCTGTAGGCAAGAACTGAATATGCTGCAGCGTGGGATTTATTAAAACCGTAACCGGCAAAAGGAATCATGATTTCAAAGATTTCGTCAGCGTGTTCTTTTGTAAATCCCTGCTTTATTGCGCCTTCTTCAAATTCAACTTTTTTGCCCATCATTACTTCAGGCTTTTTCTTTCCCATGGCACGACGAAGCATGTCGGCTCCACCAAGAGAGAATCCTGCAATTTTCTGAGAAACCTGCATAATCTGTTCCTGGTAAACCATAACGCCGTAAGTTTCTTTTAAGATTGGCTCAAGACAAGGGTCAGGATAATGAATCGTTTCCGGCTTCCATTTTCCGTCAATGTAGTTTGGAATAAAGTCCATTGGTCCCGGGCGGTAAAGTGCGTTTAAGGCTACAAGGTCTTCGATTTTTTCCGGCTGGAACTGACGAAGGATTTTCTGCATTCCGGGAGATTCAAACTGAAAGACTGCAACCGAATCTCCTCGACAGAATAATTCAAATGTTTTTTTGTCTGTTTCGCTTACGTTGGCGCAGATGAATTTTTCTTCACCTTCTTTTCTGTGCTTGTTGATAATATCTTCTGCATAGCGGATCAGCGAAAGCGTTTTTAGTCCAAGGTAGTCGAATTTTACAAGTCCGCACGGTTCAATAATGTCCATTGTGTATTGAACGCCGACTTCTCCCGTTTTTGAATCCTTGAATACAGGAGCCCAGTTTGGCAGTGCTGTTAAACCGATTACCATTCCGGAAGCGTGCAGACCTGTGTTTCTTTTACAGCCTTCGAGCTTTAAGGCAAGGTCAAAGAGTTTTTCGTAGCGAGGATCATGCCTGAACTCTGCAAGCTGTCCTCCGTCGGGGAACTTTTCTGTCGGGGGTTCAAAGCAGTTCTTTAATTTTGCCTTTAAGTTTTCCGAAACCTTTGATTTAAGCATGTTTACTTCGGAAAGTGGAATTCCTAAGGTGCGTCCAACGTCTGCAATACAGTTTTTTGGTTTTAACGTACCGAATGTAACAATGTGTCCTACCTGCGGATCTCCGTAAAGGTCGCGAGTGTGCTGGATAATGTCCTGGCGGTAGTCGAAATCCATGTCAACGTCAAAATCCGGCATGGAAACGCGTTCTGGGTTTAAGAATCGTTCAAAAATAAGTTTGTAGCGGAAAGGGTCAATGTCCGTAATTCCAAGACAGTAGGCAACAAGGCTTCCTGCTCCCGAACCACGTCCCGGTCCGATCGGAATGTATGGTTTTTCGCGGTTGTTTACGTTGTCCCAGGTTGACTTAGACCAGTTGATGAATTCCCATACAATTAAAAAGTAGCCTGAAAAGCCCATCTTAAAGATGATTCCAAGTTCGTATTCTGCTCGCTGGCGGATTTTGGGAGTAATCTGCGGATAGCGTTTCCTTAAGCCTTTTTCTACAAGGTGGCGCATGTAGTCGTCCTGGTTGGAAACGTAATCGTCTCCATGCGTCTGGAATTCTTTTGGAAGTTCAAATCGAGGCAGACATTCCTTTAATTCCTGTGTCTTGTACTGCTTAATCGTAAGATTGCACATATTTGCAATCTTTATTGTGTTTTCGTATGCGTCAGGGCAGTCCGGGAACAAAAGACGCATTTCCTGCTCGGTTTTAAAATACCATTCGTGGCGTTCCCCGCCCATTGTCTGGTGTGGCTCTGTCATGTTTTTCTTAAAACCAATGCAGCGCAGACAGTCCTGGGCTTCCCAGTCTTCTTTTTCGATATAGTGAATGTCGTTTGTTACAACCAGCGGAATGTCGAGTTTGCGCGCCAGTGCAATCAGTTTTTTGTTTACGGTTTTCTGGTCTTCGAGCCCGTGATCCTGCAGTTCAATGTAATAATGGTCAGGGCCAAAAAGATTCTTGTATTTTAAGGCAAACTCTTCTGCTTCGGCATCTTTGCCGGCTAACAGAAGCTGAGGCAATTCTCCTGCGATACAGGCAGAACAGCAGATTAAACCTTCGTGGTATTTTTCCAGAAGTTCAAAGTCGATTCGTGGTTTGCCGTAGTAAAGGCCTTCCTGGTAAGCAAGGGAAGAAAGCCAGCTCATGTTTTCGTAGCCTTTCTGGTTTTCGCACAGCAGAATTAAGTGGAAGTAGTGAGCCTGTCGTTCTCCGTCTTCTCCTTTGTGGGAATAAGGAACGTCATTTTTTTCTAAATGGCTTCCAAAAGCAACGTAAAATTCTTCGCCGACAATCGGATTGATTCCATTTACGTGGCAGAGTTTTTCAAAATTGAGTGCACCGAACATATTGCCGTGGTCGGTAAGGGCAAGGGCGGGCATATTGAGTCTTTTTGCCTTTGCAACAAGGTCGTCAAGCTTTGCACAGCTGTCAAGAAGTGAATAATCCGAGTGAACATGAAGATGAACAAATCCTGCAACTGGAGTGCCTTCCGGGGCCGGGTCAAAAACGTGGTAATCTGCCATAAAAACCTCTTAAAAAGTACGCTGATTTTAACATAAAAAGGCGTGTGGTTTAATAAGGCTTAAAAAGTTTTATTGTAATTTGCATTCTTACCGCTTTTTTAAAAATTCAACTGCGCTCAAGCCTGCAACGGCTCCTTCGTAAACAGCCTTGCTTACCTGCAAAAGTCCGCCGGCTGCGTTGCCACAGGCAAAAATGCCCGGAACGTTTGTCTGCATTTTTTCGTCAGTTTTAATGCTGTCTCCGTCTAATAAAAGCCCGACCTTTTTGGCAAAATTGCAGGCGCCGGCTTCTCCTAAGGCAATAAAAATGCCGTCGGTTTTCAGTTCGCTGCCGTCGGCAAAAACAACTGCACTTACCTTGCCCTGTTCGTTTCCTTTTATTTCTGTAATTCTGCGTTCATCAATCTTTAATGAACCGTCTGATAATGTTTTTATTGTCTGTGCGTCTTCTCCGTTTGTTAAAACTGTTAACGAAGAAACAACGTTTTTAAGATCGTCTGCTTCGCTTAAGGCAAACTGACCGTTTCCGATTACGACAACATTCTTTTTGCGGTAAAAAAAGGCATCGCAGATTGCGCAGTAACTTACGCCTCTGCCTTCAAAGTCTGCAATGTTTTTTATTGCAGGCCGCAGCTTTTTGTTTCCGGTTGCTAAAATGAGCGAACGGCAGTTATAGACATTATCTTTAGCTGCAACGTTAAAACTCAAGTCCTCTGCAATGCTTACATTTGTAACTTCTGCTTTTACGACAGCGGCTCCAATGTTTTCAGCCTGTTCAATGCCGTTTTCGTATAACTGACTGCCTGAAATTCCCTGCGGAAAACCGTAATAATTTTCTATTTTGTGTGCTTTTTCGAGCGCGAGCGGTCCGTTGTGGATAATTAAAACCTTAAAGCCTGCGCGGACTGCGTACAGGGCTGCAGAAATGCCTGCAGGGCCGCCGCCGATAATCGTTAAATCAAAGTCTTTCATTTGAACTAAGTTTAGCAAGTCGAATGTCTGATTTCAATAAAGATAATAATTCAAATCGGCCTCTCGTCGAGACTGTTGGTGTTATGTGAGCCCTGCCTGCCAGCCCCGGTTGTAGCGGCACCGAAGGTGTTAGTCTGACATTGCCGGTGGTTGAGCCTCTGTCGAAACTACCGGCAATGTCAGACTAATGAAGCGACCAGCGGAACCGCGGAAGACGGGACGAGACTTTTAATTGTGCTCCAGAAAGTAGAAACAACTTAAAAACCTCTTTCCATTTATACAAAACAGAATTTTTAGTATATTTTTCGTATGATTGACTTACATTCTCATTCTTCTGCTTCTGACGGACTTTTATCTCCTGCTGATTCTGCCCGCTACGCTGCTGAAAAAGGTCTTACAACCTGGGCTTTAACCGACCACGATACTGTTGACGGCTTAAAAGATGCTGCAAAAGTCTGCATGCAGACCGGCGTAAACTTTGTTCCCGGAATCGAAATTACAATTGCCTGGCCAACCGGAGAATTTCACCTGCTTGGACTCGGACTTCGTAAAAAAAGTGAAGAATTAAAGAATGTAATTGAATACGTTACCCGTGAACGTCACGAAAGAAACCTGCAGATTGTAAAAAAAATGAACGAAGACGGCTATAACTTTACCCTCGAACAGATTGAATCTTCTTTTACTGCTAGTCAGATCGGGCGTCCTCATTTTGCGGATTTTCTGGTTCAGCAGGGAATCGTACGTAACAGGCAGGAAGCTTTTGACAGATTTTTTGCAAACGGACAAAGGTGGTACGCTTCTCATAACGGCGAAAACCTGGAAACTGCGGTTGAAGCAATAAAAACTTCGGGAGGAGTTCCTGTTCTGGCGCATCCAATGTCGCTTTATGTCGGAATGTCGAACCTGGAAGAAGTAATTGCTTCGATTCATAAAAGCGGGGTAGAAGGTCTGGAAGCTTATCATCCGGGAGCAAGGCGTTCTCAGTGCTACCGTCTTAACGAAATTGCAGAAAAACTTGGAATGTTTGTTACCGCCGGCAGTGATTTTCACGGAAAAGGCGTTCGTGCTGACCGTCATCTGGGGCGGACAGTCGGCGATAAAAAAATAGAAGAGCGTTTCTGGGACGAAGAATTAAATCCAGCACTTGGCGGAGATTTTGATTTTAAGAACACCGAGTGGGTTCTGTAGTTTTTTCTGGAGCACAATTTACAGAGAAAAAAGCAATCTAGTGCAAGTAGCGCCAAGGACGGCGCTAAACTCAAATGACAGCAAGAAACGTAAGTTTCTTGTCGCGACAGGAGGTCGCAGGCTATCCACGGTTCCGCCTTTCGGCTTCATTGTTCTGACATTCTGTCAGAACAACGCTTTCAGCGCCGTTCCTATCCCGGCTAGGTTTTGCCGTCAGCATAAAAAAAAATCGCGTTTTTTTAATTTTTTTTCTTAAATTTTTGTCAAATTTTCATATTTAGAGCCATTTATAATATGTGCATCTTTTTGATGCCTGCGAGAGTTCTGGTAAAAAACTGCAGTTTTGCCAGAGCTCATTACGAGGTTCAATATGAAAATTTTTTCTTTTTCGCCTTTTGGCTACGAAGGTTCCCTTGTTGCTGTAGAAGTTGATCTCAGACGCGGAATTCCTGCTGTGGACATTGTAGGGCTTGCTGACGGTGCCGTAAAAGAAAGCAGGGAACGCATGCGCTCTGCAATCAGAAATTCCGGATTTGACTTTCCTCTTGAACGGGTTTTAATCAGTCTTTCTCCTGCTGATTTAAAAAAAGAAGGGGCCGGATTTGACCTTGCCTTAGCTCTTTCCGTTCTCGACGAACAGAAAATGTCGGAAATTCAATCAGCTGAATCAGAAGAAGTCAGCGGCGAGGAGCGCGGTTCTCAGACAAAAATCCTTGTCATGGGAGAACTTGAACTTTCGGGGCAGCTCAGACCTGTCCGCGGAGTTCACGCTGCCGTTACTACTGCAAAACTTGCCGGAATCAGCTATTGCATTGTAAGCGCGCAGAACGGACAGGAAGCCCGCGAGGTTGCAGGTATAAAAGTTTTTGCTGCAGAAAATCTTGCCCAGGCTTTTTACGCCCTTTACAACCTGCACGAATTTACCGAAGGGCTTGCAGCCAGCGACGAACAGGGCATGCCGGAAGGAAGCGTGCGCATAAATGGAGTTTTGTTTCCTCCTGTTGCTCCGGAACTGGAAATGGGCGATGTAACAGGACAGCAGAAACTTGTGCGGGCCTTGCAGATTGCGGCTGCCGGTGGACACAACCTGCTGGCATTTGGACCTCCCGGTTGCGGAAAGACTCTTGCATTGCAAAGGTTTTCGTCGCTCCTGCCGCTTTTAAGCATAGAAGATTCGCAGAGCGTAACGAGGATCCACAGCCTTGCGGGGCTTTTGCGCCCGGATACGCCGCTTATGCGCATGGGAGATTTTAGAATGCCGCATCAGACAGCTTCGATCGAAGGCATTTGCGGTGGTGGCATAAACTGCCGCCCCGGCGAAATTTCTCTTGCTCATAACGGTGTTCTTTTTTTAGACGAAGCTGCAGAGTTTCGAACGAGCGTTCTGCAGATGCTCAGAGTTCCTTTGGAAACAGGTTCAATTACCTTGAGCAGGGCCGGGCGCAGCACAGTTTACCCGGCACGATTCCAGCTTTTAATGGCAGCAAATCCATGCCCCTGCGGAAACTTCGGTGTCAGCGGAAAGCTTTGTCTTTGCAGTGCGCGTTCAATCGAAATGTACTGGCGGAAATTCAGCGGACCTCTTTTAGACAGAATTGATTTACGCGTAAGCGTTGCAAATTCAAAAACTGAAGAAGCACAGGCTCTTACGAGTTCATTCCTGCGAAATGGAATTGCAGTTGCAATAAATGCTCAGAGGGCGCGGAAGGTAACAAACGCAAGATTAACTCCTCAGAACATTGCAGACTTCTGTAAACTTGACGAAGAGTCCCGGGCTTTTTTAGAAAAAGCATTTGTAAAAAACAATCTGTCGCACAGAGGTTATTGCGGAGTTTTAAAGGTTTCGCGTACTATTGCGGATTTAGACGGGCGCGAAAACATCTGCCTAAAAGACGTTCAGGAAGCACTGTCGTTCCGTGCGGATGAGGGG
The DNA here is from genome assembly GCA_963613915.1 of uncultured Collinsella sp. Taxonomy (GTDB): domain Bacteria; phylum Spirochaetota; class Spirochaetia; order Treponematales; family Treponemataceae; genus Treponema_D. Next base: position 23,513 of record CAVEBK010000024.1, read on the forward strand.
CCTTTAGAAACCATTACAGGCTGTAACTAAAAATCAAGAAGAATGGCAAAAAAAAGGAACCAGCGTTTTTACTGATTCCTTTTTACCGGAGAAGGGGCTTGAACCCTTACACAATTGCTTGCAAAAGATTTTGAGTCTTTCGTGTCTACCGTTCCACCACTCCGGCAAACGTGAACTAGAGTATATCAAAAAAGAATAAGTTTAGGCAAGGAGACAGAAAAATTTTGTTTATCAAAAAATCAGAATTCACGTTATAATTCCAGCTTCAGAGGTTTTCTTAAATTGAATATTAACGACTACACCGGGCTTGCTCCGGAAAAAGTACTTAAAGAAGTTTTTGGCTATGATTCATTCCGTCATTTGCAGAAAGATATAATTTCCAATGTTCTTGCAGGTAAAGATACACTTGCAATTATGCCGACTGGCGGCGGAAAGTCGTTGTGCTATCAGATTCCTGCCTTGATATTTGACGGAATTACTGTAGTTGTTTCTCCCTTAATTTCTTTAATGCAGGATCAGGTTGACAGCCTTGTTGCAAACGGTGTAAATGCAGTTTTCTTAAACAGTACGCTTGAATGGGAAAATTACCTTGGATCAATGAATTCAATCCGTCGTGGAGAAACTAAAATTCTTTATGTTTCTCCGGAAGGTTTGAATTCTTCAAAAGTGCAGGAATTGCTGCACGATATAAGAGTAAAGGTTAGCTGCATTACAATTGACGAAGCGCATTGTGTGTCGGAGTGGGGGCACGACTTTAGACCTGAATTTTTAGAAATTGCATCTGTCCGCAGACAGTTCCCGGAAGCTGTCTGTCTTGCGCTTACGGCAACTGCAACTGCCCAGGTCAGAAGTGATATTATCGAAAATCTCGGGTTAAAAAATCCAGATGTTTTAATTTCGAGTTTTGACAGACCAAATATCTTTTTGTCAGTAAAACCAAAAAACGATCCTGTAAGCCAGGTTGTAGACTGTATCCGCCGGCATTGGGACGAAAGCGGAATTATCTATTGCTTCAGCCGAAAGCAGGTGGACAATCTTACACAAACTCTTGTAGACCTCGGATATTCGGCACTTAACTATCATGCGGGCTTGAGCGACGAAGAACGTAAAAATCATCAGAATCAGTTTATCCGCGACCAGGTTCAGATAATGGTTGCAACACTTGCTTTTGGAATGGGAATTGATAAGCCGAATGTGCGTTTTGTAATTCACTACGATCTTCCAAAATCGCTCGAACAGTATTATCAGGAAATCGGACGAGCCGGACGCGACGGTCTTGAAAGCGAAGCCCTGCTGCTTTATTCAAACGGAGATCTTTTTAAGATCCGCCATTTTTTTACCGATGCAGCCGATCCGGACAAATCCGAAAAGCTTCTGCAGGCAATGGTTCATTATTCAACAGCGCGGGAATGCCGCAGAAAAGTTCTTCTTTCTTATTTTGGAGAAAAATACAGTGCATCAGAAAATCAGAAAAACTGCTGCGACATCTGCCAGAGCGGACCTGTACCTCTTGTTGATATGACAATTCCGTGTCAGAAACTTATGAGCTGCATAATCCGCACAAATTCCCGCTTTGGAGCAACCTATGTGGTAGAAGTTCTCCTTGGTTCAAGAAATAAAAGAATTCTCGACAACGGACACAATATGATTTCTACATGGGGAATAGGACGTGAACTCGACAAAAATCAATGGCTTTATTTGGTTTCTCTTTTAATTGAAAAAAACTTTTTAGTAAAGGTTGGCGATTATGGAATTTTAATGCTTACAAACGACGGCTTAAGTGCATTAAAAAATCGTGACGAAATACGGCTTCCTTTTGATTTTGGAAAATCAGAAACAGAAGGTCAGAATGCTTTAAGGTCAGAAGGAATTTTTGTTCCAAAAAATCGCGCTGGAAACGGTTCAACCGGAGGAATTTTATTTCCAAAACCGGCAGGAAAGGGCAAAAAACCAGGCCTGAAGGCAGAATTTGTTCTGGTAAAAAAGAATTCAGAAAGCCAGAACCTTACAGACGAAAAATCATTAAAAATAATTTCTGTTCTAAAAAAGTGGCGCAAGGCAACTGCAGAAAAGATGAATGTTCCGCCGTATGTAATTTTCGGGGACAAAACCCTGCGGGATATTGCTTCTAAAAAACCAGAAACTGTCGAAGCTTTAATGGATTGCAATGGAATCGGCGAAAACAAGGCAGACAGATTTGGTCAGGCAATTATTGAACAGTTAAAAACCGTTCTGTAACTGCCCGCCATTATTTCGTAAACGTTAACCGTTAAAACAGTTTTCTTGCTTCAACGTAGAAACGTTTTTCGCTTGCTTCTCCCATGCTGAACGACTTTCGCGGAAGCGGGCCTCTGCCGTTGATTGTTGCAAAGAAACTGTCTTTTGCAATCGGCGGAAGAAGAATCCCAGTGTTGCCTTCTTTTAAGCCCAGTTCAACTGTTTCTGCAGTTCCGTGGATGTAGTCAATCTGAGTTTTAGCAGCATTTGTTTGTGCCATGTACTCGTCGAGAACCGGCTGAAGGGCGGCGATTGCAAGGTCAGTAATTTTTGTCTGCAGCATTGTGTAATTTGTTTTTCCGTTTTTTGTAAAAATAAAGCCGTAACGTGCGCCGCCCGCATTTTTGTCTGCAATTTTTGCTTCGAGTGTTGCAGCATCTTCAATCTGAATTACTTCGCCATTGAGCTTTTGCGCAACATTTTGAATAAGTTTTTCGCTTTCAATATTGAACAGAACTCTGTGAATCGGCTCAAACGTAAGTCCTTCGTCGTAAATGTTTACGATTTCTACAAGAGCATAGCGCACTGGAGAATCTGCCGGCAGCTTTGCTTTGTTTTCTTCCCAGACAGCTTTTGCCGTTGCAAGTGAATGGTTTCCGTCGCCAACTGCAAAAAGGAAGGTGTCTCCGCTGGAATCTGTTCCCGCCTTTGCAAGTTCTGTAAGTGCATTTTCGAGCAGTTCTTCTGCTTCGCTTCCCTTTACTGCCCAGCCTGTAATGTGGCCTGAGTCCTGCATTAAGTCTCCGTCATAAACAGGAGAATTTTTCTTTGCAAGTTTTCCTGCTGCTCCGACAAGACAGTCTTTTGCATCGTTTGCAAGCAGCATTATGTGAGGAAGTTCAAGTGCTGCGCCGTTTCTTACCTTCATTCTCGGAGGAATTCTTTCTGGAACCGTAGCTTCTGTTGCACGGATTAAAGCTTTAGAATCCGGCTTCCATTCATATTTATCTAAGTCTACGCACAGAACAAGACCTTTGCGTGTGCGGCCGTAGGCAGTTTTTCTTTCAAGATAGATGCATTCTTCCTGTGGTTCTGCAAAAACACCGTTTTTAAGGTATTCGCGCATTGCAGTTTGAATTTTTTCTATGCGTTCGTTTTTTGAATTTTCATCAGCATTATCAAGATAAACTTCCGGAAAAATCAAATTTAAGGTTGAACTTTTTCCATCTGCAATTTTTGCGGCTGTTTCCCAGTAGGCACGGTCCTGAGTGTACTGATCACAGGCAATTACAGACCAGCTTGTTAAATCAATGTTTTTTGGCAAAAGAATTTGAGGAATCGCGATTCCAAAGGTTTCAAAATTTTTCATAATCCGCATTTTACTCCTTTTTTTTTGCCATGTACATAAAACTAAAATCATATATAATTTTGTTATGGCGGAATTTCCTTCGTTCAGTCTGCAGCAGCGGACATCGTTTCAGCAGCAGCAGTCCCAGGTTCAGACTCAAAAATTAAGTCAAAAGCAGCTTATGTCTGTAAAACTTCTGGCAATGTCTTCCCTTGACCTCCGCTCAGAAATTTACAGCACAGTAGCGCGTAATCCGGCTCTTGTCATTACAAAAGACGGGGCTCTCGACGGCGTAAAAGACGCTCAGATTGAATTCCGCACTAAAACTGGATATTCGGACAATGTAAGGCTTGGTTCTGTAACCCAGGCAGGAAAGCTCGCCGCAGATAATTTTCAGGCAGCACTGGAATCTTCTCCCGACGACCGCGAAACTCTTGCAGAACATCTTGAACATCAGTTTCTGTCGGTTAATCATTCTCCTTCGCAGGAAAAATTAGGGCTTGCCCTTATTCACAATCTTGACGACCGCGGTTTTTTTATTCTTGAACCACATTCAATTATTGACAAAAACGACTCTGCTCAGACGCCGGAACTTGTTGACCAGACGATTTCTTACATTCAGCAGCTGGATCCAATAGGAACGTGCTGCAAAAATGTTGAAGAAAGTCTTTTAATTCAGTCCCGTGCAAATGGAGACGCACCAGAGGCAGTTCTTTTTATTCTTAACGGGCATTTTGATTTTTTAGCTCCGCCTCAACCTGCAAAAATCTTAAAAAAAATAAAGGAATTTGCCCGGAATAATCTTCAGAACAGCGGGCAGAAAATTGATTTTACTGAGGAAGAAATTGCATGTGCAGTTGAATATATTCGAAAACTAAATCCGTTTCCTGCAGCAGAATTTTCTCCTTCGCAGAATGCTTTTATTGAACCAGACGTTTACGTTGAAAAAAACGAAGAAACCGGAGAATATTCTGTCCGCGCGAATGATGAAATTTTGCCTGTTGTTGAAATTTCTAAAGATTTTTACGAACTTTCGCTCGAACGCACCCGGATTACAAAATCTACGGAAGAATCCGAAAAAAAACGTTCAGAACATCGTTTTGTAATGGAAAGTATCCGCGCTGCAAATGATTTTATGGAAAGCCTGGAATTCCGCAAAAAAACACTTCTGCTTGCCTGCCGGGAAATCGTAAGAATCCAGAAAGATTTTTTTGAAAAAGGTCCTCGTTTCTTAAAACCATTACGGCAGAAAGACATTGCTTTACTTATAAATGTTCACGAAGCTACTGTCAGCCGTATGGCAAACGAAAAATATCTGCGGTGTTCTCAGGGGCTTTTTAAGCTTTCGTATTTTTTTACAAATGCCGTTGGTGGAAATGGCGCTGCCGATAAATCTGTTGAATTTAAAAATTCGCATACGCAGACTGCTGATAACGTTAAAACTTTGCCTGCAGAAGAATCTTTATCTAAAGAAAGCGTAATGTTTGAATTAAAGCAGATCCTTCTTGAACACAAAGACGACAAAAAGCCTTTAAGCGATCAGAAAATTGCGGATATTCTTGGTTCAAAGGGAATTAAAATTGCCCGCAGAACCGTAGCAAAATATCGTTCGCAGTTGAATATTGAATCTTCGTATGCACGATAAAATTTGTCATCTGAAAAAATCCATATTATACTTAAGTCAGCAGAGATAAAAAAATGAATCTGCCGAAAAAATGTACTTCTGGAGGTATTTACTATGACTAAAAACGTATCAGCTTCATTTGAATTGGAACAGAAACAGTCAGAAATGATTGAAAAAAAACTTGAAAGAATTAAATATGCAGATGACCTTATTGTAGATCTTACAGTACGCGTTAAGCACGAAAAAGAATATTCTTTTGAAACAACTGCAAATTTCCGCTGGGGAACCCAGGCACACGTAAGTGCAAAAGATTTTGATTTTGGAGCAGCCTTAAATAAAATGATGGACGTGCTCGACACAAAAATCAAAAAGGAAAAGGATAAAATCCAGGAAAAGTAGTTTTTTAAGATTTTAGACAAAAATAATTGGGTTGATTTCGAGTTTTAAATAAATAGCTGAATGTCGAGATTATTTTATTAAAAATGCCAAATAGCCGTAGGACAAACGCACTTTGCGCTTGTCGCAACTGTGCGGCTTGCTGGCAGGTTCTCGACGAGAGGCTATTTGAATCCTTTTTATTGAAACTCGACATTCGTTTTTTTTATTATCTGCCGTTGAACATTTTTTGTTTGACGGCATTTTTTTTGTTTTTGCGCCAGGGATACGCAAGGCGCGCAGCGTTGGCACGAAGTGGCAATGAAGCGAAAGCGGAACCTGGAGTAGCCCGACCCGCTCATGCGGGGAGCGCCCGAAGAAAAATAAAATTTTTTCTCTTGAGTTCTATCCTTATTTTCTGTATAGTAAAAAGTATGGATAAACCGTTTACAGTTCTTGATTTGCTGGATATGGAATTAAAAGGACATAATTCTCTGCATTTGTGCTGTCTTGCCGGGCGAAAGGGGCTGAACCGTACAATTTCTGTGCCTGACATTAACCGTCCGGGGCTTGAACTTTCCGGATTTTATGATTCTTTTGACTGTGAACGGGTTCAGCTGTTTGGACATGGCGAAACTGCTTATCTTGAAAAACTTCAGTCAGAAAAAAATATGTCCACGGTTGAAAAACTTTTTTCATATAACATTCCCTGCGTTGTTTTTACCCACAGCCTTGAACCTGGCAATGAATTTCTGGAAATTGCAGAAAAAAGCGGTTGCGCGGTTTTGCAGACGAGTCTTGAATCTTCGGAATTTTCTACCAGGCTTTTGCGTGTTTTTTCCAATGTTTTTGCTCCAAAAAAGACTTTGCACGGTGTTTTAGTAGAAGTTTATGGTATTGGAATTCTTTTAACCGGGCACTCTGGCGTTGGAAAGTCTGAATGTGCGCTTGAACTGGTTGAACGCGGCCACCGTCTTGTTGCCGACGATATTGTAGAAATACGATGTGTAAACGGAAACTCTGTTTTAGGACAGGGGGCAAACACTTTTATAAGCCACCATATGGAAATCCGCGGACTTGGCATAATTAACGTAAGCCAGCTTTATGGAGTCGGTTCAATCCGTGAACAGAAAGAAGTTCAGCTTATAATCAGGCTGGAAGAATGGGATCAGAATAAAATTTATGACCGCATTGGAACGGATCAGTCGAGCACGGATTTACTGGGAGTAAAAATTCCTACAATAGAGATTCCTGTTCGTCCTGGAAGAAACCTCCCGATTATTATAGAAGCGGCTGCAATGAATGAACGCTTAAAGGCAATGGGTTATAATTCTGCAAGGGATTTTAATCAGAATATTCTTAAGTGGATTGAATCTGGAGAAGCTCAGACTGCTTATTATGGTTCTGACGACTCTTATTAAAAAGAAATTCTTTGAATTCTAAAAAAAATAAAAAGGAGGCTGTCTGAAAAGTCCGCTGAATACAGTAAATGAATTTGGCATGACATTACAGACAGCAACTGAGGGGTTTTTATGACAGAAAAATTGTTGACGGTTCGTAACCGTGCTGGAATTCACGCTCGTCCTGCAGCTCTTATTGCACAGACTGCAAACAAATTTTCATGCGAAGTTACAATGATTAAGGATGATGCGGAAGTTAATGCAAAGTCTATTATGGGCGTAATTACCATGGCTGCTGCATATAACTCGAACATTACCTTACGGACAGAAGGAGCTGACGAAGTAGAATGCGCAGACGCAATCGTTCAGCTGTTTGAAAAAAAGTTTGAAGAGGAGTAGGCCAATGAAAGAGCTTACAGACCGCCAGCAGGAAGTTTTAACATTTATTTCTCTTTTTACAAAAGAAAATGCTTTTCCGCCAACTGTTCGCGAAATCAGTGACCATTTTGGAATTTCTATCCGCGCTGTACAGGATCATATTGCTGCCCTGCAGAAAAAGGGTTTTATTTCGATAAAGCCAAAAAGTTCCAGATCGATTAAGGTTATTCATAACGAAATGGAAGAAAAACCTGCATTTGTCGGCCGGGTTCCTGTCCTTGGAACCGTTGCTGCCGGCAAACCACTTTTGTGTGAAGAAAATCTTGACGGATATGTAAATCTTACAGAGCCGTTTGTTCGTCCTGGAAAAAGTTATTTTGCACTGCGCGTTCGTGGAACAAGCATGATAAATGCAGGAATTCTCGAAGGGGATCTTGCAATTGTTGAACAGACATCAACTGCGGTTGACGGACAGATTGTTGTTGCCGTTATTGAAGATGCCATAACTTTAAAACGTTATTACCGCGAAACTGACTGTGTAAAACTTCAGCCGGAAAATCCTGCTTTTTCTCCGATCTATGCAAAGGATCTCCGCGTTGTTGGTGTTCTTTCTAACATCGTAAGGACTTACTAGAAAAATGACTGCGCCGGTTTATCTTTATACGGGCCCGGAAGCTGGGGAAAAAAATGATCAGATTCTCTCTCAAAAACAGGCTTTAAAGAATAAATTTGGCGACAGTGACGATTTTATTTACTACGGAACTGATTTAAATATGAGTGACGTAGTAAATCAGTTAATGACAGAGTCCCTTTTTACTCCTGCAACCTTTGTTACAATCCGCAATGCAGAATTAATTAAAGACAAAAAAGATATTGATTTGCTTGCTCAATGGGTTGAAACTGCTGCTAAAAAAGGAACTGATTCAACTGTTCTTGTTCTTGTCTCTGACGAGATGAAGGTTGATTCAAAACTTGAAAAACTTGTTCCTGTGGCAAATAAAAAGGTTTTCTGGGAAATGTTCGAAAACCGTAAGGAACAGTGGCTTTATTCTTTTTTTAAGAAAAACGGTTTTGGCTTAGACAGCGAAGCCGCTGCTGCTATTCTGGAAATGGTAGAAAACAATACCCAGGCTTTGCGGGATGAATGCAGCCGGTTTTTCTTTTGTTTTGAAAGCGGGCATGTTGTTTCGGCAGATGATGTTGAAAAAGTTCTTGCACACAACCGCGAAGAATCGGCTTTTACTCTGTTCGGGGCAATGGTTGAAAATTCAACAAATGTAAAAAGGTTTGAAAACTGTCTTGCAATCTTACAGAAAATCAGGCTTTCTAAAAAGGACAGCGAAGCAATCGTAATTATTGCGGGGCTTTTGTACTGTTTTAGAAAACTTGCTTTATGGCAGTCGCTTAATTCAAAAAGTCCGGCAACTGAAGCAGATTTAAAAAAGAACGGTTTTACTTCAAAAACTGCACGTACACAGTATTCATCAGCGGCAAGAATCTGGAGTGCAGGTCAGGTTACGGCAATTATTGCTCTGCTTTGCAAAACTGATATGGATATCCGCTCTCTGGGAACGGCTTTTCAGGATACTCAGCTGCAGTTAATGCTTTACGAAATAATAATAAAAAACGGTGCGTACTGCTCAGAATACGAAAGCTAAAAAACTGACTGAAAGTTAATCTGTGCAGTTTTTTAGAGATTCCGGCGAGTTTTCAGAGTTACCTCTAAAAATTGCAATTTTTAGAGATTCCCTTAATTTATTTCGATTTTGTTCAGCAGATTTTTTAATTCAATAAGTTCTTCTGTCGTGAGAGTCAGACCCTTGCCCATTTTTTCGTGCTGAGGTGCCCATGGACGCAGGTCGTATTTTGCTGGTTTGTTATTCCAGCTTACTTTGTTGAGTTCAGTTGTCCAGCCTGCTTTTGAAGTTGAAATAATTCCGAGCGATTCTGTAATTTGAAAAGAAAAGTCTTCTGCCATAAATTCCACCTGAAAAGTTAGAGATTCACTTTAGATAAATTATAATAGTAAACATTTACTTTGGCACTAAAAAAATATTTTGCTTTATTCAATGTTGTAACATGCCGATTTCTTAATTATAATTCAATTATAAATTCTTATTATGGCTGTCTTTAAAAGCTGCAGGCATATTAAGGACCCTTATGTAAAAAATTATGGGAGGAATAATGAAAAAAGTAATTCTGACATTATCTTGTGTCTGTGCAGTTCTTTTTGCTGTTTCCTGTGGTTCAACTCCAGTTGCAGAACCAGAGGTTAAGGATGTGGTTGAAGAGACAAAGGAAGAGGTAAAAGAAGAAGTTGTTCAGGCAGTTGATTATTCAACAGCAAATAAAACTCTCCTTGCTTTGACGGATGCTGCCCGTGAAAATGCAGTTGCAAGTGGTGCTGAAAAATATTTTTCTGAAAAGTTTGCTTCTACCGAAGAAAAATACACAATTGTAAAAAATAATGTAGAAACAGATTCTTCTAAAGATTATTCAGCAGAAATAAAAGATTTGACAGAACGCTATCAGTCACTTGCCAGTGCTAGCCAGGCTAAGGCTTTAAAAGAAAAGGCAGACGAGCTTTCTCTTGCAGATGAAAACAAATCTTCTTACGAAGCAGGTCAAAAGGCTCTTGAAGAATATTCTGCACTTGCAGACGAAACCAGCGGTGCAGATTTTCTTGCAAAGGCAAACGAAGCCCTTAATGCTTACAGCGATGTTGTAAACAAGGGGTTAAAGGCAAATGCAGCCCGCGAACGTCAGGCAGCACTCGAGGCAAAAAAGAATGCTGACAGCGTAAAAGCAGGCGTTGCAAAAAAAGAACAGTATACAAAGGCTTCTGAAACTTTTAAAAAGGCAGATTCTTCTTATGTAACTACAAATATTGAAGGTGCGTTTAAAGGCTACAAGGAAGCAAAAGAAGCTTTTAATTCACTTTATGAAGAAATTAAAGAAAAACGTGCTGCAGCCCAGGCTTTAATTGATGCTGCAAAACAGAAGGTTGCTGATTCAGAAAATTATGCAGTTGAAGCAGATTCAATTGCTCCGCTCGAAGGTGAAGTTGCAGGAATTGAAGCAGAAGATGCAGTTCTCCTTGAAGAAGACAGCCTTGCAAATCCAGACGAAGCAGTTATCGATGTTGAATCTGGAGTTACTGCAAAGACTGCAGAAAAGGTTGCAGAAACTGCAATTGCTGCAGAAGATGCTGTTAATTCCGCTGTTCAGAAAGCTGCATCTGCAGTTGAATCTTCTGACAGCTCAGACTCTGCTGACGCTGCAAATGGTACGGAGGCTCAGTAATGAAAAAGTTTGTTACACTTGCACTGACAGTTCTTTCTGCATCTTTTATTTTTGCAGTAAGTTACAAAAACAATACATATCAGAAACTTGCAAACGAATATACAAAAAAAGCTCAGAATGCGCTTGATTGCGGGGACTATGTTCTTGCAGAAGATTATGCAAAAAAAGCAGAAGAAAATGCAGCTTTGTCTCAGGCATATATTCAGAAAATGCTTGCAAAGTCAGAAGCTGATTCTGCAATGAAGACTGCTTCAAAACGTCTTGATTATGCAAAATCAATCAGTGCGGACAGAAACTTTCCTATGGCTTATTCTGCAGCACAAAAAGCTTATGCAAGTGCAGATGACGCTTACAAGGCAGAAGACTACACGACAGCAGTTGCTTATGCAAAGCAGGTAGTTGAATCTCTGGCAGATATTAAGGAAATTACACCGCTTCCTCAGTATTATGTTGTTCGTCCGTGGGCAGAAACAAAAGACTGTTACTGGAATATTTCTGGTCGTCCTTATGTTTACAACAATCCTTTGCTTTGGGAAAACCTTTACCAGGCAAATAAATCAAATATGCCGAAACCGAATGATCCAAACCTGATTATGCCGGGAATGAAAATGGAAATTCCTAGCATTACCGGTGAATATCGTGAAGGAGTTTATTCTCCTGCAAAAAAATACGACGGTTATTCTGCAAATAACAAGTAAAAAACTAACGTACGGGGCTGTCTTGTAAGTTAAAAAAACTCCACACAAAACAGCCCCTTTTTTATTTATTTTCGCAATTTTGATTTTTGTAATCAGGATTTTTTTTCTTCTATTCCTTTACCAGCCTTGCAATCTGCTTGAAATCATAACCAAGCATCAGCAGTCCCCATTCAATT
>CAVEBK010000025.1:0-34489 GCA_963613915.1 uncultured Collinsella sp.
TCTCGACGAGAGGCTATTTGATATGTTTTTATTGAAACTCGACATTCGAACTAAGTTAAGGTAAGTCGAGAAAACTGATGCAAAAATGAGCTGTAAAAATTAGCCTGGATTGTAGCCCCGCCGCAGGCGTTCTTCTGACAGGATGTCAGAAGAATGAAGCGGATAGCGGAAGGGCGGAAAGCCAGACGAGAATGAAAATTGTGCTCCAGAAAAAAAACAAAAATTAAGGTCTAAATAAAAAAAATTGAACTCCGATAATTTAAATGTAAGTTTTTTTATCTGGAGAATATATGATCAGAGGCTGGTATATTGGTTCAAGCGGAATGAATGCTCAGCAGAACAGACTTGATGCTATTTCGAACAATCTTGCAAATGTTGATACTGCTGGCTATAAGCGTGACATTTCTATGAGCAAATCTTTTTCTGAACTTCTTTTAAGAAGAACTGAAGCTGACGGTGTTTATAAAACTTCTGTCGGTTCTGCTGATGCTGCTCCGATTATTGGAAAACTTGGTCTTGGCGTTGAAACTAACGAAAATTATACATCTTTTGAACAGGGCTCGTTCAGGGCAACTGATTCTTCTTCTGATTTTGCACTGTCTGGTGAAGGATTTTTTTCTGTAGAAACTCCTGCAGGGGAACGCTATACACGCAACGGAAATTTTATCCTTGGTAAGGAAGGCGTTCTTGTAACAAAGGACGGTTATCCGTTAATGGGCGAAAATGGTCAGATCCACCTGGAAGATAACAGTTTTAATGTTAATGAAGACGGAATGATTTATTCAAAAGACGGGGAATTTATTGACAGAATAAAGGTTGTCCGCTTTGACAACGAGCGTTACTTAAAAAAAATGGGAAACAGCCTCTGGTCTGCAAATGACATTTCTGGTTCTGCCTATGTTGCAGAAGGAGCTGAGCGTCCAAAAATGATGCAGGGCTATGTTGAAACAAGCAACGTAAATGTAGTTGAAGAAATGGTAAAAATGATAGAAGTAAACAGGGCGTACGAAGCAAACCAGAAGACGATTCAAAGTGAAGACGCAATGATGTCAACACTGTGGACAAAGGTTGCTTTATCTCGTTAGGTTTTTGGGAGGAATGAATAAATGGTAAGAAGTTTGTGGACGGCTGCTACGGGAATGAACGGCCAGCAGTCAAATCTTGATGCAATTTCGAATAACCTTTCAAACGTAAATACAACAGGCTTTAAGCAGCAGAGAGTTGAATTTGAAGACCTTGTTTATCAGAACGTAAAACTCGCAGGAACTCCTGCAACAGAAGATACTGTCAGCCCGGTTGGAATTCAGCAGGGAGCAGGAACTAAGGTTGCTGCAACCCAGAGAATTTTTTCTCAGGGTTCTTTGCAGAACACTGGAGTTGATACAGACGTTGCTGTTGTTGGTGACGGTTTTTTCAGGGTTCAGCAGTATGACGGAAGCTATGCTTATACCCGCGACGGCTCTTTTAAAGTTGACATGAACGGACAGCTTGTTACTTCTAACGGACTGCGCGTTATGCCGGAAGTTGTTTTGCCGGAAGGTTTTGACATTCATTCCCTTACAATTGCCGATGACGGACGCGTAAGTGTAAAAATTTTTGGTCAGAATGAACCGGTTGACGTTGCCCAGCTTGAACTTTACCGCTTTCCAAATAATGCGGGGCTTGAAGCTGCCGGGGGCAATCTTTACAAGGTTACAAATGCTTCCGGCGAAGCTGTTGCCGGTCGTCCTGGATTTGAAGGCTTTGGTGTTACAAAGCACAAGTTTGTTGAAATGTCGAACGTTTCTGTAGTTAACGAAATGGTGCAGATGATTGTAGCTCAGAGAGCCTACGAGTTTAATTCAAAGGCAATCCAGACTACAGACTCAATGCTGAGCACAGCAGTTAACTTAAAACGATAGTTAATTAGAGAGCTTAAATAGCCGTAGGAGAGAAAGGTACCGTAAATAACCGCCACGGATGGCGGATGCAGACGGGCAAAAACTTAAAAAAAGTTTTTGCAATAAAGAAAATGACAGGAAGGCATTTTCTTTATTAAGGTTCTCGACGAGAGGCTATTTAAATTTATGTAATTGAATCACTGTATTTAGTTGTTTTTTGAGGTAAATAAATGACTGTCGGACTTACCAGTGGAATAAACTCAATAACAGGCGGGCAGTCTGCCCTGCAGAGTGCTCAGTTTTCCAGCGAAAAGGGCAAATTTGAAGAACTTGTACGCAGTGTTTACGGCAGTGTTTCTGACGGAAAAAATCTTGCAGGTGAACAGGTTGCTAAGGAAGGCCGATTGAACGGCGATTTCAGCTCAGGCTTTGCAGGAACCTTTACTCTGGAAAAAGATAAATCGGCTCTTCCGGTTGGCGCGGCTGCAAATCAGGCGAATACACATGTTCAGCAGCGTACGATTGACCGCACTTCTAAACTTTACGAAAAATCCCTCGAAATGGAATCTTACATTGTAAAAATGATGGTAAACCAGATGCGTAAGACAGTTGTAAAGGCTGACGGAAATTCTGATTTTGCTTCAAAAATGTACGAAGACATGCTTTTTGATGAATATTCAACAACTTTAACAAAAAATGCAGGCTTTGGACTTGCTGATCAGATGTATCTGCAGCTTTCTGCAAACTCTGTAAATGTAGAAGCGTAAACTTTTTCGCTAGCGGGCGTAAAGGCGCGCTTAAGCGCAATGCACAGCTGAAATTTCCCCATGAAATTCCCCATAATTGAACGAAAACATTAAAAGAAGTAAAATAAGTTCAAATGAACGATTCTTATTTGCCGGAAAATCTTGCCGGTTTTCATATTCACTGTGTTGGTATAAAGGGAACTGGTGTTGTTGCCCTTGTTGAAATTTTACATGCTCGCGGAGCTGTTGTTACCGGAAGCGACGTTGCAGAGCGGTTTTATACAGACGAAATCCTTGAAAAACTTGGAATAAAGGCTCTTCCTTTTGGAGCACAAAACATTACAGATTCTGTTCAGCTGGTAATTTATTCAAGCGCCTATAGTACAGATTCAAATCCAGACCTGCAGGAAGCAAAAAAAAAGGGAATTCCTTTGCTTCTCTATACTCAGGCTCTTGGTGCTTTTTCTAAAAATGCATATTCGTGCGGAATTTGCGGGGTTCACGGAAAAACAACAACAACAGGGCTCAGCGGTTCAATTTTTAAGGAATTAAAACTGCCGGGAGCTGTTCTTGCTGGCAGCATAATTTCTTCTTTTGGCGGCTGTACTTACACAAGCCCGGAAAAATCAGACAAAAAAAAGCCGTTTTTTATTGCAGAAACCTGTGAATATCAGCGGCATTTTATGTCTTTTTTTCCACAGAAAATTATTTTAACTTCAGTAGAAAGCGATCATCAGGATTATTATCCGACATACGAAGATATCAGAAACGCCTTTGTTGATTATGTCTGTCTTCTTCCAGAAGGCGGAACTTTAATTTACTGCGCTGACGATGAGGGCGCAGTAGAAGTCAGTAAGCTTGCCTTAAAAAAACGAAGCGATTTAGTTCTTATTCCTTATGGCGAAAAGGCAGAAGGAATGTACAGAATTGAATTTGGCAAGATAAAAGGCGGAAAACAATATTTTACAGTGGCAGGACTTGGAGAATGTGCAGTCTGTGTTCCAGGTGTGCACAATGTCAGGAATTCTGCTGCAGCCATTGCCTTGAATGTTGAACTTTTAAAAACTGCAGGAAAAAATCCAGCTGAATATTTTGAGCAGATTAAAACCGGACTTTTAAGTTTTTGTGGTGGAAAACGCCGCAGCGAAATTGTAGGCAGGGCAAAAAATTCTCTTGGTCAGGAAGTGATTTTTATTGATGATTACGGCCATCATCCGACGGCAATAAAAACAACACTTGCGGGTTTTAGGGAATTTTATAAAGGACACAAAATTATTGTTGATTTTATGAGCCACACTTATACGCGGACCCAGGCTTTGCTGGAAGAATTTGCAGACAGTTTTTCGAGCGCAGACAGGGTAATAATCAATAAAATTTATGGCAGTGCAAGAGAAAACGGGGCTAATTCTCCCGTTAACGGCGAAATCCTTGCTGAACATGCCCGTAAATATCATAGCGACGTTACTTATTGCGGGGAATTTGACGAAGCTGCACAAACAGCACTAAAAATGCTGAACGAATCTTCGGGCAAAGAATATCCTGACGGTTATCTTTTTGTAACGATGGGAGCCGGCAACAACTGGCAGGTTGGAACTAAGGTTCTCGAAGAATTAAAGAAAATATAAGGGAGCTTCTAAAAATTGCCGCTTTTTGGGTGAATGTCTGAAGGGTAATGCATATTGCTGACTAGAAAGCAGTGTCATGCTGAATTTAGTTCAGCATCTGCTTTTATCAAACGGCACTGCTTTTCAGGCTTCCCGGCACTTCGGAAGTTTTTTTTTGAATATTTAACTTTTAAGGAAAAAATTATGAACAGTATGACAGGCTACGGCTTTAAGGAAACAATCGTAGAAAACACACAGATCAGCGTAGAAATAAAATCCGTGAACAATCGTTTTCTGGATTTAAACGTAAATCTTCCGTCGTTTTTAAATCCTCTTGAATCAAAATTAAGAAAGATTGTTTCTTCAAAAATTGTGCGCGGTAAGGTTGACCTTACGATCCGTGTAAAAGACATGAATTCTACTGCAACTGTAAATCCTGATCCTCAGGCTGCAGTTATGTACCGCAATGCAATAGCAAAAATAAGCGAAGCCTTGGGCTACGACACAAACAATATTCCGCTATCGCTGATTGTAAGCCAGGACGGAGTTTTGAACATTACCCACGAGTTTGACGCAGAAACTTACTGGGCAAAAATCGAAGGCGTGTTTACAGAAGTTTTTGAACAGTTTATAAGTGACCGCATCCGCGAAGGCGAAAACCTAAAGGTTGACTTACTTAAAAAACTTGATGTCCTCGATAGCTGCGCTGCATTTTTTAAGGAATGGCAGCCAAAAATGGAAGAAAAGTTTAAGGAACAGGTTACTGCCCGCTTTAACGAACTTTTAGGCGACAACGCCGACCAGAACCGCATTATGAGCGAAGTTGCTTCAATGCTTGTAAAATATACGATAAACGAAGAAATCATACGCCTGCAAAGTCATCTTGCAGCTCTTCGCAAGGAATTTTCAGACAATCCTGTTCCAGGAAAGCGAATCGACTTTATCTGTCAGGAAGCAAACAGAGAAATAAACACAATCGGTTCAAAAAATCAGTTTACGGAAGTAGGGCAGATGGTAATAAATGCAAAAGATGCCCTGGAAAACATCCGTGAACAGAGCAAAAATGTAGAATAATTCATGGCACCGCTAACGCGGACTTTTTATCAGGAGAAAATTATGGAATTAAAAAAAGAACTTCGTGTTGCAATCAGCGGAAAGTCTGGCTGCGGAAATACTACGGTTTCTACTCTTTTGAGTCAGTCTCTTGGAGTTACTCTAATAAATTATACCTTCCGTCAGCTGGCGGCAGAAAAAGGCCTGACCCTGGCTCAGGTTATCGAAAATGCAAAAACCGACGATTCTTATGACATTTATGTAGATACACACCAGGTAGAACTTGCAAAAAAAGAAAGTTGTGTTCTCGGAAGCCGGCTTGCAATCTGGATGTTAAAAGAAGCCGATTTAAAAGTCTATCTTTATGCTAGCGACAAAACCAGGGCAGAACGCGTCTTTAACCGTGAAGGCGGTGACCTGGAAGAAATTGCGCGTTTTACAGCAATGCGCGACAGCGAAGACAGCAGAAGATACAAAAAACTCTATGATATAGACAATAACAAATATGATTTTGCAGATTTAATTATAGACACGGCTCTTTATACACCAGAGCAGATAGTTGAACTTATCCTTTCAGAAATTAAAAAACGTGGTTTTATAGATTAGATTTTTAATGCGGGCGGTCCGGCAACCTTCGTTGCCGTCGCTACGACCGCCATTACGCGCGTTAAGCGCTTCAGTCTGCACCTTGCGGTGCAGACCGCCTTCGGCGTGGCTATCATCGCTACCGCTTACTAGTATTTTGATTCAGCGTAACCAATCCAGCCTTCATTTTCGATTAATGCTTTTTCAAAGCCTTCGAGCTTAAACGGATAACTTTTAGAAAGTGAACCAGCAATCAGTTTTACCTTCCATGTACCGTCTTCTTTCTGTTCAATCTTGCATTCACAGTCTTTGTCTGCAAATGTGCGGAACATATCTTCAATGTCTTTTTTTGGCATATCGAGAGCCATAAGACCACAGTTGTACATATTCTGGCGGAAAATACGCGCAAAATTTGGTGCAATAACAGTGTAAATTCCGTTTACTTCAAGGGCCCACGGTGCGTGTTCACGGCTTGAGCCACAACCAAAGTTTTCGCGGGTAATGATAACTTTTTTTCCAGGAACATCTCTTTTTGCGTCAAAGCCTTCAAGTTTAAGGTCTTCGAGACAATAAGGCTTTAAAGCCTGTTTTGAAATTTCTGTCAAATATTTTGCAGGAATGATTTCGTCAGTGTTAATGTCTGAACGATCCAGAAAAAGTACCGGTCCACCGAATGCTTTCATATTTTTTCCCCTTTTTATTTTATGCAGAAAATGAACTTAATCATTTTCTGTATTTTTTTTGTTGTTTTGATCCCAGAGCCGAAGGACTAGCCTTTATAAAGTTCTGAATTTGTGATTGTTCCGGCAATTGCTGTTGCAGCTGCAGAAGCAGGACTCATAAGATGAACCATTCCACCTTTACCCATGCGGCCGTTAAAGTTGCGGTTTGTTGTAGAAGCACAGACTTCGCCTTCTGCAAGAACGCCGTTTGACATTCCAAGGCAGGCACCGCATGTCGGGTTTGTTACACAGAATCCGGCTTCAAGGAAGATGTCGATAAGTCCTTCTTCAACTGCCATTTTGTAGATTTTTGGAGTTGCCGGAGAAACAATACCGCGTACACCTTCAGCTAATTTCTTGCCTTTTAATACCTGGGCAGCAATTCTAAGGTCAGAAATACGTCCGTTTGTACATGAACCAATGTAAATCTGGTCTACATGAGTTCCCTTCATTTCAGAAATCTTTTTAATCTGATCCGGCTTATAGTTGATTGTACATACTGGTTCAAGATTAGATAAATCTTCTGTAATTACTTTTTCGTAAACAGCATCTTCGTCGTCGTGCCATTTTGAATAATCTGCAACTGCTTCTTCCTTTGTCCTGTATTCATCCTTGATGAATTCCCAAAGGTAATCAACTGTTTTTTCATCCGGGAAACAGATTCCGCTTGTGCCACCGGCTTCAACTGCCATGTTGCACAAAGTCATTCTTTCTTCCATTCCCATGTTGTCAACAACCGGACCTGTAAATTCAACCACACAGTTTGTAGCACCGTTTACACCGATTTTTCCGATCAGATAAAGAATTACGTCTTTTGCGTAAACTCCGTCCTTGAGTTTTCCGTTCAAAACAAATTTAATTGTTTTTGGTTCACGGAATGAGCATACGCCTTTTAAAATTCCAACTTCAAGGTCTGTTGTTCCGACCCCTGCTGCAAATGCACCAAATGCACCGTGAGTACAGGTGTGGCTGTCTCCCATGATTACTGTGTATCCAGGGCGTACAAAACCTTTTTCCGGGAAAATTGCATGGCAGACACCGTTTGCTCCAATATCAAAAAAGTCTTTTACATTGTTGCGTCTTGCCCAGTCGCGCAGGATTTTTCCCTGAGTTGCTGTTTTGCTGTCTTTAGCCGGGGTAACGTGATCAATAACTGCCTTAATTTTTGCAGGATCAAAAACGCGGTCCATTCCACGTTCTGCAAGGTCATTGATTGCAACCGGAGTTGTAATTTCGTGACAGAATACGCGGTCAAGTTTTAAAACGTATGTTCCTGCAAAAGGTGTATCAACCAGGTGTGATTCAAAAATCTTCTGAGCTATAGTCTTTCCCATCTTTAGTACCTCTTAAGTTCTGTAGTATTTTTAAATAATCTACACTTTTTCGTAATTAAGTACAAGACTTTATCAGTTAACAACGTTAATGCTCTTACCTGAGATGAAAGCTTTTAAATTTTCGATTGTGATTTTAAAAAGTCTTTCTCTTGTTTCAAAAGGAGCCCAGGCAACGTGAGGCGTTAAAACGCAGTGTTTTGCTCCTAAAAGGGGACTGTCCCTGTTCATCGGTTCCTGTGCAACTGAATCTGCTGCATAACCTGCAATTTTTCCTTCGTCGAGAGCCTGTCTTAAATCTTTTTCGTTTACAAGACCACCGCGTGCAGTGTTTATTACATAAGCGGTCTTTTTCATTAAAGAAAGGGAATCTTTATTTATGAGATTTGCAGTTTCTGCTGTTAAAGGAGAATGCAGGGTAATAAAATCGCTGTTCTTAAAAAGTTCTTCTTTTGAAACAGCCTTTTCGTTTCCTGTAAATGATTTTGGCGAATGTACATGAATAAGCACGTTCATTCCAAATGCGTGTGCAATTGTGGCTACTTTCTGTCCGATTGAACCAAAACCAAAAATCCCTAAGGTTTTGCCTGTTAATTCTGTGAGAGGACTTTTCCAGTAACAGAAATCCGGGCATTTTACCCAGTCTCCGTTTTGTACGGAAATTGAATGTTCTTCTACATGGTTCGTAAAATTCAAGATTAAGGCAAAAGTGTGCTGTGCAACTGAATCAGTAGAGTAGGCTGGAATATTTGTTACTGTAATTCCTGCTTCGCGGGCAGCCTTTGTGTCTACTCCGTTGTAGCCTGTAGCCATTACTCCTACATATTTTAAATTCGGGCACTGAGCAATTATTTCTTTTGTAATATCAATTTTGTTGATGAATATTCCGTCTGCGTTTCCGATTCTTTCTGCAACTTTTTCCGGAGGTGTTCTGTCGTAAACTGTTAATTCAGCAATGTCCTTAAAAATGTCCCAGCTCAAATCTCCCGGATTTGCAGCATAACCGTCTAAAACAACAATTTTCATCATAGTTTTTAGTTAAGAACTTCGACGCCAACTGAAGAAATTGCGGAATTGATTGCGCCTTCATCAGTTCCTTCAAAATCAACCAAAACCTGCGATTTATCTGCATTAGCAACACAGTTTGTTACTCCGCCTACTGCCTTTACTGCCGCTTCTACTTTTGCGCAGGTATCAGCGTCAAACATTCCAACTACATATATTTTTTTCTGCATAAAGATTTATCTCCTGCAAATAACCTGAAATTTCAACCGTATTATAACAGTTAGTAAAACGGCTGTCCAATAACTAAAATTCAAAACTCCCTTCGAACATTATTTTAAGAAACTGCGTTTCCGTATTTTTCGCTTCCTGCAAGTTTTTTGCCTTCTACGATTTTGTCAGAAAGTGTTTTGCCAAGCTGCCCGCAGGCGCCTCCGATTTCCCTTCCACGTCTTGTGCGCAAAGTTACATTCAATCCGGCTTTTTCCAGTCTTTCTACAAACCTGCGGCATTCATTATTTGAAGGTTCTGTAAACGGTAACGTTTCAACAGGATTCCATGGAATAAGGTTTATGTTTACGTCAATTCCTGTTGCAAAATCAATCATGTTTCTGGCAGATTCTTCACTTGTGTTTGTGTCATGAAGAAGAGCTGCTTCTAAAGTTACGCGCTTACCTGTTTTTTTTGCATAATAATCAATTGCTTTTCTTAAGTCTGCAAGGCTGTTTGTCTTTGTAATCGGCATAATCTGTTCGCGCAGGGAAGCGTCAGCTGTTGTAAGGGAAACCGCAAGCCTTATTGCAGGTCCGTTATCTGCCAGATCGTAAATTCCTTTTATTACCCCGGAAGTGGAAAGAGTTATTCTTCTTCCTGAAAGGGCTCTTCCCCTCTTGTCTGTTAAAACGGCAATTGCCTTGCGTACCGCAGAAAGGTTCATCATTGGCTCGCCCATGCCCATAAAAACAATATTGTCCAGAGGACCTGCATGTTTTTCCAGAAATAAAAACTGTTCTACAATTTCTGATGGCGTAAGGCTTCGCGCAAGCCCTAAATTTCCTGTCTGGCAGAACGCACAGTTCATTGCACAGCCAACCTGACAACTTACACAGGCGGTTTTTCTTCCTTCTTTGTCTGTTAAAAGAACTGTTTCTACTGCAAGTCCGTCTTCCAGTGTAATCTGAAGCTTTATTGTTCCGTCTGGATCTTTTAAAACCTTAGAAACCTGGCAGCATCTTAAAACTGCCTTTTCTTCAAGTTCGTCGCGGAGCGATTTACTTAAATTTGTCATATTTTCGAATGAATCGGCACCTTTTCCGATCCATTCAAAAATCTGTTTTCCTCTAAATGAAGGAGTAATATTCAGCTGCTGAGAAATTTCTTCCGGTAAAAGTCCTGAAACTGCTATTTTTTTCTGCATGATGAATAAAAAATTAACGTTTTTTTGAACTAATTTAAAGGCTTTCCGTTAACGATTTTATCGAGCATTTCAGATATTGCAGAACTCTTTGTTCCTGTTTTAGAAAAATTCTTTAAAATCTCAATTGCCTGGTCTTTTTTGTTCATCTTTAAGTAGCAGTCGGCTAAATCGATATAAAGCCTGTAGTTTTTCGGATCATTTTTTATTAACTCATTTAATTTTTCTACGGCTTCGTCGTATTTTCCCTGTCCTTTGCAAAGGAGGGCAAGCCCTAAGGCAGCGTAAATGTCAAAATCAATTTCCATTGCCCTGTTGTAATATTCTTCTGCAGTTTTGTAGTCGCCGGTGTTTCTGTAAGCGTCTCCAGCTCTCGTTAAAATTACTTTGTTGTCCGGGTCATTTTTTAAAATCCTGTTCCAGTATTCAATTGAACGGTACTGCTGGTTCATTCCTCTGTAGCAGTCGGCAAGACCAAAAAGAACGTAAAAATTTTCAGGATCCATTTCAAGCGCGCGTTCAAAATACTTTATTCCCTGGGAAAAAGTCTTTAATTTGCGGTGGCAGTTTCCAATCGAAGTCAAAACCCGGATATCAACGGCGTTTTCGTTAATTTCGAGCATTTTTGTCCAGTAATAAAGTGCGTCCTTGTATTCCTTAAAATCGTAATAAAGATGTCCGATTCCAATTAAAGCGTAAGCGTTGGTTTCTTCCATGTCTAAAACTTTTAAATAAAGTTCCCTGGATTTTTTAAAATCGCGGATTTTTCTGCATGCGTCGGCAACGCGGGTTAAAACCGTAATATTACGGTCGTCGTGAACAAGATACTGTTCCCAGATTTCAATTGCTTTCTGATATTTATTTAAGGCTTTGTAGCAGTCTGCAAGACCAAAAAGGGCGTAATTGTTGCCTGGATGGCAGGAAAGACATTTTGAATAGAAGTCGATTGCATCCTTAAAGTGATTCTGTTTCCGTTCGCAGTCGCCAAGTCCTACGAGTGCATAATTATTGTTTTCTTCAAGACTTAAAATTGAATTAAAAGCATCGACTGCTTCCTGGATTTTATTTTCTTTTAGCAGCTGGTAACCGTTTTTTGATATTTCTGCAATCCGCTCAGAAACTTCATCTTTTTCTTCTCCGGTTTCTCCAGCTAAAATTTCGTCTGAAAGTTCTGTTTTTAATTCTTCTGACATTTTGTACTCCCCATTTTTTTTAGATGGTTATTCTTTTTGCAAACGTGAAATTATCTGCGCAAGTTTTTCGTAAATAGATTCACATTTGTTTTTGTTTTTTGCCAGAATATAAAATTTAAGAGCTTTTAACGATTGATTTTTTTTTGAATAAACGTCTCCAACCCTGGTAAGGCCGTCAGAGTAACCGGTCGTAATAAAAATTCTTGCGGCTTCCTCTGTTCTGCCATTGTTAAAAAGTTCATTACCTTTGCGGTTTAATGCAACTTTCTGCTCAGAAGTCAGAGTCTTTAAAGGACTGTCCGTGACTTTTATAAATCCACCGGCGTTTCTGTGAGATTCTTCAGTAGAGAGAAATGAGCTTCCAGATGTGGTATTCACTTTTTTACCTTTATATTTTGACTAGAACAAATTTTAGCATGAACATTCATAAAGTCAAGAAATTTAGTTTTGGGCGTTCCCTGCCTTGCGGCAGGTCGTGCTGTCCGCACTTACGGCTTTCGCCTTCATTGGCGCTGCGCGCCAACGCCTTCGGCGGGGCTACCATCACTAACGCTTTTTTCTTCTTTGCTTAAATCTTCAATTCTCTTATAGAAATTTACGATTGAACGTCCGTAAATTCTTTTGTCCGTTAAAACAAGATTTCCGATTTTTTCCGGCAGAGAATCTTCTTCAGGGTAGTGGATAAGAACAGTCCCGTCTTTATTTAGCAGTGAATATTTATCAACAGCCTTTATTAAATCCTTTCTGAACTTATACGGAAACGGCGGATCAAAAAAGATAAAATCAAACCTGTCTTTACAGCGTTTTAATAAAAGTTCAACAGCCATAAAATGGCAGCCGATTTTTACTCCGCATTCTTTTTCGGTAACAGAAACATTGTCTAAAACTGTCTTTATTTTTATTTTGTCTTTTTCACAGAGCTGAACCTGTGTTGCTCCACGGCTTACTGCTTCTATTGCAATTGTCCCGGATCCGCTGAATAAGTCCAGCCAGCTTTTTCCCGTTAAATCTCCAATAACCGCAAAAACAGATTCCCGCATGCGGTCCATTGCCGGCCTGATTACTCCGTCCGGGCACTTTATTATTCTTCCTTTTAGCTTTCCGCCTGTAATCCTCATTTTTTATTCTCCAGAAATATTTAAAGTCCAGTAAATTTCATCGTGCGGCAGTTTTTTGTTCTGTTTTGCAAAATCAAAAGCCGTCATGCCGTTTCTGGTTCTGTATGTTTTTTTTGCGCCTTTGCTTAAAAGCCACTCAAGTGTTTTTGTATCCTTGTTTGATTCTGCTGCATACATTAAGGCTGTTTTGCCTTCGTAGGCAGTATTCAGAGGAATTCCTTTTTTATAAAAGGCTTCTAAAATCTGTGCCGGGGCCGAAGAACTTACCGCATAAACAAAGGCCGATAAAACTTCGCTGTCGGTAGCTTCGTAGGCGTTTAGAAGTTCTGCAACAATTGCCGGAGAATCAGAAAAACCTGCTGCAAGCCTTAAAGAAGTTACTCCGTAATTATTTTTCTGCTTTATGTCTGCTCCATTTTTTATAAGGAGCTTTATCATTTTTGGGCTTGCAGAAAAACGTGCTGCAAACATTAACGGAGTCCAGCCGTCGTTATCCTGTGCGTTTACATCTGCTTTTGAATAAATTAAATTTTCCGCAAGTTCTAAATTTCCTTTTTTGCTGGCAAGCATGAGTTTTGTGCGTCCGCTTAAGTCTTTTGCGTCTGCATTTTCTATAAAAGTGTGGATATCGTCAGCAGAAGCTTGCGGAACTTCTGTGTCCTGTTCATCATCGCAGGCAAAGTCAAACAGATATGTTTTTGAATACGCTGAAAAGTCTTCGTCTGTCTGTTCCTGCAGTTCCTGTGTAACAGAAGTAAAATCAAAAAGCGGGGTAGTGTTTTCTTTTTCCTGAATGTCCAGCTCCTGCGTTTGTGGCTGAGCCGGGGTTTCGTCCTGGCTCTGAGTTGCTTCAGAAGTTACCGAAATGGCTGGAAGTGGAACTGGAACTTCCGTCTGTCCTGCTTCTTCCGCTGGAGCTTCCTGGTTAACTTCAACTGTTTCTTCTTCTTTAGGTGTTTGTGGCTGAACTTGATCCTGAGTTTCTTTGGTTTTATTTTCTTCCTTAACTTTTTCTTCAGGGAGTTTTTCTGCAGTGAACATGTTTAGAACAGAGAGCATCTGCTCTGGAACAGGATTTTCGCGGGCATAATCAAAGGAAGTTTTTCCGTTAATGTCTTTTTTTAAAATATTCCTTGCCCTGAAATATTTAAAAAACGAAGTTGATTTTATTATTTTTTCAAGAACTTTCGGGTCTGTAGAATATTCTGCAGCATACATGATTGAGTTTCTTTTTGAATTGTCCAGCTGCATTGGCTGTGCGTCGTATTTAAGAAGAATTTTAATGACGGAAAGCGGGCGGTCTGCTTTTAATGCAGTCATTAATGGATTTATTTTTTCTGCACCATCCCTGATGTTTACGTATTCAGGATTATCTTTTAGGACTGATTTAATTTCTTTTTCTGTTCCAGATTCAACTGCTGCAAAGAGTGTGTCTTTTTTCCCGCTTGCAAAACTGCTGAATGAAGTAAAAATAAAAGCTAAAACAAAAAATAATTTAATCTGACGGTTCATTCTTAAAATTATATAATTCAAAAAACTTGTTATCAAGCATTCAAAAAAAAGGAACATCTGCAAAAAAAAATCCGGCGCGGTGGCCGGAATAACAGTCTTAAAGGGTTTGTTTTACTTTGCGTTGTAATTTTTGTCCTGATTTTGCGATACAGCCGTTAAATCCTTTGTATTAAGCAGAACTGGTTTATTTGCGCTGGAAGTTACGAGAATTCCATTTTGTGTAATTGTCAGCGGAGTTGCAGGCTTTACAGCAACAGGAGATTTTAAAAGGTTTTCTGCCTTTTCGTTGAATTTTGCAGCTACAAAGTTTTTGCCTTCCTGGATTACGCAATAGTAGGAATTACCGTCCTGCACCAGAACAGAATTTTCTGCGACAGTTTCTGAACTTTCCATTGTAATTTCCATATTTTCTTTATCGAGAACAACGAGTTTTACAGTTCCGTTTCCTGAAGTTACGCCTGCAATTGCAATGTATCCGTCTGCAGTTTCGTAGATTGTGCGGCTTCTTATAACGGTTACCGGAGATTCTTTTATTACGTCTCCTGTATTTGCGTTCATGCGGACAAGGGCAGAAAGAAGTCCAAGATCGTCAATGGCGCGCAAGCCGTAAACACTTGGAGCATTTTCGGTTGCTGTCTGTTCGCGGACAATCGTCTGCTGATCCTGCGCAATCGTTGTGCGTTCAGTTTGAGCTTCAGTTCGTTTTGTGTCTGCCTGTGTCTGTGCCTGAGAAGCTTCCTGCTTTGCTTCTTCAGCCTTTTGTTCCTGTTCTGCAGTTTTCTGTTCCTGCTCCTCTGCTTCCTGCTGTTTTTCTTCAGCTTTTTTCTGTGCTTCCTGAGCTTCTTTTTGAGCCTGTGCGTCCTGTGGAGCTTCTTCCGCCTTTTTCTGTGCTTCCTGGGCTTCTTTTTGTGCCTGGGCAGCTTCCTGCTTTGCTTCCTGTGACTTCTGCTGTTCTTCCTTTAATTTAGAAGATTCTTCAACAGCCTTTTTCTGAGCTGCATTTGCCTTTTCCTGTGCGTTGTCGGCTTCGCGTTCTTTTATGTCTACCATCTGTTTTCTTGAATCAACGCCTTTGTCATCTTCGTCCTGCATTGACTGAACAACTTTTTTGTCCGAAATAACAGAAGTGTCAACCGTGCTCAATCCGCCTTTTAAATCTGCAAGAGGAATTACAATCTGAGTTTTGCCCGGCCACTCGCGGTAGCTTAATGCAATTCCTGCTTTTTCCTGGGAGAGGTTGTCAGTAACGATTTTTTTGTATTTTGAAGAAAAATAAGAAAGATTTGTTCGGTAAACTGCGTTGTAAACAGTTACAAATGCTGCAATTGTGTCAGCGTCTGCCTGTGAATAACCGTAAGCGTTTACTAAATACGCTGCAATAATTCTTCTTACGTTTTTAATATGGTCAATTGTGGAAGAAGAACCGATTACAAAAATATCTGCGTCGAGCTTTCCCTGTTCTGAGCTGTCAACAGCGTGAATAATCTGGTATCGCAGCGAAGCCCCTGCCGTTAAAAAAGATTCCGGGGATTTTGCAACAGTTGCTGCCATTTCGCTTCCGATTCCTGCAATCTGAGAAGCCGTATTTACAACAGAATGAGGTCCAGTGTAGTTTTCAAAAACAATTGTCTGTGCAGAAACGCTTTCAAGTTCCTGTTTGTCTACTTCAATTGCAAAAACATTTGCGCCGAATGCAAGAATAAAAAGCGCTGTACTAATCAGTTTGCAAAGTTTCATAAAATTCCTCCAAAACTTAAGGCGGATTATATCACGAAATGAATAAGCGTGTAAAAACTTAGCGGAGCTCCGCGTTACAGGCTCATGATTTTAGAAAATGTTGTGCGGGCATATTCCTGGGTCTCTGTGTCAAATCTTGAACTCATTAAGACTGAAACAATCTGTTTTCCCTGCCTGTAAAAGGCCGGGCGACCCATGAAAGAAACGATTCTGTAAGTTGCGTCGCAGATAAGTTCTGCGGTTTTTGTGTCACGCCTCATAAGTTTTTTAGTTATTATATTTTCAAAAGTCTTTAAGATTTCTCCGTCTTTGTCGTAAAGAGAATTTCCTGCCTGGGTTATAAGCGTCTGCAGCATAAGCGGAGAAGTTTCGTTCTGTAAAAGAACTGCAAAATCGCCTGTAAAAATGTCTGTTTCGCTTTCGCTCATTGCCTGCAAAAAAGGCTGTGTATAAAGCGGATTTTTAGAAAAGAATGAATTGTCTTCGCGGCTGTTTTTTGTAGAGTCGTAAAGTTCTTCTTTGTAACAGAGCGAAAGTTCCTGAAGTTCTTCGAGCATCTGTTTTTCTTCAGTGCCGAATTTTTTTGAATAAAATGCATTTTTTATTTCTTCGATTCTTTGCCGGCTGATTGAAGAATAAATTATGCCGTCGTATTTTTGTATTTTTTTTGAAGGCGTTGTATAAGGCTGAATTTCTTTCTGAGAAAATAAAGTTTTTTTGTTTTTTACAGACTGATTCATTAAATATGCATTTAAAGTCCAGTCTTTCTGGCATAATAAAAGCTGATTAAAATCCGTATAGGAGATGTAATTCCAGTTTGCGCGCGAAGGAAGAAATGCTTCCCAGAAAATATTTCCGTCTCCGTCAAATTCTATTGCACGGAAACTGTCGCTTACAAAAAATCCCTGCAAGGTTGCACGGAACGAAACAACGTCGTTTAAGTTCAGAGTTCCGCAGGAAAAGGTTTTTAAAAGTTCTCCTGTCTGGTTTTTAATCATAAGAACTTTTAATTGCGTTCCTTCGTTGTAAAGCAGGGCAGAAATGTCTTTAGAACTTATAATCAGTTTTATTATTGAAGAAGATGCCGGATTTTTTAAAACCCATCTGGAAACAGTTCCTGAGTTTTCGCTTGTGCAAAGCCCGAACGAACCGTCAGAAAAAGAAAGGAGTACGCCGTCAGTTGAATTTGAAGCACAGACGATTTTTCCGGCAAAAGTAATGTTTTCGAGAATCTGCCCAAAAGGACTTATTCTTATTCCCTTTGTTTTTGAATTTTCTTCGTTTTCTGTAAGTGCAAGAAGACTTCCGTCTGGAAGTTCATTTATCTGTCTGAGCTGAGCATCTTCAATCTCTAAATTCCACTTCCGGCTTCCTTTCAGGCCGTAGCAGGCAAGATTTTTGTTTCCATAGACAAAAACTCTTCCGTCGCGTCCGCATAAAGGACTTTGAATAACCTTAAAACCGCAGTCAACGCTCCATAGCGTTTTTCCGCTCGGATTTATAAAGTTCAGGACTGAATCATTTGTAACTGCGTACAAAAAGTCTCCGAAGGATGTAAAAGCAGAAGAAGGACGCCCCTGAATGCTTTTCTGCCACATTACGTTCCCGCTGGAAGTACAGGTGCTTATCATGCGGCCGTCTGTTACGACTGCAAAACCGTAAGAAGTCTGGGCTGCAGGAGCAACGCTTTCTCCACCGATAACGGCCTGCCAGGAAGGCTTTGTTTTAGAAATATTTACCGAACGCAAGGCTGAACTGTCCTGAGCGTAAAGAACAGAAACTGCAAAAAGTACATAAATAAAAGTGCAGAAAAATCCTGTGAGCGGCTTTTTAAACGTTCCCGGCTGGAGTCTGTTTGAAATATTTTTATTAACAGTGAACATTCAGTTATATGTATTCAAAGCACGCAAGGCTTTCTATATGAGCTGTCTGCGGATAAAAATCCAGTAAATACAGTCTTGTAAGTTTGTAGCCTGAATCTATGAGTTTTTTTGCATCCCTTGACTGAGTAGAAGGATCGCAGGAAACGCTTCTGATTTGCGCTGTTTTGTTTTTGCAAAGCCATTCGCAGACTTCTTTTTCCATTCCTGAACGCGGTGGATCGATTACGACTGCATCAAAAGGTCCGTTTTTTGCAAGAATCTGGGGAGCATTTTCTTTTACCCACTTGCTTCCGCTTAGGCCGTAGGTTTCGTGTAATTTTCCTGCCATGTTTATTTCTGCATGAACAAGTGCGTCCCTGTTGTGTTCAACGAGATAGGTTTTATTAAAAATGTCTGCAAGAAAAACAGAAAATGTTCCTGCACCGCTGTACATATCAAGAACGTTTGTTCCGCCCATGTTAAAGCAGACTGCCTTTATTGTTTTTTCGAGGACTTCCATGTTTGACTGAAAAAATCCCTGGACATCAAATTCAACTTTTTTGCCTGCAAGGTTTACCGTGCAAAGGTTTTTTGAATCTGCAAAAGTTCCTGCAAACCTCTGCTTTACCTTATTTTTCGCAGTTTTTTTTGCCTTGCCGACCTGTTTTTGTGCCCACAGTTCGCGTCTGGTTTCGTCTGCAATTACAAGCTGTTCAAATTGAATTTGAGAGGAAGAAACAATTCTTTTGTCTCCAAAAAAGTGAACCCTTCCTTCCGGACGTTCATTTTGAGGAACCCTGGAAAGATAATTATTGATCTGTTCCGTTGCAACCGGACAGTAGTTTAAGTTTAAGACATTATTTGAATTTTTTTCGTTTAAGCCGCCGTCTGTCAGCTGCAGGCGTGAACGGTAATTTTTTTCGCTTCCGCTGATTATTTCGATTGGTGGGCAGGCAATTCCTTCGCGTTCAAAACAGTCTTTGAGCATTGAACTTCTTAACTGCCTCTGGTATTCAATGTCTATGTGCTGCATGTTGCAGCCTCCGCATTTTCCGTAAAGCGGACAGAAAGGCATTACCCTGTGGGCAGAAGGTTCAATTACTTTTACGATTTTTGCAAGATCGTAGTCGCGGAATGACTTTGTTATTTCTATTTCGATTTTTTCGCCGGGAATTGCAAAAGGAATAAAAACATTTTTACCGTTTACTTTTGCAAGACAGCTTCCGCCAAAGACGATTTTTTCGGGAATTATTGTGAATGTTTCCATAAAGCAACCGTTTATTTAATTAAATTTTTGAAAAAATAAAGTTGCAGAATGTTTTAATTCTGTTCATAAAGGAAATTTCTATGCGTTTGCTTAAAAACCATACTTTAGGGCAGTCAACGCCACCGATTGCGTATAAAATCCAGTTGTCGCCGTCGCGGAAAATTGTAATGCAGGACTTCATTTTCTCGGGTTTTACGGCTGTAAATTTTTCGTGGTAAACGAGCTTGTCAATGTTTTTTGTTTCGTAGTAATAAAAGTCTTTATTGTCCGTAATGTCTATCTGTGCATTGAATTTGCCGAAAAGGGACATTTCCAGGATACAGTCGATTGTTCTGTCTTCGCCTTCCTGAACTATGTTTTTTATTTCTGCAGAAGAATAAAGTTCGTACCATTTTTCTGCCTGCTGAGAATAATAGGGAATTCCAACGTAGCCTTCGATATTGCAGAGAATTTTATCGAGTTCTTCTTTTAAGTTTTCGTTGCCTTTGTAGGGGCGTACCTGTATTACTTCTGCAACGTAGGCCGGATCGAGTTTTTTCATTGTTGAAATGATTTTTTTAGTTTCTGCTGTTTCGTTTACGCAGATGTCTTTGATTGAATCGATGTTGCGGATTAAAACTTCGCCGCTCTCGAGAGTCTGTTTTTCCTGTGAAGAAAGTTTTGAATTGAATGGCAGGGCAGAAACTGCCAGATTTAAAGCCGTGAATGCAAGAATTGTAAAGATTGATTTTTTCATATTGTTCCTTATAGTTTGCAAAGTTTACTAAAAAAAACACTTGTTCTCAATAAGTCAGTTAAATGTCGGTTTTCTGCTGATACATTTTCAAATAGCCTCTCACCGAGAACCTGCCCCCAAACATCATGCTTCACTGTGTTCAGAATGAGTTTGTGGTCAGAACCTCGGCTACGGCTATTTGCATTTTTTTTACAAATAAACTCGGCATTTAGCTGTTTATTCAAAGTTGAAAAGGAGCGGTAAGTTACAAAATCAGTCTGTAGTGATATAATTTTTTACTGCCAGAAAAAAAAAGCGCCAGGAATGCGCAGGGCGGCCGAAGGCCGGTGCGTAGCACCGAGGGCACCGAAGCCCGCAGCTCTCCGACCCGCTTAAAAAGCGGGTGGCGCCAGCAAAAAGAGGAAAAAATGATTGCTCCAAAAATTAAGGAAATTATGAATTCAAAAGGTTCGTCTGTAATCAGAAAAATGTTTGACGAAGGAATACAGCTCAAAAAAAAATATGGTCAGGACAATGTTTTTGATTTTTCGCTCGGAAACCCTGATTTAGACCCGCCGGAAGAAGTTACAAGTGCAATTTTAGAAGTTGCCCGCGACACAAGCCACGGCTGCCACGGTTACATGCCTAATGCCGGCTATCCTGCAGCAAGGGAAGCAATGGCTCAGAAAGTTGGCGGAGAACAGGGCGTAAAGCTTGAAGGAAAAAATGTTGTAATGACTGTCGGAGCAGCGAGCGCACTGAACTGTGTTTTTAAGGCAATTTTGAGCGAAGGTGATGAAGTAATTGTTCCTGCACCTTTCTTTGCCGAATACAGACATTATGTTTCTAATTATGGCGGAAAACTTGTTGAAGTGAGTGCAAAAGAAGATTTTTCGCTTGATGTAAAGGCTATTGCAGCCTGTCTTTCTTCTAAAACTGCTGCTGTTTTAATAAATACTCCGAACAATCCGACCGGAAAGGTTTATTCAAAAAAAGATATTGAAGAACTTTCGCTTGCGTTAAAAGAGCATGGAAAAAAATGCGGACGCATGCCTTATCTTATCTGCGATGAACCTTACCGCGCAATTGTTTACGACGGTGTAACTGTTGCTCCAGTTTTTGGGGAATACGAAAATGCTGTTATTGTTTCGAGCTTTGCAAAAGATCTGTCGCTTCCAGGGGAGAGAATCGGCTATATTGCGGTAAACCCGGCCTGCGAAGATGCTGATGAGTTTATAAGCGCGTGCACATTCTGCCTGAGGACTCTCGGCTGTGTTAATGCTCCTGCTTTTTTCCAGAAAGTTGTTGCAAAGGCGTGGAACGCAAAGGTTGACTATTCTTCCTATGCAAAAAGGCGTGATCTTCTTACGGCAATCCTGGATAAAGCTGGCTTTAAATACTGCAAACCAGAAGGCGCATTCTATCTTTTTGTAAAAGTTCCTGACAGTTGGAATGAAGACGATGGTGCTTTTTGTGATCATTTGAAGAAATTCTTTATTTTGAGTGCACCTGGCACAGGCTTTGGGAAAAAAGGATATTTCCGTCTTGCTTACTGCGTAAGTGAAAAAACTATTGTTAATAGCGAAAAAGCATTTATAGAAGCTGCAAGATAATTTTTTTATGGAGGAATTTGAATTATGAAAATACTGATGGTCAGCGCAGAAGCCGTTCCGTTTGCAAAAACCGGCGGACTTGCCGACGCAGTTTCGGCTCTTGCAGGAAGTTTGAGTAAACTTGGACACGAAGTAAAAATCGTAATGCCGCGCTATTACAAGATAGACAGACGCAATCTTGAAAAACTTCCCGGACCGCTAGGCGTTCCTGTCGGAACAGGGCAGGAGTGGACGGCTGTTTATTCAACAGTTCTTCCAGGCTTTGAAAAGGTTGAAGTTTATTTTCTTGACCACGAAAACTGTTTTGGCCGCGACGGGGTTTATGGAACAAGAGCAGAACCTGATTTTTCTGACAATCCTTACAGATTCAGCCTGCTTTGCCACGGAGCCCTGCAGGTTTGCAATAAACTCGGCTGGTTCCCGGATATTGTACACGCTCATGACTGGTCAGCTGCCTTGGCTCCTGTTCTTGTAAAGCATGTTTGCCGCAGTCAGGAAGCTTTTAGAAACACTGCATCTGTTTTTACGATTCATAATATGGGCTACCAGGGAGTTTACGGTAAAGACAAATTTACTGACCTTGGAATTGACTGGAACCTTTATTATGGTGCCGGTTTTGAGCACAACGGAGCAATTAACTTTTTACAGGCAGGAATTTCGTGTGCAGACATGGTTACCACTGTAAGTCCGACATATTCAAAGGAAATACAGACTGCAGAAGGCGGGTTCGGGCTCGACGGTTTGCTTCGTGTCAGAAGCGATGTTGTAAAGGGAATCGTAAACGGAGTTGATACAGAAATCTGGAATCCGGAAAAAGATGAATTGATTCCTGCAAAATACTCTGCAAAGAATATGGCTGGAAAGGCAGAATGTAAAAAAGCTCTCCAGGAATATTTTGGACTTCCCGTAAGGGCTGACGTTCCTGTTATTGGAATGATTGGCCGTCTTGCAAGCCAGAAGGGAATTGCAGAAGTGCTTGCTCCAGGCTACGGAAGTCTCTGGGGAATCTGTACTACAATGGACGTTCAGTTTGTTCTGCTTGGAAGCGGGGAACGCTGGGCGGAAGATGAAATCAACTCCCTGCAGTCAAAATTACCGAACTTCCGTGCAAAAATCGGTTATAACGAAAAACTCAGCCACCTGATTGAAGCAGGTTCAGACTTCTTCTTAATGCCGAGCCAGTACGAACCATGCGGATTGAACCAGATGTATTCTGAACTCTACGGAACTTTGCCGATTGTTCGCCGCACAGGCGGTCTTGCCGACACTGTAAAAAACTATAACCAGGAAACAGGGGAAGGAACCGGCTTTATGTTTGACAGCCTTACTCCTCAGGCAGTTTACGACACTGTGGGCTGGGCAGTGTGGGCTTATTACAACAAAAAAGACCACATCAAAAAAATGCAGAAACAGGCAATGTCGCAGGACTTTACATGGACAAAAAGCTGTCATAATTATGAAGAAGTCTACCGGGAAGCACTTTTACGGGGCTGTTCAATAAAACTGTAGGATATAGTGCCAGAGTCATTCCGAACCTGCAAGCCTTCGCTGGCTTTGCTTCGGAATCTACCCGCTAAATACAGGGTAGATGCTGAAATAAAATTCAGCATGACTTAAAAAGGCTGTCTGATATGTTTTTATTGAAACTTGACATTCGAACCTGTTAAACTCGACATCCAGACTTTTTTAGGGTAATTTGTTGTTTTTTTGTATATGAAGTTTTTAACACGTGATATTAAGAGAGTTCTGCTTGTAGTTCTCGGCGGTTTTTTAATGGCTGTGAACATTGTAACCTTTGTTCATGCCGGCGAACTTTTTCCAGGCGGTTTTACTGGAATTACACTTTTACTGCAGGACATTTTTAAAAAGTTTTTTGGAATCCATCTTCCGTATTCTGTGGTTGTGTATGCGTTTAACGTAATTCCTGCATGGATTGGATTTAAGTTTATCGGAAAAAAATTTACGATTTTTAGTGTCGTAATGATTTTAATTTCCGGTCTTTTTACTGACATTCTGTCAGGAGTTGAATGGCTGCACGTTACAAGCGATATTCTTCTCTGTTCTGTATTTGGCGGAATTTTAAATGCAGTTGCAGTTGTCTGCTGTCTTTTTGCAGAAAGTTCTTCCGGCGGAACAGATTTTATTGCAATTTATATTTCTGAAAAAACAGGCCGTTCTGCCTGGAATATAATTTTCGGCTTTAACTGCGTTGTTCTCGTTGTGGCCGGGCTTTTAGTCGGCTGGGACAAGGCGCTTTATTCAATTATCTTTCAGTTTACGTCGAGCCAGGTTACTACGATTCTCTATAAAAAATATTCAAAAATTACCCTGCTTATAATTACAGACAAAAGTGAAGAAATCTACCAGAAAATCCACGAACTTACAAACCACGGCGCTACAGTTTTTGAAGGCCGCGGAGAATATTCCGGAAAAACTCATAAACTTGTTTATACCGTAGTTTCTGCAGCAGAAAGCGGAAATCTTGAAAAAGAATTAAGAACAGTCGATCCGGCTGCCTTTATAAACGTACTTGAATCAAAGGACATTCTCGGAAAATTTTTCAGAAGACAGCCTGATTAATGGAAATTGGAGAAAAAATGACACAGACATTTTCAACCTGGACAGAATACGATAACTGGCTTGTAAAAAATTACGAGCAGTATGCTTTAACCAGCGTAAACGAAGAAAACGGAGCGGTTACTGCAGAATTCATAGAAAAGAGCGAATGGGAAGCCCGGCAGCGCAGGGAAGAAGCAGAAGCTGCAACTGCCCAAACAGAACAGAAAGGAGAGTAAAGCTTTACTGTTTTTCTATTGATAAAACACTTAACGCGTCAGAGGTTTTGCCTTTATGTATCGTTGAATTTTTTCCATTCTTTTTTTTGCCTTTTTAAATTTTTATTAGTATTTTGAACTTGAAAGACAAAAATGGAGGCAAAAGATGAATATTGAACAGTTTACCTTAAAGGCGCAGGACGCTTTGCAGGAAGCCAGTGCCCTTGCCCAGCAGAATGATAATGCTGAAATTTCACTTGCACATATTCTGGCTGCCCTTCTTGAACAGAAAGACGGTCTTGTAAAACCTGTCGTAGAAAGAATTGGAGTTAATGTCCAGAGCCTTCTTGCAGAAACAAAAAACATAATTCAAAACCAGCCGAAGGTGAGCGGAAACGTTCAGATGGCACTTTCTGCAAAAGCTCAGAAAGTTCTTGCAAAGGCAGAAAAACACATGGCTGACTTAAAAGATCAGTTTTTGTCGGTTGAACATATTCTCCTTGCAATGAGCGAAAGCGACGACGAAACAGGCGAACTTTTACGCAGAAACGGAATTACAAAGGAATCAATCCTCGATAGCTTAAAATCTGTTCGTGGAAACCAGCGTGTAGACAGCCAGGATCCGGAAAGCAAGATGCAGTCACTCGAAAAATACTGCACAGACTTAACTGCCCGTGCACGCCAGGACAAGATAGATCCTGTAATTGGCCGCGACGAAGAAATCCGCCGTGTAATGCAGGTTCTCGTGCGACGCACAAAGAATAATCCTGTTTTAATTGGTGAACCGGGGGTCGGTAAGACAGCAATTGTAGAAGGTCTTGCCCGCAGAATTGCAAGCGGAGATGTTCCAGAAAGCTTAAAGAATAAAAGGCTTTTAAGCCTCGACATGGGAAGCCTTGTTGCAGGTGCAAAATTCCGCGGAGAATTTGAAGAAAGGCTCAAGGCTGTAATCAACGAAGTTACAAAGAGTGAAGGGCAGATAATTCTCTTTATTGATGAACTTCATACAATCGTTGGAGCAGGTGCGAGTGAAGGCAGCATGGACGCTTCTAACCTTTTAAAGCCGGCTCTTTCCCGTGGAGAACTGCACGTAATCGGTGCTACAACTTTGAACGAATACCGCAAATATATAGAAAAAGACAGCGCCCTCGAACGAAGGTTTCAGCAGGTTTTGTGTGCAGAACCGACGGTCGAAGATACAATTGCAATTTTGCGTGGACTTCGTGACAAGTACGAAATTCATCATGGAGTAAAAATCAACGATGAAGCTTT
This sequence comes from uncultured Collinsella sp., assembly GCA_963613915.1. GTDB lineage: Bacteria > Spirochaetota > Spirochaetia > Treponematales > Treponemataceae > Treponema_D. The sequence goes on from CAVEBK010000025.1 coordinate 25,401, forward strand.
AGTCAGCGCAGCAGAACTTTCTAACCGCTACATTACAAACCGTTTTTTGCCGGATAAGGCAATTGACCTTGTAGACGAAGCTGCCAGCCGCTTAAAAATGGAAATTGAAAGTGAACCTACTGCCTTAGACCAGCTTGAACGAAAGATTCTTCAGCTTCAGATTGAAAAACAGTCACTTTCAAAAGAAACGGACAAGGCAAGCTGTGAACGGCTCGAAAAACTTGAAAAAGAACTTGCTGAGTTTACTAACAAACGCGATACCATGAAGATGGAATGGCAGAACGAAAAAGCCCAGATTGACAGAACAAGAAAACTCAAGGAACAGCTCGAAAGTGCACGTTTTGAAGAAGAAAAATACACCCGCGAAGGCAACCTTGGAAAAGCTGCGGAATTAAAATATTCAACCATTCCAGACCTTGAAAAACAGCTTGCAGAAAGCCAGGCTGCCGACGAAAAAAGAGTTAATTCAGAAGATGCTTCTCTTTTAAGGCAGGAAGTAACGGAAGAAGACATTGCCCGCGTTGTAAGTGTCTGGACAGGAATTCCTGTAAGCAAGATGCTCACAAGCGAAAAGCAGAAATACGTTCAGCTTGAAGATGTTCTTCATAAGCGCGTAATAGGTCAGGACAGGGCTGTAAAAGTTGTAAGCGATGCAATCCGCCGTAACAAAGCAGGACTTAACGATCCAAACAGGCCTCTCGGAAGTTTTATGTTTATCGGACCTACAGGCGTCGGTAAGACTGAACTTGCAAAAACTCTTGCAGACTTCCTCTTTAATGACGAAAAGGCACTTACAAGAATTGATATGTCTGAATACATGGAAAAATTCAGTGTGTCTCGTCTGATTGGAGCTCCTCCGGGATACGTAGGCTATGACGAAGGAGGCCAGCTTACAGAAGCCGTGCGCAGAAGACCGTATTCTGTAATTCTCTTTGATGAAGTAGAAAAAGCGCATCCTGACGTATTCAACGTATTGCTGCAGGTTCTCGATGACGGACGGCTTACAGACGGACAGGGAAGGGTTGTTGACTTTAAGAATACAATCATCATTATGACGTCAAACCTGGGAAGTTCGGAAATTCTTGAAGCAGGCGAAAACGGAAAGTTTGATTCACCTGAACTGAAGGAAAAAATTGATTATCTTTTAAAGAAATCATTTAAACCGGAATTCTTAAACCGAATCGACGAAATCGTAATGTTCAACCGCCTCGAAAAATCCGTAATAAGCGGGATTGTCCGCATTCAGCTTGAAAAAGTCTGTGAACGCCTTGCAGAACGCCGCATAAAGCTTGCATTTGACGACAGTGCAGTAAACTTTCTGTGCAATGCCGGCTACGATCAGAACTTTGGTGCGCGCCCTGTAAAAAGAGCAATTCAAAACTACGTCGAAAACCCGCTTGCAAAAGAGATTCTTTCCGGCAGGTTTGGCGAAAATGCGCAGATTAAGCTTACTTTGGGCTCAGACGGTAACTTAGAGTTTGTTTAAGGTAAATCAGGCAGGTCTGGTGGCTTTATGTCATCAGGCCTGCAGTCTGCCTTTTATTTGCAGAAGGTTTTATGCTACTTGACACGAGACATTTTTCTACTTTATTATTCGCTTAACATTATTATTCCAAAAGGGGAGTAGTTAATCCTCGCAGAATCAACAACCGGTTCTTTTGAATCTGGTTCTGCGGCTTCAAAACTAAGACTTGAAGAAACAAGACCTTTTGTTCACAGATACTGCCAGTTGCAGTCTTTGTGGGCAAAAGGTCTTTTTTTTGGTCTGGAGGTACAGTATGAGTTTTTTTAGTTCACTCGGTTCTTATTTTATGCAGGGAATCGGAGCTCTTGGTCCGTCTCAGTTTGCAATGTATGCAATTGGTGCGGTTTTAATCTATCTTGCGGTTGCAAAAGACTATGAACCGGCCCTTCTTCTGCCGATTGGTTTTGGTGCAATTCTTGTAAACCTTCCTCTGGAAATTTTATGGGCACACGACGGCGAAACTGGTGCACTGCAGATTTTATACAATGCAGGAATCATGACGGAACTTTTCCCGCTTTTAATTTTTATTGGCGTTGGTGCCATGATAGACTTCCGCCCGCTTTTACAGCGTCCGTGGATGCTCATTTTTGGAATCGTTGCTCATTTTGGAATTTTCGTTGCAGCAGTTCTTGCTCATTATGTGTTTGGGTTTAACTGGGCAGATGCACTGAGCATTGGAACGATCGGTGCTGCAGACGGTCCTACGGCAATCTTTGTTTCCAGAAAATTTGCCCCGGGACTCTTAGGTCCTATTACGGTCGTTGCCTATTCATACATGTCTTTAGTTCCTCTTATTCTTCCTCCTGTAATAAAACTTTTAACGACAAAAAAAGAAAGACTGCTTCGGGTTACTGGAGTTGATTCAAACATTCCAAAATGGGTTACAGTTGCCTTTCCTGTTATTGTTGCCGTTGTCTGCGGAATTTTAGTTCCGGTTTCTGCTCCTTTAATGGGATTTTTGATGTTCGGCAATTTAATCCGTGAATGCGGCGTAATCGAAAAACTTTCAAAATCAGCACAGAATGAACTTGCAAGCATTGTAACTCTTTTACTTGGAATCAGCGTTGGTGGAACAATGCGTGCAGAAAACTTTTTGCAGCCGGCAACACTTTTAATCATGGTTTTAGGTTTTATTGCCTTTGTCGGAGATGCAATGTGCGGAGTTTTATTTGCCAAATTCCTTAATCTTTTCAGAAAGAATAAGCTCAACCCGATGCTTGGAGCCTGCGGACTTTCTGCCTTCCCGATGGCAAGCCGTGTTGTTCAGAAAATGGCATTAAAAGAAGATGACCAGAACTTTATCCTTATGCATGCGGTTAGTGCAAATGTTTCGGGGCAGATTGGTTCAGTCCTTATCGGTGGAATCATCATTGCAATTCTCGAAAGCCACGCTTTGGGCTAGTGAAACAAAGGTGAGGGGGAGTTTCTTTATTTTTTTGTTAGATTTGAATGCACTCTCTTTTTAATTTTTACAAATTGATTGTATTAAGTTTTTAAAAAAACTATAATCAGAAGCAAAAATAATGCACGGTTTATATTCAACTAACTGAAAAAAGACTCCGTGCATCAGAGAAACTGTCTCTTCCTAAAAAGAGACGAAATCAAACGAGATTTTTATTTTTAGGAGAAATCTATGATCTACACAGCAGAAGTAGAACATATGTGTCCTTTGGCTAAAGGCGCATATCACGGACCTGCTCCAATTCCAGAAGAAGGAAAATGGGTTCAGGCAAAGGAAATCAAAGACATTTCAGGTTTTACACACGGTATCGGCTGGTGTGCACCACAGCAGGGATGCTGCAAGCTTTCTTTGAACGTTAAAGACGGAATCATTGAAGAAGCTCTTGTAGAAACAATCGGCTGTTCTGGTATGACTCACTCAGCTGCTATGGCAAGTGAAATTCTTATTGGAAAAACTCTTCTCGAAGCCCTGAACACTGACCTTGTTTGCGATGCAATCAACACTGCAATGCGCGAACTTTTCATGCAGATTGTTTACGGACGCACACAGTCAGCTTACTCAGAAGGCGGTCTTAAAGTTGGAGCTTCTCTTGAAGATCTCGGAAAGAACCTCCGCTCTCAGGTTGGAACAATGTTCGCAACACGCAAGACTGGTCCCCGCTACCTTGAAATGACAGAAGGCTATGTAGAGACAATGGCTGTTGACAAGGACAACCAGGTTATCGGCTACAACTGCATCAACTTCGGTAAATTGATGGACGCACTCAAGGCTGGAACAGATCCAAAAGAAGCAATCGAGAAGGCACGCACACACTATGGCCGTGTAACAGAAGATCAGGGCATGGTTCGCCTTATTGATCCACGTAAAGAATAATCGTAGGAACGGAGGAAATAGATATGTCATTATTTGAAGATTATGAAGGCCGTATCCCACAGGTAAACAAGGCTTTAAAAGAATATGGTTTTGCAGAAGGCGAAGAAGGTTTGAACCAGGCTCGCGACCTTTGCAAGGCTCGTGGATTTGATCCTTACGAAATCTGTCAGTCAACACAGCAGATTTGTTTTGAAGACGCAAAATGGGCTTACGTTTTAGGCTCAGCAATCGCAATCAAAGAAGCAGAAAAAACTGGCGACAAAACCGGTTCTACAGCTGCAGCAAACATCGGAAAAGGCTTGCAGGCATTCTGTCTTCCAGGTTCTGTAGCAGATGACCGCAAGGTAGGTCTCGGACACGGAAACCTTGGTGCTCGTCTTCTTTCTGAAGAAACACAGTGCTTTGCATTCCTTGCAGGACACGAATCTTTCGCAGCTGCTGAAGGTGCAATCAAGATCGCTGCAAATGCAAACAAAGTACGCAAGAACAAGCTCCGCGTTATTTTGAACGGTCTTGGAAAAGACGCAGCTCAGATCATCAGCCGCATCAACGGATTTACATACGTTCAGACAAAATTCGACTACTTTAACGGCGAAGGAACAGACAAGGCTCTTACAGTTGTTAAAGAAGTTCCATATGGCAACAACCCTGAACGCCTTATCGTAAAATGCTACGGTGCAGACGACGTTCGCGAAGGCGTTGCAATCATGTGGCACGAAGATGTTGACGTTTCTATCACAGGAAACTCTACAAACCCGACACGTTTCCAGCACCCGGTTGCAGGAACTTACAAGAAGGAACGCCTCCTCGCAGGTAAAAAATACTTCTCTGTAGCTTCTGGTGGTGGTACAGGACGCACATTGCATCCGGATAACATGGCTGCAGGTCCTGCTTCTTACGGCTTTACAGATACTCTCGGCCGCATGCACTCAGATGCACAGTTCGCAGGTTCATCTTCAGTTCCAGCTCACGTAGAAATGATGGGCTTTATGGGAATGGGAAACAACCCTATGGTAGGCTGTACAGTTGCATGTGCAGTAGCTGTTGCAGGTTCATTCTAAAATAAGGTCACCTTTGAATTTATTTCAGGGGCTGTCACACGTCAGATTCTGATCAAAACTCAGAATGACGAAAATTTCAAAAGGCCGGTTCTCTTTAGAGCCGGTCTTTTTTTTATGTTTTTTAAGGAGCGCAATTTATACACAATACCTGCAAAATGCAGTCAGCGCTTTGCTGTAATTATAATCCCGCTTTCCACGGTTCCGGCTTTCGCCTTCAGTGCTTTGCACCGCGCCAGGCGCGCCGTTACAATCGGGGCTAGGCTTTTTTGTAACGCAAAAGATGAATGCAAAAGTTTTTATTCATTCATAAACTTTTTTGCTTCTTTTAACGCCTGTTCATAATCACTATAAAATTCTTCTACAAGAGGAATCATTTCTCCCGTTGTTTTTCCTCTTAAAACATCTTCTAATTTCTGTCCGCTCTGGGCCAGTTTTTCCATTGCAAGCTGCCGTCCGGCACCTTTTACCCTGTGCGTATAGCCTGCAGCTTCTTCTTTTTTATTCTCCTGAATAAGCTGAATTAAGTGTTCAACTGAAAATTCAGTTTTTATAAATTCCTGCAAAAGAATTGAAAGAAGTTCACTGTCTTTTCCAACTAATTCAAGTGCTTTTTGTCTGTTAAAAATTTGCATAGATTCTCCTTTGTCTATATTGCACTAAATCGTGCTTTTTGATAATATGGACGAATACGAGATTGTAGCTCAGTTGGATTAGAGCATCTGCCTTCTAAGCAGAGGGTCGCGTGTTCGAATCACGCCAGTCTCAAAAGCGCGTAATTCATTATAAAACAAAGGATTGCGCGCTTTTTTGTTTTAAAGAAAAATCGCAGAAACAGCGGTTTTTGCTCTAAAAAGTGGCAGTGTGACATAAAAATGTGACATAGAGGGCAAAATATGGCATCTCAACCATTTTCTTTACTGTTGCGTAACGGCGTTTATTACGTTCGTTTTAAGAATGAATTAACCGGAAAATACCTTTCTGCAAAATCAACAAAATCATCAAACAAAAAAGAAGCAGAACGCAGCCGACCGCCTTTGCGCTTTTGCTGAAGTATTAAAGCCAATGAGCCGCGCTATCACGTTCAAAGACAGCAAAGAACGTTCACGACTTGCCTTTTATTGCGACGGGGGAAAAATGCCAGACGGTTTGCGCCCGCGCTTTTTCTGTTTAGATGAATATCATTTATTTCAAAGCGACAAGGTTTTAGTCAGTATGGAATACGGCACAACGTCAAAAAAAGATACTCAGGGCGTAATGATAACCACGGCAGATACAGACGTTTCAGTTCCTTGCTATGAACAGCACTTAAAGACAAAAAGAATATTGAACGGTCTGCAGTCTCAGGAAGATTTTTTCTGCATTATTTACGCGCTTGACGAAGGTGACGACTACCACAATCCAGAAGTGTGGATAAAAGCCAACCCGTCGTTAAACGCAATAATTGACCCGTCGGTAATAAAAAGCCACTTAGACGATGTAGAACTAACACCGCACAGGATACCAGAGTTTAAGGCTAAGACGTTTGGAATATGAGGAGGCGGAAGCGAAAAGAGCTGGCTTTCCATTGAGACGTGGCAGAAAAATAAAGACATAAAAACGGACTGGAAAGATTTTACGGGGGTAGAGTGTTTCGGAGGTTTAGACCTTGCGCAGGTAGACGACCTTTGCGCTTTTACTCTCTGCTTCAAAAAAGACGGTAAATATTTTTTCAGGCACCGCTTTTACATTCCGCAGAAAACGGCTTATGAACGCTACAGAAAAGAGAATGTTAATTTTTTATCATGGGTAGAAAACGGAATAATCACGGCAACGCCTGGAGAAACAGTCGACTACGGATTTATAATCCGCGACATCTTAGACAGTGCAGACACTTATAATCTACGCGGTCTGGGTTTTGATAAATGGCAGGCTCGCACGGTAATTGAGGGAATAGAAAAAGAACGGCCAGATATAGCACTGATTGAAGTAGCACAAAATCTGCAGAAACTCTCCCCATTAACAAAGGATTATGAAAAGGCAATCAAGGACGGCCTTGTAGTTGATAATAGCCCCGTAATGCTTTGGATGTTAAATAATGCAGAAATCAGACCAGACGCAAACGGCAACTACAAACCAATGAAAAAAAGCAAGGCTTCCAACGCGCATATAGACGGTATTATATCGTCAATAATGAGTTTTGGAGTAATGAATTCAGACGCGTTTAAAGCCGATATTCCAAAAATAGAAAGCTGGTTCTTTTAAAACCCGTCAGACGCCAAAAAAAACTTTTTAGCGTCTTTTTTATTGCGGTTGAGTAATTTGTCGATTTTTGCTAAAAGACCGCTAAAAATGCCCTTCTCGTGCGTATACGAGGCTTTTTAAGGCGCAGTTCAAAAACAAAGAAAAAAAGGCAGAAGAAAAGCATACAACCGTTTCACGGCTTATTATTGATACTGTCTTAAATTCAAAATAAATAAAAAAAACGCTACGGGGACTGAGGAACATTTTCGGAGCCCGCAGCGTTTTAATGACAAATTACGACCAGGAAATTTGCCAAGAAAAAAAGCTAGTAAAAACACTATACAGTATTAAATTTAAAAAGCAAATAGTATTTTCATTTATTCATTAAAAAAACACCCATTGCAAGCGCGCCAAAAGAAAAACAGACGGAGCCTGCAACTAAACACCGCTTTTTATTGTCGCTCTTTAATTTTTTCAAGTAAGCTGATTGTGCCGTCAATTGCGTTTTGAGCGTCTGCAACTGAGTTTCGCAGTTCGTTAATTGTGTCTGACAGTCCGTCAGTGCTTTTTGCGCACTCATCATATTGTGAATTATCTGGCTGTACTCCGTTTCTGTCAGTGTGTAGCTTTTTTGCGATTGTCCAGATAACGGCACAAACGCAAGCAAAAATAAAACCACAGATAAAGCCTTTAATGAACATTTCAAAATAACCTCCAAAAAAAATGAACTCACTTCAAAGAAGAAATGAGTTCAAAAACGTCATGAATTGCTTGTAATTCCGCCAGCGATTTTATCGGTAATGATTGAAATAAATGTCGGAGTCCATACGGCAGTTATCGCAACACCTGAAAAAATAATCGAATTGATGTCTAAATCAAATTTGCCTAAGCCTTTTAAGATTGTCAGAACTGCAATCCAAAGACTAGAAAAAATCATAGCTAATTTAGAAAGAAGTTTTGCGCCAAAACTTTTCTTTTCTGTTGTTTGTGTTGTTTCACTCATTTTATTTTGCCTCCTTTTATTTTTCAGTCCAGTGAATAATGCGGGCACTTACGGGCACTCCCTTTTCAACGCAGACAGAATGTTTAAGCGAATTAAAAACGATTTCACCGTTGCGGGCTACAACCCAGTGAGATTTATTCCCGTACTGGTAGCAGACGGGAGTATCGTCTTTTATTTCCGCAAGTGAACTGATTTTCTTTTTTTCAACCCTTGCATAACGCGTAGTAAGGCTCTGCAAAAGTTTGTCAGCGTCTTTAACGTAACCGTCGGCACCAAGGTTGCCTTTTAATCGCTGATATTCTGCTTCGTCATAAGCATCTTCTGGCCACTTGTAAAGAAGCCCCGCACAATACGCATAACAGTAAAATAAACACAGATTTTCACAGAAAACCTTTGTAGTTTTTGGTGCAGTTTCTGTTACTTCTTCCTGGATGTTCAAAGAATATTCTGGAATACCAAGTTCCATTTTAATTGCCTCCTAATTGGGATTTTATAAAATTAAGTGATGTAGAAAGTTCAGTGAAAGAGCGGGTGAACTCGATTGTAAGCGTGTCTAAAGAGCGTTTAATGTCTTTTATGTCGCCTTTTGTTTCTGCTTCGATGTCTACAATCCGCTTTTTTTGTGTGGAAAGTTCATTTTCTATAGTGTCCATACGCTCACGCAGGCGACCAGCTTTATAAAAATATCCGCCAATCGTGCAGATAGAAGTAATTAACGCTAAAATTGATGTAATAATTGAAACACTCATAACGCCTATATAGTCATAGGGGCAAAAAAAATCAGTTATTAAGGATTACTTAACAACTGATTTATCAGGAAGCAGTTTAATTTTTTATTTGTGATTTTCTACTAAGAAACATCAGGATTTTTTTACGCTTTATTAAATGCTAAATCCAAAAGAAAACGGCTTGTAGTTTTGCCAGAAGCGGCAACAAGTTTTTTAA
>CAVEBK010000026.1:0-32334 GCA_963613915.1 uncultured Collinsella sp.
TTAATAAAATAAACTCGACATTCAACTATTTATTCAAAACTCGAAATTCAGGGTAAATAAAAACTTTGACGCTATTTTAGGCAAAGCTTTTATTACGCCTCCTAAAAAAAATAAACACAGGCTGCAATGCAAACCTGTGTTTACGTTTTATGAAAAAAACTATACTGAAAAAAAGTTATTTAGATTCTTTTTCAGCTTTGATGAAATTGTATGCATCGCGAACTGTTTCAAATTCGTTAGCTTTTTCATCAGGGATGCTTACGCCAAGTTCTTCTTCGATTGCATAAACAAGCTCGTAAGTATCAAGGCTGTCTGCACCGAGATCACCACGGAAAGAAGAATCCATTGTGATTTTACCTTCATCGATTTCCAGTTTCTCAGCGATAAGCTTCTGGATTTTGCTGAACAATTCGTCCATTTTTAATCTCCTATGATTAAATTAAGTTAAATCTCCGGAAAATCCCGAAAATTTTACCCTATAGTTAATTTCATCCAGACTACTTAACTTCTGGTTTAATTACCTGACGTCCACGGTAAAATCCGCATTTTGGACATACATGATGCTGCAAAACAAGATTGCCACAGTTTGCACATTCAACCATCTGTGGTGCAACAAGATGCATATTAACACCACGGCGTCTGCGTGTACGTGCTTTCGAAGTTTTCGCTCTAGGTACTGCCATTTATATAACCTCACTTAATGTTTTGTTACTTGTATAACAGATTGATGTTATAACAGTTTTTGTCTGAATGTCAATCAGCATTATACTAGTATTTGATCATTTGTCAATCTTTTTTATGACAAAATCACAGTTTTTGTCATTTTAACACAATTTTATTAAAATTCTACTTTTTGTATTTTTTCATGACAGCTTCGCAGACAATCGGAGGAACCATTCCGCTGATATCGCCGCCAAACTGTGCCAGTTCTTTAATTGAACTTGATTTTACTATTACATAGCGTGTTTCTGTCGGCATAAAAAGAGTTTCTATTCCGGAATTCAAATTATGATTTACAAGAGAAAGGTCAAATTCATACGAAAAGTCATTTACATTGCGAATTCCGCGGATTAAAACCTTTGCTCCCTGTTTCCGGGCATATTCAACAATCAGCTTATCCCATTTATGCACTTCAACATTTGCATAAGGTTCAACTAAGGTCTTTAGCATAAGAACCCTTTCATCTGCAGTAAAAAGATTATTTTTGCCAGGATTTTCAGAAACGACAACATCAATTTTGTCAAAAATCTTACTTGCCCGTTCAATAACATTTAAATGTCCGTAAGTCGGAGGATCAAAACTGCCAGGAAAAACCGCTATATTCATAATAAATCTAATTTCTATCACGTTTGACGCAAGCAGGCAAGTAATGTATATTTTTTGTATGAAAAATAAGAATTTATTAATGAAATTTTCACCTTTTCTAGTCAGTTTATTTCTTTATGGCTGCGCTTCGACACAACAGGCACAGGTTGTTACAACACAAAAGGAAGTGCCGGCAGTTCAGAAAGAAGTAAAAAAAACTCATATAGAAAAAAATGAATACGAAAAATCTGTAGGCTCTCTTACTGTTTCGCAGGACACTTTTGAAGCTGACAAGGCAGAAATTTTAAGGAACATTGAAGAATTAAAAACAATCATGCGTGATTTTGACTACAAATCATGGCTTTTGCATGTAGATGAAGAATCCCGCATTTACTGGTCAAAAAATTCAAACTTAAAAAAGGCCCAGAGCAAACTTCCAATAAAAGGATTGCAGTTAAGGACTCTCCAGGATTATTTTAAATATGTTTTTGTTCCTTCACGAGCTGGCCGCGATGTAACGACGCTGCGCTACGAATCGGAAAATTACGTAAAGGCAGTACAGGTTACAGATTCAGAAACAGACGATTCTGCAGAAAAATATACTGTTTACTACTATTTTAATAAAATTAACGGACACTGGCAGCTTCATCTGCCGGAAATTGAAAACTAGGACACAAGAGAGCACAGGTTTTTAGAATTGCTTTTTATAAATTATTTTTTTATAATCAGTGATATTTGCATAAAAAAGTGCCGACTATTTGAAATATACCAAGGGGGAATTCAATGAAATCTATCAAATATGTTGCAGCCGCAATTCTTGCTGCTACATTTACCTTTTCTGTTAATGCTCAGACAAGTGCTGACAACGAATCAAACGTAGAAAGCGAATACTTAAGCAGCATAGAAGACGTTGTTATTACAGAGCTTGCAACATCAGAAGAAAGGGACAATAAACTTGTAGCCTTACAGTATCTTGAAAACGCAGTAAACGAAGGCCGCGTAACTCCAGATATGATGAAAGCCCTTGACGGTCTTGCAGGTGAAGGAATTTCCAGCCAGGCAAGAACAAATGGTCGCCTTATGAACAACTTTCCTGACATTCGTGCAAAAGCCTGTGACATTCTTGCAAATGTAAAAACAGAAGAATCAAAAAATACACTTGTAAAAGTTGCACTTGCAGACAACGAACCGATGGTAATTACAGCTGCCGTACGTTCACTTGGCGAAATCGGTCTGAACGATAACGACGAAGTTTCTGAAACAATTGCCTGGGCACAGAAAAAGAACGCTGTTCTTAACCCAACATCTTCCCTTGCACTTGAAGTTCTGATTGCCTACGAAAAAATTGCAGACAAAGTAGAAAACAAGGGGCCGATGATTCAGGCTGTAGGACAGATTGCAACAAACTATCGCTACGTAACTCCAGTCCGCACCCGCGCTCATGACCTGCTTAAAACCTTACAGGGAAACACTTCTTCAGGTAAGAAAAGCAGTGATGCAAAATAAAAAACATTTATATAAGTTATAAAACAAAAAAGGCATTTCTAAATAAGTTAGAAATGCCTTTTTTATATCTTAAATATTCGAGGGATACGGGATTTGAACACGCAACCTTCGGCTCCGGAGGCCGACACTCTATCCAGTTGAGCTAATCCCTCAAAGATTGTTAAAAAAGATATTGATTTAGAAAACAATTGTCAACAGAATATACAGAACTATGCAAAAGCTTTTAGATCGGTCAATTTTTCGGAGGTAAAAATGCAGCCAATAATACTAGCATCATCTTCACCAAGAAGACAGGAAATATTAAAACTCTTAAACATTCCTTTTCAGGTTGTAATTCCCAATTATGAAGAAGAATATCCGGAAGATATTGAAGTTGAAAAAATTCCTGAATACCTTGCAACAAGAAAAGTTGATGCCGTTGCCCGTTCAGCTCCAGCTGGAATTGAATATCCGTGGATTTTAGGAGCAGACACCCTCATAATCAAAGGTAAGAAAATTTACGGAAAGCCAAAAGACACCCAGGAAGCATTCAGTTATTTAAAAGAACTTCAGGGAACTACACACAAGGTTATTACAGGACTTGCGCTTTTTAACAGCGAACTTCATTACGTTGCAAACCGCTCTTCTGTCACGGAAGTAACATTTGCAAAGATGAGTGACCAGGAAATAACAAAATACATAAGCACTGGAGAATGGCACGGAGTTGCCGGCGGCTACAGAATCCAGGGTTTTGCAAGCTGTTTTATTTCAAAAATAAAGGGAACAAACAGTGGGGTTGTCGGCTTGCCCATTTATGAACTTTATGATATGTTAAAAGAACAGAACTATTCAATTTTTGACTAGTTCTGCCGGGACTTACGAAGGACCGTAGGTTTTTATTCGTAAGCTCGTAAATATTCCGGACGCATTTTTATGCGCCACGAGAAACAGAGTTCGGTGGAAAAAATTCAATCTGTTGATTTTTTCCGGTGAAGGAGACACTTTATGGCAGTTGTAACCATGAAGAGTTTGCTTGAATCAGGTGTACACTTCGGTCACCAGGTTAAGCGTTGGGATCCACGTATGAAGAAGTATATCTTCGCACAGCGCAATGGAATCCACATCATCGATTTGCAGAAGACAATCGGTGCAATTAAAGACAGCTACGAAGCTGTTCGCAAAGTTGTAGCTTCAGGAAAGTCAGTTCTTTTCGTAGGTACAAAAAAACAGGCTCAGCAGGCAGTTCAGAAAGAAGCAGAACGCTGCGGCATGTATTATGTAAACAACCGCTGGCTCGGTGGTATGCTTACAAACTTCTCTACAATCAAAAAGTCACTCCAGAGACTCAAGAAGATCGAAAAAATGGAGATCGACGGAACTTTTGATAATCTCACAAAAAAAGAAGTAGCAAATCTTCTCAAAGAAAAAGACAAGCTTTCTAAAAACCTTGGTGGAATCAAGGAAATGAAAGAACTCCCGGGAATTCTCTTCATTATCGATACACACAAAGAACAGATTGCAGTTGCAGAAGCTCACCGCATGGGTATTCCAATTGTTGCAGTTGTAGACACAAACTGTAACCCGGAAGGAATCGACTACCCTATTCCAGGTAATGACGATGCAATCCGCGCTATTTCTCTCTTTACTTCAATCATTGCTAATGCTGTTGTAGAAGCAAACAATGAAGAAGGTCTTAAAATTATTGAAACTCTTAACGATGATGAAGAAATCGTTACAGATGCTTCAACAAAGAAAGACGATGAAGAAATTGCAGATTACAGCAACTACACTCCAACAGAACCAAAAGAAGAAGATTCTGCTGAAGATGACAGCGATGATGAAGATCTCGCTGAAAAATTTGACAAATAATCAAGGGGACACAGATGGCAACATTTACAGCTGCTGACGTAAAAGCTCTCCGCGAATCAACTGGCGCAGGTATGCTGGATTGCAAAAAAGCTCTTCAGGATGCTGACGGAAATCTCGCAGAAGCTGAAAAAATCTTGAAAGAAAAAGGTCTTGCTGCAATGGCAAAACGTTCTGACCGTGCAACTGGTGAAGGACGCATTGTTATTAAACAGGACGGAAATAAAATTGCTATGGTTGAAGTTACATGCGAAACTGACTTCGTAGCAAACAATGCAGATTTTACAGAAACTGCTGAAAAAGCTGCAGAAATTACACTTGCAGGTGGAAACAGCGAAATCAATGATCAGCACAAAGCCCTCATTGATACAATCGCAATCAAATTCCGCGAAAACATGGCTGTACGCCGTGCTGCTTTTGTTGAAGTTGGAGCAAATGCTGTTGCAGGAACTTATGTTCACTCTGACAAAAAAACAGGTGCAATTGTAATCGTAGAAGGTTCAACTGCTGATGAAGTAAAAACATTCGCTAAAGATTGTTGTCTTCACCTTGCAGCATTTACACCTGCTTACACAACAAAAGAAGACGTTCCACAGAGTTACATCGATGAGCAGAGAGAAATTTTTGCTGCACAGATGGACGCTGATGAAAAAATGGCTTCAAAACCACAGAACGTAAAAGACGGAATTCTCCAGGGAAAAATCAACAAGCTCCTTGCAGAAAGCTGTTTTATTGATCAGCCGTTCGTAAAAGACGACAAAGTATCAGTTGCTAAAAAACTTGAAGAAGTTGGAAAGGCAGCCGGTGCAAAACTTTCATTCGGAAAGATCGTTCTTTTTGTTCTTGGTAAGTAACTTTTAACAGTTCAAAAGCGGTTGGAGAATTCTGACCGCTTTTAGTTTTTCATTTTAGGTAAACAAACTTTTTTTATAAATGGGAGAAAAAAAATGGCATTCGACGCAAAAGCAAAAATGGAAAAAACAATTGAAGGAATTAAAAACGAAATGAACACAATCCGCACAGGACGTGCTTCTGCTTCAATGTTTGATAAAGTTCGCGTTGACTATTATGGTCAGAAATCACCACTGAATCAGGTTGCTCAAATTTCTATTCCTGAAGCCCGCGCTGTTGTAATTTCTCCATTTGATAAAAGTCTTATTGCAGATATTGAAAAAGCAATTCTCGTTGCAGATCTTGGATTAAATCCTTCAAACGACGGAAAAGTAATCCGCATTTCCATTCCTGCCCTTACTGCAGACCGCAGAAAAGAATTAGTAAAACAGGCTAAGTCTATGGCAGAAAACTATAAAACTACAATCCGCAATATTCGCCGCGACGGAAATGATGATTTAAAAAAACAGCAGAAAGCTGGAGAAATCACAGAAGATCAGCTTAAAAAAGACACTGATGATCTTCAAAAGCTTACAGACAAATACATTGCAGAAATTCAGTCTGTTTGCGATGCAAAAGAAAAGGAAATTCTTGCTTAATAGTTTTTAGGCATAAAAATAATTCTGATGAATATTGAAGAAATAAAAGCCCGGGGGCTTCCTGAACATATTGCAATAATTATGGACGGAAACGGCCGCTGGGCTAAACAAAGAGGTTTAGCACGCACTCAGGGACATAAGGAAGGCTTAAATTCTGCAAAAAGAATCGTAGCCATGGCTGCCTCTTTGGGAATAAAATACGTAACTTTATACACTTTCTCAACAGAAAACTGGAAACGCGCACAGGATGAAGTCGGCTATTTAATGACTTTAATAAAAGGACATCTGCGTGCAGAGTTTCAGTTTTATAAAGACAATGGAATAAAAATTGAACATATAGGAAATCTTGAAGGATTACCAAAAGATGTTCAGAAAGAAATTATAAATGCAAAAAAAGACACAGAGCATTTTACCGGGACAACCTGTGTTCTAGCCATAAATTACGGCGGAAGGGATGAAATTGTCCGCGGATTAAAAAAAATAGTATCGGAACAGATTCCTGCACAGGAAATTACAGAAGATTTAGTGTCGCGTTCGCTTGATATAAAAACAATGCCGGATGTTGATTTAATGATCAGAACTGGTGGCGAAGAGCGGTTAAGCAACTTTTTGTTATGGCAGTGTGCATATGCTGAATTCATTTTTACAGACACACTCTGGCCTGAATACACGGAAGAAGAGTTTTTAAAAGATATAGTTGAATTTCAAAAAAGAAACAGAAGATTTGGCGCAGTGCCAGACCAGAAATAACAGGAAAGTTTTATGAGCAGTAAGGTCATTTCGCGATTAGGAATATTTTTTATAGGCGTTCCGCTTGTTATAGCGCTTGTAATGCTGAACCAATATAACCACCTGGCAATTCATGTTGTTGTAACTGCAGTTTCTGTAATTGCTGCAACAGAATTCTATTCAATTCTTGCGCACAATTTTAAGCTGCAGAACAAAAATCTTGTCTTAATTCTTGCCGGGCTTATCAACTTTTCAATGCTTTTACGGGCAATCTTTAATTTTGACATTACTTATGTTGATTTCTGCTTTATCGTTGCCGTTTTAATCTGCCTTTCCAGGGAAGTTTTTTCAAAGACTTTTGAAAATTCAAACAGCCACATAATTACTTCAATTGCAATTTTAACATACACAGGCTTTCTTTTAACTTTTTTAACCCGCCTTACTTTTTTAAGGAATTCCAGACAGGTTTTAATCATGTTTTTGACAATGGTTTTCTTCTGTGACTCAGCAGCCTGGCTGTTCGGAAACCTTTTTGGAAAAAACAACAAGGGATTTATAAAGGCAAGTCCAAATAAAAGCATTGCAGGTTTCTGCGGTGGAATTTCAGGTTCAGTTCTTAGCGGCTGTTTAAGCTGGTCTTTGTGGAAGAATATTTTTGACGGCTCTCCTGTAAAATTGATTCTGCTTGGAGTTTTGATTTCAATTACTTCGATTTTAGGCGATTTAGTTGAATCAGTTTTAAAACGTTCTTCTGACTGCAAGGATTCTGGTTCAATAATTCCAGGACGTGGTGGAATTCTCGATTCAATTGACAGCATCGTTTTTTCTGCCCCGGTTTTTTACTTTGCAATTACACATCTCTACCCTTCACTTCTTCAATAAAAAATGAACAAAAAACGAATTTTAGTTTTAGGCTGCACAGGTTCAATCGGTTCGAGCACAGTTGATATTATAAAAAATCTGCAGGACCGTTTTATCTGCTGCGGACTTTCTGCAAATAAAAATAAGGCAAAATTAGACGAACTTTCAGCATATTTTAACTGTCCTTCAACCCTTACAAGCGAAGAAGGAACAGATGGAATAAAACGTCTGATTGAAAAATCAAAACCAGACATTGTTGTAAACGGAATTGCAGGCAGTGCCGGTTTAATTCCAAGCATTCTTGTACTGGAAGCAGGAATTGATTTAGCACTTGCAAACAAAGAATCTGTCGTAATGGCAGGACCAATAATTTTTGCTCTGGCGAATAAGAATAAGTGCAGAATTCTTCCTGTGGACAGTGAACATTCTGCTATATTTACGCTGTTAAATCAGTGCGGCGGAAAAGAAAACGTTGAACGCCTTATAATAACTGCAAGCGGAGGTCCTTTCAGAACCTGGCCTTCTGAAAAAATTGCAGATGCAACATTGCAGGACGCCTTAAAACATCCGACGTGGAACATGGGCGTAAAAATTACGGTTGATTCAGCAACGCTTGGAAACAAGGGGCTTGAAGTAATTGAAGCAAAGCGGCTTTTTGGCTTTGACACAGAAAACATTCAGGTTGTTGTTCATCCGCAGAGCATAATTCATTCTCTTGTACGCACAAAGGACGGAATCGTTTACGGACAGTTCAGCGAACCAGACATGAAGCACCCTATTCTGCAGGCTTTAGACTGGCCGGATGTAAATACAAATTTTATGAAGCCATTCGATTTGACTGACACAAGCGACGGAAGCCGTACCTTAACATTTGAAAAACCTAGAATGAATGATTTTCCTCTGTTAAAACTTGCTTTTATGGCAGCTCAAAAAGATAATTCGCATCCTGTAGCCTTTAATGCAGCAAACGAAGTTGCAACCTGGGCTTTTATTGACGGGAAAATTAAATTTTCAAGAATTGCCCAGATTGTAGAAAAAACAATGGCTTACGAAAGTGAATGGAATAAAGAAGTCAGGGATACAAAAGATTTGTTTGAAGCAGATTCTTTAGCCAGAACCCTTGCAGGAAAATTAGTATAAATGATATTAAAAATAATCTATGGTCTTATTATTTTAGGAATAATTGTATTTATCCACGAAATGGGACATTTTTTATTTGCTGTTTTCTGTGGCGTAAAGGTTGAAGCCTTTTCGATTGGAATGGGTCCCGTTCTTCTGCATAAAAAAATAAAGGGCGTTGACTGGAGGATTTCGCTTTTACCGTTAGGCGGTTACTGTTCCATGAAAGGTGAACAGGACTTTGCCAAAAGCGCTGAGCCAGATTCCCTTTATGGAGTTCATCCTTTAAAAAGAGCATTGATTGCCTTTGCAGGGCCTTTTTTTAATCTTATTCTTACCTTTGTTTCTTTTTTTATAATTGCCCTTACAGGTTATTCTTACTGGTCAGCTTCTGGAAAAATAAAACTTGCAAATGAATTATACCCGGAAATTCAATCAGCTGCCGCAAAAGCGGGTTTACAGAGCGGAGATGAAATAATTCAGATAAATGATGAAAAAATAGAAGATTTTAATTCGCTTTTTAGTTTTGTTTCTGTTCACCCGGATGAAGATTTAAAAGTAAAGGTTTTACGCAACGGAAACGAAATTGATTTTATTGTTCATTCGGATTTAGATAAATCAACTGGGGCTGGAAAAATAGGCGTTGCAAGCGATCCTTCAACAGGGCAAAAGCGTGAAGCAAAACGCTACGGATTTTTTGGAGCAATTGTTCAGGGAGCAAGACAGACTCAAAATCTTTTTTGTTCTTCGATAAAGGGAATAGAAAGTCTTTTTAAAGGCGTAAAAATTACACAGGCTGTAAGCGGACCGGCTTCAATAACAACAATGCTCGGCGATACGGTTGAAAGAAGTTTTTCGGCAGATTTCAGAACCGGGCTTTCTTCAATTTTGCGTTTTGTTGCAATTATAAGCATTTCTCTTTTTATAATGAACCTGCTGCCGGTTCCGGTTTTAGACGGCGGACTGATTTTGTTTTCGCTGATTGAAGCTGTTTTCCGGATTCAAATTCCTCCAAAAATAAGGTATGTTGTTCAATATATTGGACTTATGTTTATTGCTTTTCTTTTTGTAATTGCAGTAACCGGAGATTTTAACTATTTTCTGAGGCTTTTTAATGAAAAATAAATTATTTTTTTCGCTTGTATTTTTAACTTCGCTTTCTACAGTAAACGTTTTTTCTCAATCTCATATTTCAACTCAATCGCATGACGGTTCTGTAAATGGAATTGCTGTTTTAGACAATCAGTCAAATGAACAGAATACGTTTTTCAGCGCGGGAAAAGACGGATTCATAATAAAATGGACAGACGATTCTTTAGGTGAACACTACCAGGTTACAGACGCCGAAATAAAAATGATTGCACGAAGCCCAAACGGTAACGATGTTGCAATCTACGAAACAGACGGTGCCGGAATAAACATGGTCAGCATCTGGAATTTTAAGACACTGTCAAGAAAATGTGCATTTACGTTCAGTTCACCGGTAACTTCTTTAACATATTCTGCCAAAGGAAGCTACGTTTTGTGCGGAACTGCAAGCGACAAGGGAACTTACTTTTTAAATACACAGAATAACACAATCAGTTCAAAAAAATTAAAGGAAAGCACGGGTGCTGTAAGCATGGTTTTATCCAGCGACAGCGAAAACTCGATTGCAGCATATTCGCCGGTAGGCTCTTTAAGTTATTACAATGTAAAGACAGGAGCAAAAAAAGCAAAGTTTTTTACTGAACCTTCTTTAAGCCAGCCTTGCATGTTTAACAATAATGTCTTTTTTGCAGGCTACAGAGACGGAAACATTTTTATAATCCAGGCAACGACAGGAAGTACGATTGCAAAATTCAGTGTTGCAGGAAAAGAACCTGTAATTTTTACTTCCAATAAACTGGAAAATCTTTATTACATTGTAAACGAAAACAGACAGTTTAAAATGTATATGATTCAAAATGACCGCAACAAGAATGTAATTGAACCTCAGCTCATAAGAACATTTACGGGCTTAAAACCTGGTGAAGAAATCGTCTGTGCGGATGTTATTTCTTCCGGTTCTATTTTTGCAGGAACAAATTCCGGCAATTTATATAAATTTGACAATTCAATTGCTGAACGCGTAGATGTTTTACAGTCTTTGAGCGACAAAAGTTATGACCACATTTATGACATTGCGTCTGCCGGAAGCAATTTTTATTTTTTGACTCCTGATTCAATAGTTCTTTCTTCGTATGATACAGGTGCTGTTGATATAAAAGGTTCAAATCCAGGCCATACAAATATATTGAATTACAGTTCTGACGGCGTAATTTTGTGGTCCCGCGAAACAAGAAAACCTGTTCAGTATTATGATTTTTCTACAGGACAGGCAGCAACAATTTTTACCCCGGAATTCAATTTAAAGTCACTTAAGATTTTTAATGACTCGCTTTTGTCTATTGAAGGCGGAGCAAAAGTAAACAGATATTCTATTACAGATAAAACAAGAGAAAATCTTTATAACGGGGCTGGAATTCAGGATGCAGTTTTGTACACAGAAAACGACCTTTATATTGCAAAAACAAGCGCAACTTCTCCGGCTGTTCCTCTTTTATATGTAAACACAAAAACAAAAGAAACAGTTCCTATGACAAACTTAAAGGGAAGCGTTGCCTACGCTCTGTCTTTTGATCCAATGGCAGATAACCCGGAAATTTACGGAATTATAATTGGAACAGATTCTCAAAACAGGGCATTAACTTCTGTATTTTCGTTTAATCCGGAGTCAAAGTTTACAAGGCACCTTCTCGAAGAACATTCTGAAGACGCAAACGCAATCAGCTATCTTTCCTACCCTGTTTTATACACAAATATGGGAAAATCAAGAATCCGTTCTTACAATTTAGTAGCAAAACGCAATTTTGAATATAAACGTTCAGCCTCTCTTCCTGTAAAAATCGCAAAAAACAGCAGCCGGCTTGTAGTCTTAAACCGCGACGGTTCTGTAAGCTGGTACAATCCGGACATGAACGGAGTAATTGCAGACTGGTATTTAACAAGCGACGGTCAGTGGTACGAGTATTAGAGGAAAAATTATATGATGGTTGAAGAATTAATGCAGATAAGACGAAAAGAAGGTTTTGAAGAAGGCCTGGAAGAAGGAAAACTTGAAACTGCGAGAAACTTACTTACAAAAAATTTTGAACCTGCTGTTATTGCTGAATGTACAGGGCTTCCGCTGGAGCAGATTCTTGAATTGCAGATTGAAACACTGTCTAATAAGGTTAATGACAGATAATGTGGATGCTGAGCGTAGCCGCCGAAGGCTAACAAATTCAGCATCCACGCGCACTGCTTACCACGCACTCTTGTGCTGTTTTATTTTCAGTTCGCCGGTTTTTGTTTTTATTAACAGGTAGTCGGTTATGCCGGCTGGAAAGTTGATTACCTGTCCGAGAGAGCCTTTAAAGTTTTCTGTAATTACTCCTGCCGGCAGTGTGCTGCTTAAGGTAATTTCTGAACTTTCGCTGGCATTGCTGCCGAATATTACTTTTTGTCCTGCTGCAAGAATAAGGCTTGGAATTGTTACTAAACTGTCTACTGTAAATGTGCCGCCTGTTACAGAAACTTCGCCAGCACTTCCTCCGTTTAAGGTGAATGCTCCGCCGGTTACACTGGCTTTCGAAAGCTGTACTGTATCAGTAGTTCCATTTACGGTAAAACTTCCGCCTGTTACGGCAAAACTGCCTGTCAGTATTTTTCCTTCTGTATCGATTGTAAGGTTTTTACCTTCTGTGCCCTGGTCTGCTACTGTCTGGTCTGCAAGAAGAAGCAACTTGTCTCCGCTGTCTGCATTACTAACAGCTTCTGCAATGGAAGAATAATCCTGTTTCTTTGTTGTGTCGTAAACCTGATTTAGTTTTAAAGTAATTGAGGCTGGCTGTTTGTAATCGTCTTTCGTTTTGTAATCGCTGAATTCTACAAAGTAGAGGGTCTTTGTAACTGAGTCAGCCAGGTCATTCCATTTCGTGCCAGAATGAACCTGCAAGCAGGTTTCGCTCCATCCCTCATACGGACCGTTAGGTTCGCCACCATTCCAGTTTTGATAGCTTGTGTAGTAAGTGTTTTTTGGAGTTCCGGTCGTAGAACCTGTACGGCTGGAGTCTGTTCTAATGCCGTAGCCTGCTTCAGGACCGCAGACCCAGCTCCAGGCACACTTATCCTTAGTTGTATTTGCAGCTGTATTACCGTGAGCAATGCCGGAAGCAGTGTCAGGGTCAAGCGTAGTTTTTCCAGGAATAATACGAGCACCACCGCCCCAGGCAACACCAGGATTAAGGTTATCAAGAACCTTGTCTTCATCTGAGCATGTAACGGTTACAAGATAGCCTGTCATTCCTAAGAAAGTATATCCTTTTGCAGCATTATAGGCATTTCCCCAGGTAATGCCAGCTGTGTTTTCAACACAGATATAATAATGAGGAGTTCCGCCGCTGTTAGGAATATACTCTGAAAGTTCTGTTCCGTCGGAGCTGGCTTTTTTTGCAGGTGGCGGCGTAAACTGTGTAACTGTAACGCCCCCAGGAATAGTAGTTTCGTTCGGGTTGACGTCCAGAGTTAAAGTCATGCCTTCTTCATAGCTCAGGGACAGCCCTCTGACATAATTTGTTGCAGCATCTGCTTCAATGCCGTTATAAAAAAACCAGATTTTTGTCTTATGATTATCGTTTTTGTCTGCATCAGAAGAATCCGCTTCTGAGTCGAGTTTGCCTGAACTTTTTATATAGCCTGAGTCAACGCTTACGGAAATGGCGCGGACTTTTGTTCCGCTGTCCAGTGTTACCGTTGCATAAGGAAAAGATGCAACGGTATCGCTTCCGCTTCCGCTGAGGGAAATATGTCCTAATTTTACGCTGTTAGCAAAACAGAATGTCCCCCCCCCCCCCACACACACAGTAAAAAACAGTGCTTTTAATATTGAGCTTGTTTTCATAGTTATGCTCCTCTTTATTAAGGATTACAGATTAAGATGAGATGCTGAGCGCAGCCGCCGAAGGCTAATAAATTCAGCATCCATGAGCACTGCTTACCACGCACTCTTGTGCTGTTTTATTTTCAGTTCGCCGGATTTTGTTTTTAGTAACAGGTAGTCTGTTACGCCTGACGGCAGATTGATTACCTGTCCTATGTCCAGCCCCCCCCCAGCAAAGCCGGATGTAAATACTCCGGTTTGTGGTTCTGCAGGAAGATAAATTGCAGAGCCTTTATCAATATTGCTGTCGATTGTAAGCACTTTTCCGCTGGCAACGTTTAAAGTGCCAACATTTACAAGTCCTGTTACCGTGCATGTGCCGTCTGTTACCTTGAGTGTACTTACATTTCCGCCGTTTAAGGTAAAGTCGCCGTCTTTTACTTCAAGCTGGTTTTGTATAGTGCCAAGTGACTTATCGTAGGTTGAAATGCTTGTAATCGTGAGTTTGTTGGCTCCTGAGCTGACAATAACGTTTGCACCTGAAATTGTGTGTCCGTTTAAGCAGATTTTTGCTCCGCCATGCGCTGCCATTTCGCTGCTGCCGGTCAAAGTAACGTCGGAAGACAAGACTACGTCTGTTCCAAGTGCGTAACGACCGGTTGCCGGGAGTTTGTCAGAATAGTTCCATACGCCGAAAAGTTCGTCTCCGTGATAGTGGCGTTCGATTTCGATTGTTTCGGCTGCACTTTCGTAATTCGGATGATAGATTTTTACGTATTTTGCATTTTTATTGTTTATAATCTTTTCAGGAATTACAATCTTAAAGTTTTTTCCACTTACAGATGACATATCTATATCTTCTGTACCACGATTTGTTTTGCTTTCGTCGAGAAGTTCAACCTTAAGTTTTTTAGATGTATCTGTTTCTCCCCAGTAGCCTGAAACAACCACAGAAGCATTCCAGTCTGCATAGGCATTTAAATTTCCGATTAAGGTGCTGAAAGTGATTGAATCAAGGAGGTTACCGTCTGCACCCGTTGAAGGTAACTCAGAAATAAAGGCAAAGCGTGTAACCGTCTGATTTTCTGGAATAATATAAACACCGGAAGCCTTTTTCCATACTCCCAAGTCATCTGTAGTTTGAATAGTAAGATATCTTAGATCCGTAGTATTGGAAAAACCATAAGGATGATTGGAATCGTTGTTTTTTACACCATCATAAGAAAATTTTGCCCAGCCTTCTTTTTTTATTTTCGGATTAAGCGGATCTGTATCTTCTTTACTTGTTGCAGGAATTAAATTTCCTGAAGAATCTCTTTCCGGAGCACCAATCTGAACGGAAATTCTCTCTTCCACATTATTTCGTCTGGCATGATCTAGAGTCCAGCGTATTACATCTTTACCATGAGTAGTTAAATCCTGATAAAATACAGATTGAACATGACCGTTCATTTCGATGAATGAAAAATTTGGCACATTGCTAAATGTACTAACATAAGTAGCATTGATAGCATATGGAACAAACACCCCGTCAACTCTCTTTGCCCAGTCATAAAGTTTTCCATAAGGAAACAAGGTTGTTTCCGTCGTGTTCCAGCCTTCACCGACACCGTTCCATAATTTGCTGTCAACAGCCTTATCCTGAGAGTCACTTAAAACTTTTCCGGCATTTTCCCGTAAATATGAAGCTGTATAAGTTGTACCGTTTAAAACAAAGCCCTGCCACGGACATTCATTAAAATCGCCGTTTACAATGGTTGTCGGCTTATATGAACTGTTAGAGTCTTCAGAAACTGTAATAGTAGCATCTTCTGCAGCAGCAAAAGATAGCAAAATAAAAGTACCAGTCAATACTGCAAGTGGCTTTTTCATAGTTATTCTCCAATATTTTCTTCAATCAAAATGTAGTGTAAAAGACTGAGATGCAGAAACGAGTTCTGCATGAGTCGCAACGCAGATGTGTTTACCACGCACTCTTGTGCGGTTTTATTTTCAGTTCGCCTTTTTTTGTCTTTACTAACAGATATTCTGTTACGTCTTCTGGAAAGTTGATTGCTTCTCCGAGCGTACCGTTAAAGTTTTCTGTAATTACTCCTGCCGGCAGTGTGCGGCTTAAGGTAATTTCTGAACCGTTGTCGGCATTGCTGCCGAATGTTACTTTATTTCCCTTTGCAAGCGTAAGGCTTGGGATTTTTACTAAGCCGTCTACCGTAAATGTGCCGCCTGTTACAGAAACTTCGCTGGCTGTTGCGCCCTTTAAGGTGAATGCCCCCCCCCAACTTCTGCTGTGCCAAGGGTTACTGTGTCTTTTGTGCCGGTTATGGTTAAAATACCGCCTGTTACGGTTACCGTCGTACACTTTATTTTATCTGTTACAACCTTACCTCCAGAAACCGTAAGAGCTGTAAGGTCCAGTTTGTCTGCTTCTGAGTTGATTGTTAAAGAGCCGTCTGATACTGCAAAAGAGCCCGTTATTTTATGACCGTTTGTGTTGATTACAAGAGTTTTGCCTGAAGTGTCCTGGTTTGAAACAACCTGATCTGCCATAAGAGAAAGAATGTCTCCGCTAGAGGCATCTGCAACAGCGTCTGCAATGGAAGAATAGTCCTGACCGTTTGTAGTGTTGTAAACTTGACCTGCCAGAAGTGCAACAGCAGCCGGTTCTGTATAGCCTGAAACTTTTTTATAGTCGCTGAATTCTACGAAGTAGCCGTGAATCAGGTAGTCACTGCCTTGCTTGCCGTATGACACAGGCAAATCGTTCCAGGTTAAGCCCGTACCAAAATGAACCTGAAAGTATGCTTCTCCCGAACCAGAGCCATCCGGCTGACCTGTTCCATACCATTTTGCATATTCTGTATAGTTTTCCTTTACAGGCTTTTTTGCTGCTACAGTGGTACTAGTCCGAACCCCATATCCTGCTTCTGGTCCGCAAACCCAGTTCCAGGTACAGGCACTTGCCTCACCACCATAGCTAAGATTTGAATAGTTGTCTGTATCAAACTTTGAGATGTCTGTAGTTGTTGTTCTGGCAGCACCTGCCCAGCCGCCTTTGCTTGTAATAGCATCAAGAACCTTGTCTTCTGCTGCTGATGTGATTGTTGCAAGGTAGCCTTTCATGCCTAAAAATGTATATCCTTTTGCCTTATCATAGGCGTCAGTCCACTTGGTATCTTGACTTGCAAGAGCAGTATCTGAGTACGGAACAAACATGTAATAATGAGGTGTTCCGCCACTATTAGAGACTGTTTTACCTGTATACGCAGTTCCTGCTTTATCACTAACAATCTTTGCAGGTTCAGGGGTAAACTGAGTAACAGTAACGCCAGGAGGAATTGAAATTTCGTTAGGATCCAGTTCTATCGTTATAGTCATTCCTTCTTCATAATTAAAAGCAAGACTTTGTATATAGCTTTGTGCCTGGGAAGTTGTAATTCCGTTATTATATGCCCAGATTCCTGTCTTATGTGCTGAAAGAGTGTCCGTATAAGTTGGATCGCCAATACTGCCAGTCGTTATGAGAGAACCTTCAGAGACATTTGCATAAATAGCGTATATAGTACCGCTTCCTGTTACGGTTGCGTTTTTATATTGTGCTACGCCGTCTGTTACTGTAATATGCCCCAGTTTGACCAGGTTTGTATCTGCAAATGCAAAGGAAGCACAGAACAGCAGTGCGGCTGTAAGTATCTGTTTTATTTTTTTCATAATTCCCCCTTTTAAGAGATGCTGAGCGTAGCCGCCGAAGGCTAACAAACTCAGCATGACAGTTTTAGTAGAACAGCCTTAAGCCGTAGCTGCAGCTTGTGGCGTCGCTGTAGGCCATTACGCCGTTTTCGTCTTCTTCGCTCGTACCGTGCAGGATGTATGTGTAGCCACCTGCAGTCTGAGTGCCAGTCAAGAGGTTTACTTCGCTGTTGCGTACGATAGTGTCGCCAGTACTGTAGCCGTTTGCAGGAACAAAGAGTTCTGTGCCGTCTGCTGCAGTAAACTTAATTCCGTTTACTCCGTGTACTGTTACGGCTTCTGCCGTAAGATCAGAGCTTTCTGCAATTGCAGCCCAGCCGCTCTTAGCAGGAATACTTGAACCATCAGGAAGATTGAGTTCTTTTGCCTGATCATAAGTGTAGAGTTCACCGTAATCTTCCGGAGAGTATGCGCCATAGTTGTATGGACAAACCTTCTGTCCGGCGATTGTTATGTACTGAGGCAGTGTTGTAAGGGCTGCTTCTGCTTCTGGTGCGTAATCTGTGCCGGCTACGTAAGTTTCGCCAGTAAAGTATGCGTTGTAGTAAGTTCCGTCGCTGTCAATCAATGTAACGATTACTGTCTTTCCGCCTGCGTCGAACGGCGGGAGCATTACAGAAACTGCAAGCGAGCCGTCGCTGGAAGTAAGGTCAAGATCCATCATAAAGTGGTTGTAATTGTCAGCAGGAATTGTTTCGTCGCAGACAAAGGCTGGAGACTCAGCAGACATGTCAACATATCCCTTAGAAGGAATATATGTGTCAGGAACGTAGAGAACCATCTGTTTAAATGTCTTATCTGTCGGAACGCCTGTAAGGTTGAACGTAAGTTTTTCGCCGAGGCGTGCAAAGTTAAGTTCGCTGTTAAGAGCAGTTCCTGTAATCTTACCGGTCATAAAGTCGTAAGAAGCAAGTGTGCTTGAATCTGAAGTCTGCTTCTGGCCTGCGTAGTTGAGTTCAATCTTTGTTGCAGTTGAATTATTGTCTACATAAGAAGCAATTGCTCCTGAAGGATAGAAGCCGTAGTAATTTTCTCCTGTTCTGTGCAGGTTGCTGCGGAGAACTGCAGAAAGGTTATTATCTGCCTTGGTGCGGAACTGATATGTATACCACTGCTCTTTATCTTCAAAGTTTCCGAGTACGTAGATGCTGCTTCCTGCCTTAAGGTCTTTGTCAGCAGTCATTTTTTCAAAATTCTGTACACTGTTTGACGGAATCGTAACTTTAAGAGGGTTCTTTGGATTCCATTTTGCGTACAGAGTAATTTCGTCTTCGTAGTCAGTGCCCTTAATTGCGCTTATTTCTTTTCTGTCATCATCATTTGCTGCCTGGTCAAGTTCACTTGTAATGTAGTATCCGCCAAAGTCATAGTAGTCCATTGTCGGAGCGTCAAGAACTGTAGTTCCACCGTAGTAGAATACAGGAGCATATGTTGTCTCATGAGTTCCCGTAAAGTCGCCTGTTGAAAAGTCAAGGTAACTTCCGTTCTTATAATTGATCGGGAAGTCAGGGAGCTGTATTACCCGGAACTGTACCTGAGCAGAAGAATCTTTTGTAGTTCCTTCTTTTGAAGCGTGAACTGTAATGTCGTAAGTACCGCCGTCCAGGAACTGAATGTAAATAGATGCTACCTGCTGATCATCGTATTCAGGACGGTATTCATTATTTACGAACCACTTGTAATGGTCAAAATCAAAGGTTTCTGACGTTGCCTGTGCAACAACAGTCGTATTGTCGAACATGTCGTATGTAACGCTCAAATCTTCTGCCTGTGATGTATGGAGAGTAACGCTTTCAAAATTAAGTTCAATCGCTTTCCACACAGCATAGAAAGTAACGTCTTTTGCGTAATCAGCATCTTCTGCATCAATCTTTGTTACAAGCCCTTCACCCTCTATATACTCTTCGTCTGTATCCCAGCCGACAAAACCGAAGTTTTCGCGGTACATGCTCGAACCGAGAGGGAGAATTGTTGTTGTATAGTTGTTTCTGCTGTAAGAAGGAGAACTGCCTTCTATCCAGTAGCCGTCGCAGCCTTCGTACTTAATATGATAAATCGTGTTGATGTTTTTTAGTTCCAGTTTGTCGCTGTAAGTCGTAAGAGCTTCATCAACCTGGATTACATAAGAGTAAGAGCCTGTAACAGTGTCAGTGCCGGAAGCATCATCATTGCCCGAATACTCCTTTCCGTAAACCCTTACTTTATAAATGTAGCTTCCTGCAGGAATTTCCGGAGCAACGTAGTAAGCATACTGATCAGAGCCGTCCGTAAAAATATCAAGTTCTTCGTAATCGAGGGTTTGTGTATCAGAAACAGATACAGCGTTGTCGTCTGTATCAAAGAGTCCGGCTTCAATCTTTGAAACCCTGTCACTTACAGTAAAACAGTTCTTAAGTCTGATTGCGCCGTCGCCACAGAGGGTAATTTCAAAATTGAGGGCAGTATATTTACCAACTGTTACTACTACATCTTCCTGTGTGCCGCTACCGAGAAGTATGCCGTCTGAGTTGTAGAGTGCAATATAGAAAGTGTAAGTTGCAGTATCGCTGCCTTCTTCTACAGGAATGGCAATACCTGTATCTGCATACATCTTTAAAATTGCGTTTCCGCTTGTTTCTGTTGCGTCAGTGTCAGACTGCCAGGTTCCGAGAGTCTGATATTTTGAATCTGTTGAATTTGACTTAAGTACAACCTTTGCTACGCTTGTCAGTGTAATCTGCTCCGGAGAAACGATTGTAGAGTCACCGTCTTCTACTGTTGTAGTTGCTGCTCTGGCTGCAGACTTTGCAGAAGAGCTGTCTGCTGCCGTACTTTCTATTGCACCAGAGAGTGAAGAAAGAGAAAGGTAGCCCATTGTTTTAGCGCTGCTGTTGTCGTCTGAGTCTGACATTATGCCGTCGCAGCCCGTTAAAACAGTTGTCGAGAACAGCGCAGAAATCAGAAGTATAAAAATATTCTTAAAACTTTTATTCATAGCGTTCCTCCTCAATTAAATGCCTTTTAAAGTAAAGTAAACACATCTGATTGCAGATTCTCCAGGTCCAAGAGAAATGTTGTTCCAGCTGAACGCGATAGAAGAATCTACGCCGGTCAAAGGATTTGAATATGCGTTATATGTTTCAAAGCAGTTCGTGTAGCGACTCCAGAAGCGTCCCATCCACTCGTGGTCTACGGCTGTTACTTCGCTGTATTGTACCGGGTGAGTATGTGCCTGAAGTTCAATATGAGCGTTGTCGTCCCACATACGGAAGCCGTAATTAGTCTGCTGGATTGGAGCATAGTCGTTTGAGCCTATCTGAACATCTGCATGGTAGCCGAGTTTATATGTAGCGCTCTGAGTTTCTGACTTATTTGTAAGAATCAGATACATAACTACATAGTTAATGCCTGTACGTCTGTCGTAGGCAATTACAGGTTTTGAAGTAACAGTGTAGGAAGCAGAAGAGTTACTGCTTACTACCGCAGGACTCCAGCCACAATAAGCAAAAGTTGTTTTCTGCCATGAAGCCGATGTATTTGGTCTTCCGATAAAGTCGATGTTTCCCCAGTTGGTGTTATAGAATGCAAGAAGATACTGGTTATTGGTGTAATATTGTTTTCCATAGCCAAATGAACCTGCTGAACTAGTACCTGTGTTGTATTCAAGTGTACTGTTACTGGCCTTTACTACAACAACGCAGGTTGCAATCTGGTCATCAACCTTTGCAGTAACTGTTGTAGTTCCAGTTCCAACAGACTTAATCAGACCATTGTCATCTACTGTTGCAATGCTTGTGTCTGCACTTGTCCAGATTGTTGTATAAACAGGTGTTTCACTTCCACTGAACGTCGGGTTAGCAGAACACTGTTTTGTGGCACCTGTGCCAGTAAAGAGCATGAATGAATCACTCAAAGAAAGAGATCTACAGTTTGCACGCCACTGTGCAGTGTAAGATTTATTGCCTGTAGTTCCCGGATCAATTGCAGTTTCAACTTTGCCGCTTTCATTTTTCCAGCCAGCAAATGCATAGCCAGAGCGGTAAATGTCTCTTGCTGTTGGCAGGGTTGCGCCGTTTACAGTGTCATAAGTCTTAACATAAGTAGTATTCTTCCAGCTTCCGCCGTTTACTGTATAAGTAATGTCATATGTATTCAGTTCCCATACAGCGTAGAGAGTAATGTTTTCGCCGGCGTTAAGACCCACATTCTTTACTGTAGAGTTAGTAGCGTCTGTTGCCTGACAGAGGTTGTCTGCTGTAACTGCATTACCTGAAGTTGACCAGCCCTTAAAGGTGTAGCCTGTGCGTTCTGTAACATCCGGAGCGTTAACTGCTGCGTCGTAAGTTTGAGTTTCGGTTGATCCTGTGTAAGTGGCGAATGAACCGCCGTTACTGTTGTAAATTACGCTGTAAGTAATTGGTGTCCACTTTGCGTAGAGTGTTACGTTTGCGCCTTCTGTTGAAGCAAGGTTACCAAGGTATCCTGTATCTACAGTAATAAGACTGCCTGAACCTTCGGAATCTGTAGTCCAGCCGTCCATTATGTAGCCTTCTCTGTGGAAAGAGTTAACGCTTACAAGGTCTGTAGAATCGTATTCTGTGTGCTGAACGCCCATTCTTCCGTAAACTGTACTTGTGCCGGTTGAAGGAACACCCTTGTTGCCGTCGTATGTTACTGTGTATTCGCATGGAGAGAATACCGGGTAAAGTGTAACTGTGGCGTCTGCTGTGGCAGTAAGGTTCTGTACTTCAGCAGCATCAGAGTAAGCAGCACCTGTTCCGTCTGCATTTGTGTTCCAGCTTACAAACTTGTAGCCTTCCGGAGGAGTAAGGGTAAAGAGAGAAAGTTCTTTTGAGTCATCATAGGTCATTGTAATAGAAGACATTGAGCCTTCAACTGTGACACTTTTTTCTACAGCAGGGAGCGTGTCTTTTGCTCCTCTTGAGTTAGTTCTTACACCCTCATTGCTGAAGTTTACTGTGTAAGTGTTTGCCTTCCACTGAGCGTAGAGGGTAACAGTTCCTCCAATTTCTGTAGAAAGGGCTTCTGATGTTGTTGCCTCTGCGTCGTAAACAGTTGCACCCTCTTGTGTAGTACCCCAGCCGGTAAATGTATAGCCGGTTCTTGAGAACTTACATTCAGGGAGTGTAACACCTGTATTCATTTCGCCTTCGGTACCGTCTGTTGTACCTGAACCGCCGTTTGCATCAAAGTTTACTGCGTATTTTCCGACAATCCACTTTGCATAGAGTGTAATTGTTCCGCCGTCTGCCGGTACTTTACCTTCGCTGTTGAGAATATTTTTTATAGTCTGGTTATTTCTGTAAACCTGAGCTCCATCAGGAGAATAAGCCCATCCAATGAATTTTCCGATAATGATGTCTTCGCTGTCTTTATATGTAAAGGCTTCTGTTACATTGCCATCAGCTACAGTTACATCAGCGAAAGTAATGGTATCATCGTAAGTGTAACTTATATCTGCATACCTACCTGTCAAACTTCCTTTAGCTGAATCAACTGAACTGTCGTTTCTGTCAAAATGAATCGTATAAGTAACCGGTGTCCATTTTGCGTAGAGTGTTGTGTCGGCTGTAATGTCTTCTTCAGAAATTGTTGTATAAGAAGTTCCGCTGCAAGCTTCATCTGTATACCAGCCGCCAAAGGTGTAGCCTGTTTTTTCTGGAACCGGCAGTGTTGTTTCTGCACCGTAAGTGTGTGTTTTAGCAAGATCAGAATCGTCTCCGCTGAACAGCTTGCCTCCTTCGTCTTTGAATGAAAGCGTGTAGGTTTCTGCCGTCCACTGTGCCTGGTAAGTGTGGTCCTGAGTAATCAGAGGATTTAGAATTGGATCGCCGTTCTCATCAGTTCCGATAGTTGGAAGAAGAGTACGTCTTGTTTCTGTTCCATCGCAGCTGTCTTCGCAAACGTCGAGCCAGCCTTCAAACTTGTAGCCGGTCTTTTTGATTTTTGCTTCTGTCGGAAGCAGAACGCCTGTATAGGCATTGTGAACCGTAACAGGTTCGTAGCCTGTTACGTAAGAACCGCCGTTTGTGTCGTATGTAATCGTATACAGAGTATCAACAGCTGTGAGCTCTCTTGACTGTGAAGAAACTCTTCCCGGTTCAACAATGATTACATCCATAGATTTGCTGATTATAGTCGTATTTGTTGAGTCGTATACATTGAATTTTATGTAGTAGTGACCTGCAGTAACGTCTGTCTTTGCGTATTTTACTTCGGTTTCGCTGATAGCTTCGCAGTCAGAATAGTCATATCCTTCTACTGCCACTGTGTCGTCGTCAAGTGTAAAAAGTCCTGCCTGTACCTTGCCGATACGTTTGTCGTCTGCCCAGTTAAGGGTTACGTCAATGTCGCCCTGTCCTTCCACAGGAATTGACGTAGTAAAGTTGATTGCGTTTGCGCCAGCTTCAACCAGAAAGTTTTTATTTTCGCTGACAGCAACGAGCCTTTCGCTGCCGTTTACTGTGCTGTAAAGACGAAGGACAAAGTCGTACAGACCGCCATCGAGAGGAGCATCGTCTCCTTCCATTACTTCGATTGCGTTCTTTGAGTCTCCGGCTTCCCATTCTTCTATCAGTTTTTCTACTTCGCCGTACTCAGTATCCGTATAAGTATAGAACAGAGCAGCCCTTGTAATGTCAGACCGCTTAAGGTTTTCCGGAGTAATAGTTGAACGGGCAGAAGTGAGTTTTCCTACTGTAATGCACAGTCTTGTAGGACCTGATTGAACAGAATCTGCCTTTCCAGAAGCACTGTCCGACTCCCCTTCAGACAGAGCACTGCAGGATACAATGCTTGCCATAGAAAAGCACATTAAAAGGACAGTAAATGTGTTAAAAAGTTTCTTGATATTCATAACTTATCCTCCGTTAGTTTGTTACTACCTTAAATTGAACAGTCTTTGAATAAATCTTCTTAGAGTCCGTCACTCTGACCATCAGAGTGTGCATACCTGATTTATATCCGTCTGTATCTGTGTTCAATGTAAACGTATTTGAAGAGTTCGCAACGAGAATATTACTGTCGTTCAAAGACCCCTGGACATTAGTGTCAATATACCACGTACATTTTCCGTCATAAGCTGAATCAACAGAGTAAATAAGTGTTGAAGGATTATCGGTATCCGTAGTCAGGTTAAGAGTAATCTCCTTATTAGACTCCTTTTTAAACGTAAGCGTAATTCCTGCACTTCCGCCTACAGAAGCTAAGTCTACAGTTGAACCGTCAGCATTCATCTGTGTTGTATTAGTTTTTGTATCTGTGCTTGTTACATTTCCGTCAGAGTCAGTTACAACCGTTTCCTCTGTCTTTTGAATCGTAATGTCTCCCGTCGACTTGTCTGTCTTTGTTGTATTTGTCTTTGTTGTAGTCGTCGTGCTCTGATTTTCACCAGCAGGAGTGCTTTCTGTCTTTGTTACCTTTTCAACAGTCTTGTCACCATTAGTTTCCGTAGTGGTAGAAGTGCTTGTTGTAGTAACCGTCTTATTTCCGCTTGAGTCGGTAATATCTTCAATAGTTGTATCCTTTACTGTTGTAGAGCCGTCGCTGTTTGTAATCGTTTCAGAACTTTCAGTTGTCTTTGTCGTAACTCCACCAGATACAGTTGTTATTGTCGTACTGGTTCCGATAACTTCGCCGCTGCCGTTTGTAACAGTCTCTGTCTTTGTTCCGCCGGTAACATTGTCGCTGCTATCCTTTTTAACTGTTTCAGTCGTTTTAACAGTGTTGTCGCCGTCAGTTTTTACAGTAACCGTTGTTGAAGACTTAGAGCCGTCAGATTTAGTCGTTACGGTAGTAGTTGATTCTTCAGTAACGTTGCCGTCTTTGTCGGTCTTTGTAGTATTCGACTTTTCTACACCAGTTGATTTGTCATTTACAGTTTCAGTAATTTCTGTTGAACCGTCTTTCTTTGTTACAACTGTTGTAGTTTCAGAGCTGCCGTCAGAGTAAGTAATCGTTGTTTTAGTCTGAGTAGAACCGTCATCAAGGGTTGTTTCTTCAGTAGAAGAAGTTTCTACATCCTTGCTGAATGTAGTTTTCTTACCCTTAGAGTCTGTAGTTACTCTGTCTACCTTTGTAAGCTTGCCGTCGCTGTCGTATGTTAAAGTTTCCTTTACAGAACTTCCGTCAGAAGAAGTTACTGTCGTTGTAGTCTGTTTTCCTGTAACAGTGCCGTCGGAATCTTTTGTTACGGTAGTTTCTTTAACAGTGCCGTCTGAGTCAGTTTCTTTTGTGTAAGTAGTACTTCCAGTAGTCTTGCCGTCGGAATCTTTTGTTACAGTAGTTTCTGTAATACTTCCGTCAGAAGAAGTTTTCTTCTCTGTTGTTGTTGTGCCATCAGAGTCCTGCTTTGTCGTTGTTTCAGTAACAGTGCCGTCTGAGTCAGTTTCTTTCTGGTAAGTAGTACTTTCTGTAGTCTTGCCGCTAGAATCTTTTTCTGTCGTTGTAGTTGTTTCAGTAACAGTGCCGTCAGCAGAAGTTTCCTTTGTATATGTTTCTTTTGTAACAGTACCTTCAGAATCTGTCTTTTCTTCAGACTTAGAAGTAACGTTTCCGTCAGAGTCTGTCTTAACTTCAGACTTGTATGTTTCTTTGCCGTCTGAGTCTGTCTTAGTTACAGTTTCTGTCGTGCTGCCGTCAGAAGAAGTTTTCTTCTCTGTTGTTGTTGTTCCAGTAGAAGAATCAAATTCTGTCGTTGTTTCTGTAACTGTGCCGTCAGAAGAAGTTTCTTTCTGGTAAGTAGTACTTTCTGTAGTGTTACCCTCAGAATCTTTTGTTTCTTCAGACTTAGAAGTAACGTTTCCGTCAGAATCTGTCTTAACTTCAGACTTGTAGGTTTCTGTGCCATTAGAGTCTGTCTTAGTTACGGTTTCTGTCGTGCTACCGTCAGAAGAAGTTTCTTTCTTTGTTTCTGTAGAAGAACCGTCAGATTTTTCTTCTGTCTTTGTTACAGTCTTAGAGCCGTCTGTCTTTGTTTCTTTTTCGACAGTTGTTGTGCTGCCGTCAGTTGTAGTTGAAGTAGTTTCTTTTACAGTACCGTCATCAGAAGTTTCCTTCTTATAAGAACTTGCAGAAGTTGTACTTCCAGAAGAATCTTTTTCTGTCGTTGAGTTTTCAACAATGTTTCCGTCTGAATCCTTTTTAAGTGTAGTTTCAGTAGAACTGCCGTCTGCTTCTTTCTTAGCTGTAGTTACAGATGTACTTCCGTCTGTAGCAGTTTCTTTTACAGTTTCTTTTGTACTGCCGTCAGAAGAATCAGTTTCTTTCGTTGTTTCTGTAACAGTGCCTGTAGAAGAGTCAGTTTCTGTTGTCTTTACGGTTTCTTTTACAGTGCTTCCGGAAGAATCCTTTTCTGTCGTTGTTTCTGTAACAGTGCCGTTACTATCAGTTTCTTTTTTGTACTCTGTAGTTCCTGTAACATTGCCGTTCTTGTCTGTTTCGGTAATGGTTTCTTCAACAGAACCGTCTTTCTTTGTAACAGTTACGTCTGTCTTTTTTGAGCCGTCAGAGTAAGTTGTTGTCTTTGTAACAGTCGGGTTTCCGTCAGAATCAGTTCCTTCTTTAGTTTCAACAGTGCCGTGTACAGTTTCAGAAGAAACTTCATTTCCGTTTTTATCAGTTACTGTTGTTGTAGTTGTAGAATTTCCGTCTTTATCTGTTTCTTTTACAACTTCTGTCGTTTTGCCGTCAGAATCTGTAGTTGACGTAGTTTCTTTTACTGTACCGTCAGAAGAAGTTTCTTTCTTATAAGAATCTGCAGAAGTTACATCTCCAGAAGAATCTTTTTCTGTCACTGCGTTTTCGATAACGTTGCCGTCTGAGTCTGTAGTAACCTTTGTTGTTGTCGAAGTGCCGTCAGCCTTTGTTACAGTTGTTTCAACAGAAACAGTTCCGTCAGTTGTTGTTTCTTTTACAACTGTAGTTGTAACTCCGCCAGAAGTCTTCGTTGTTGTTTCTTTTACAGTTCCGTCAGTACCTGTTTCTTTCTTATAAGAATTTTCTTTTGTCGTGCTGCCGGAAGAATTCTTTTCAACTGTCGATTTTTCAATAATGTTATCATCAGAATCCGTTACTTCTTTTGTAACTGTCGATGTGCCGTCACTATTTGTTACTGTTTTTTCAACAGTTGTAGTAGTAGTGCCGTCTTTTTTAGTTTCTGTTTCAGTCTTTGTAACTGTAGATGAACCGTCTTTATTTGTTACAGAGTTTTCAACAGTTTCTGTAACAGTACCGTCAGAAGAAGTTTCTGTCGTTGTCTTTGTAACTGTAGAATTTCCGTCAGAATCTTTGTCAGTAGTTTCAGTTACTGTTTTTCCGTTTGAGTACGTTGTTGTTTTTGTAGTACTTGAACTTCCGTCTTTATTTGTTACAGTCGAAGTCTGAGTTGTAGTTCCATTGGAAGAATTCTTTTCGGTTTTGCTTTCAGTAACATTGCCGCTTGAGTCAGTTTTCTTTTCATAGCCGTAAGTTACGTTTCCGTCAGAATCTTTTTGAATTATAGACTTGTTTACAACGTTTCCGTTTGAATCCTTTTCAGTCTGAGAAACATAGATTTCGTTTCCTGCTGAGTCCTTTTTAACTGTCGTTTCTGTAACGCTGCCGTCTGCTTCTCGCTTGTATTCGCTTGTAGCAGTTACAGTGCCGTCTTCGTCTTTTGTTACAGAGCTTTCAGTCTTTGAACCGTCTGATCCTACTGTGGTATTAGTTGTTGTAGTAGAACCGTCAGTGTTCTGTGTTACAGAAGTCTGAGTATATGAACCGTCAGAACCGGTATCTTTTGTAGTTGTTATGACAGTTCCGTCTTTCTTAGTAACAACAGTAACAATATGACTTGTTCCGTCAGTGTAAGTTGTTGTCGTAGTAGTCTGAGTAGAACCGTCTGTTAAAGTTTCAGTCTTTACAGTTGGTGCGCTGGCAGTCTTTGTAGTCGTACCTGTAATCTGACCTGAAGAATCTTTTGTAGTTGTTACAGCTTCAGAAGAGCCGTCTGTCTTTACAGTTGTTTTTACAATTGTCTGCGAACCGTCAGAATTTGTAGTTGTTACAGTTTCTGTCTTTGTTCCGTCAGTGTGATTTTCAATTACAGTAGTTGTAGTTTTTCCAGTTGCACTGTCAGTTGCAGTTTCTGTCTTATTGATTGTGTTTCCTGAAGAATCCTTTGTTTCTGAAGATTCGTCAGTTACCTTACCGTTCTTGTCTTTAGACACTTCAGAAGAATATGTTTCGTTTCCGTCGCTATCTTTCTTTGTAACAGTTACGGTTGTGCTGCCGTCTTTTCTTGTAACGGTTGTTGTTTCTGTAGTTGAACCGTCAGAATTGTTTTCTGTTACAGTTTCTGTAACCTTGCCGGAAGAAGCGTCAGTAACAGTTTCTGTAGTTTCTGTTTCTTTTCCGTCAGAGTCAGTCTTTACTGTAGTTTCTGTAGTACTTCCGTCAGTTTCAGTAACCTTTGTTGTCTTTTCTGTAGAACCGTCTTCACCCTTTTCAGTTGTTTTTTCAGTAACAGTTCCGTCAGAGCCGGTTGTTTTTTCGTAGCTCTTTGTAACAGTTCCGTCAGAGTCTTTTTCAACTGTAGTTTCGTCAGTAACGTTTCCGTCAGAATCTTTCTTTACTTCAGAAGAATAGATTTCGTTATTGTCTGAGTCAGTTTTTGTTGTCTTTTCTGTAGAACTTCCGTCAGAAGCAGTTTCTGTAACAGTTTCTTTTGAACTTCCGTCAGAAGCAGTTTCTTTTACTGTTTCTTTACCTGAGCCGTCTGTTTTTTCAACTTTTGAACTTTCAACAGTTGTACCGTCGTCTTTTGTTTCTTTTGAAGTTATTGTAACAGTTCTGTCAGAGTCAGTTGTTTTTTCGTAGCTCTTTGTTACGTTTCCGTCAGAATCTTTTTCTTCAGTCTTTCTGTCTGTTACATCTCCGTCAGAGTTCTTCTTTACTTCAGAAGTAAAGATTTCGTTACCATCAGAATCCTTCTTTACGATAGATTCTGTTGAACTTCCGTCAGAGGCTGTTGTTTTTTCAGATTCATAAACTGTAGTTCCGTCAGAATTTGTTTCAGTAACAGTTTCTTTTGAACTTCCGTCAGAAGCAGTTTCCTTTACAGTTTCTTTTGTGCTGCCGTCAGCATTTTCTTCTGTAGTTGTTTCAGTCTTTGAGCCGTCAACGCTGGTTCTGTCGATAATTACAACAGTTGTTTTACTTCCATCGTCGTAAGTTGTAACAGTCGTAGTTTTTGTAGAACCGTCAGCAAGGTCTTCAGTAGTAGACTCAGCCGTTCCTGTCTTTTCTGTAACAGAAGTATTTCCGTTTGCATCTGTTACAGATACTTCAATCTTAGACTCACCATTATTATTAGTTGTTGTCTTTGTAACGGTTGTTGTGCCGTCGCTTGATTTTTCTGTTTCAGTTTTTACAACAGTTCCATTGGAAGAAGTTGAAGTTTCAGTAACTTTTCCAGTTGAACTGTCAGTTTCCTTTGTGTATGTGCTTATAACGCTTCCGTCAGAAGCTTTTTCAACAGTCGTTTCAGAAACGTTGCCTTCAGAGTCAACCTTAACTTCAGAATTGTAAATTTCATTACCATCGGAATCATTCTTTACAACTTTTTCTGTTGAACTTCCGTTACGGTTAGTTGTTTTTTCAGAAGTATAAACAGTGTTTCCGTCAGAATCTTTTTCTGTAACCTTTTCAGTAGTACTGCCGTTTTTCTTCGTAGTCTTTTCTGAAGAATAAACTGCAGTTCCGTTTGAGTCAGTTTTTGTAAATGTATTTGTTACAGAGCCGTCAGAATTCTTTGATTTTTCTGATTCGCAGGTATTTCCGTCGCCGTCTGTATAAGAATATTTGTAAGTTCCGTCTTCTTTTACAGTTACAGAAATCTCTTTTGTAGTTCCGTCTTCATCTGTAACAGTTACAGTCGTAGTTCCCGGATTCTTAATGTCAAAAATCAGGTTTCCGTCTGAGTCAACAGTAACTTCGGCAACATTAGTGTTGCCGCTTTCAGCAGAAGCTGCCCTGTCAAGTCCCAGGTCTGTAGATGAGACGCTTTCAGTCAATTTTGAAAATGAATCTCTGTATTCCTCTTCAAGATCGTGCATCAGTGGAGTACAGGAATTAATGATAAAAACAAAGCTTAAAAGTGATATTAATTTCAATAACTTTCTCATTTGCATTACCTCCGTAGTTTGCAGTTTTAGCCAGATGTTTTACCTTAGAGTCTATCTGTAGAGTTTGACTTCTACGCGGCGGTTGTAAACCTTGTTATCAGTTTTACCTTCACCGTGAGATGCCGTTAAACGTTCAGAATCAATGCCAGCTTCAACAAGGCGGTTAAGGATTGTCGTAGCGCGGGCAGTTGCCAGTTCATATTCGTGTTCGCTCCAGACGTCATTATCAGGATTTACGTAACCGATAATGTCGCATTTAAAAGAGTCGTATTTGCTGTCTTTAAGGATTTCCAGAAGCTGCCTGATGATTTCTTCGTTTTTAGGATCATCAGTCAAAACAGGCTGGTCAGAAATAAATGAGAATACAGGAAGCTGTACTTTAAGAGTACCGTCTTCGTTTACTTCAACGTGAGCTTCTTCAACAACTTCAACAGGAGCTGCTACAGGAGTTTCTTCAACCTTAGGTTCTTCTTCAACAACTTCTGCTGGAGCTTCTTCTACCGGAGTTTCTTCAACCTGTGGCTCTTCTTCAACTACAGGATCCGGGTCTGGTTCAGGCTCAGGAGTTTTTTCAATGTAAACAGGAACTTCTTTAATAACTTCCCTGATTACTTCTTTTTCAACGACTTTTTCAACAACCTTAACTTCGGTATTGGCAGCTCTTTCAGGAACAGTACCACCGATGCGGTACATAACGCCGAGTCTTACGCCAAGATAGTTTGCAACACCGTCAGATTCAAAAGACATTTCCCAGAAAGGAGTAACGTCAAAAGAAAGGTTGTCTTTGAGAGTATAGATAGGCTTGAATTTTGCAGTCGGAGAAAGGAGCATCGACTGACTGAAATAAGCACCGTTTGCCTTGCGGGAAGATTTTACGACATCAATCTGGAAACCGTATTCAACAGAAGGCTGAAATTCAAACCAGTCATTAAATACGACTTCAAAGAAAGCACCGCCAAAAAGGTTTGTAACCCACCAGCTGTCAACATAATCGTCATTCTTGCTTACGCCGGCAAAGTCTAAATGGCTGGAAAAACCGACATTCCAGTACTGACCAAAAATAGACGGCATAAACTCAGGCAGAACAAAAGTAAAAGGTGAATGGTATGCATAGCTTACCCCACCGCCTGCAAAGTTGTAGCTGTGATTGCTCATTCTGGCTACAGGAAAATAATCCTTAAAATAAACGCCGATTTCGTGCGGATTTGGATTTTCGTCCTTAAATTTAAAACCCCATTTCTTTTTAGCAGAAGCAGAATCGTCTTCACTAACAGTAACAGATTCTGGTTCACCGGATATGCTGCTATTTTGTGCAAATGCAGTAAAACACAGCAGGGTAAAAAAGATTACAGAAAATTTCTTAAACATATCCTTCTCCTAAAGGGACATTTTTGTCTTTAGGAAATGTTAAAGAAAAGCCCCCCCCCCCGCAATTAGAATAACAACTCATTCTAATAAAAGGACGTTATCAAAACCCGCTTCTTATAAACATTTGTTTTATAAAAGATATTTTTTGACAAAGAAAAGAAAATTTCACTAAGGGCGTGCCCCTCCGTTCGCTTACCGCTCACTGCGGGTCGCTATGTCCAGGGTTCCGCGCCTTACGCGCTCCATTGTGCTGACATCC
>CAVEBK010000027.1:0-31540 GCA_963613915.1 uncultured Collinsella sp.
TGCTGTTGTCGGGATGAAAACCCGATGTCCTAACCACTAGACGAAGGAGACATACCAGCTGTTCGTCAGCTGACTTTGATATATTAACAAATAGTAAAAACTTGGTCAACACCTAAATTCAAAATTTCTTAAAAAATTTGATTTTTTTTTATTTTTTTACATTCCAATATCAAGTTTTTTCAAAAGCTTTTCCTTTAAGAGCTTTTCGTCTGCTAAATCCAAGCCCATTGCTTCGGCTGCCGATAAATCTTCCAGAGCTTTTCCGTCTTCGCCTAATTTAGAATAAGCTACGGCGCGCCTGTATCTTGCATGCGACTGAAACTCATTGATTTCGAGGGAATCAGAAAAAGCTTCTACCGCCTTTTCATACTTGTGCATAACCGTATAAACAATTCCAATATAATACAAGGAACGAAAACCATTTGGATCGTAATTAACACTAGATTGAAAATCCTTAAGCGCATTTTCGTAGGAATTTGAAGCAAAATAAGCCATTCCTCTGTGTTTAAAAACTACAGAAAGAACCATATCTGCCGGCACAGGTTTTGCTTCAAGAATTTGAGTATAAATCTTTATAGCCCGTTGAATTTCACCGCTGTTATGAGCATGAATTGCTTCGAGCAGAAGATCATCTATCGTTCCGTGAATAAAATTATTTGCCTTGCCAATTTCCAGGGTGTCCGACTTAAATTTAGACTTTTCTTCTTCCGAAAATTCAGATGTAGTTTCGTCAACTTTTTCGTAAAAAGATTCACGTCGTTCAGAAGTTTCCTGCTGAAGTTTTTTCTGATAATCGCGGATTTCCTGAAAAATAGTATCCGCCAGACTAAGACTTGCATTGATTGAAGCCAATTTACGGCGCAACGGCATGTCAAATGGAGAAAACTCTGTTTTGTAAATTAATTCATGTTCAACTTCGGCCCAGGCGTCCTGCAAAATTGTTCTTATTTGAATTTCACAGACAAGCCCTTTAGGAATTTCTATATCATTTTCTTCCGGGAGACAATCATGAGGAATTGAAATTAAAACATGAATCGACTCATAGCCAAATTCACGAAAATTGTCGCCACTTCCTTTGTATTCAACTTCTTTTACCGTAAAATTTTTGCGGATCTGCTGCTCAACATTATGAAGATCTTCAATAAAAGCACAAACGATTCTGATTCCCATCATGTCAGTAAGTTCTACTAGTTTTCCACGCATGGAAAATTCTTCTGCCTTTAAACGCAGGATTTTTCTGTAATAGGAATTAAAAGATTTTATTCTGGATTTATAAGTTGGCGTTGAAGTAAGTTTTATAGTTTTTTTCAGTTTTTCTTCAATCTTCTGCATGATTTTCTGCAGAGGAGGATTGTAAGATTCATAAATTTTTCTGATTTCTTCTTTATGCGGAATTGAAATAGTAATTTTGCTCATAATAAAATTTTATCATTAAAACAAAAAATCACAAAATTTATTTTTACCGATAACAAAGTTTTTCTTTTATAAAGATGTACAGAGCATAAAAAAAACCGTCCGAAGATTTCGGACGGTTTCCAGAAGTTTCCTTAATAAGAAAACTTATTTTGCATCAGCTGCCTGACCACCATTAGACTGAGCATTAGAAGAAGAATTTTCATCGAGAGAAGATGAGAATGATTCTTCTGTAGCCATCTTAGACTTTTCGAGGTAGCGGTTAACCTGCTTGTTACCAAAGCGGCTCATTTCAAGATTCTGACGAGCAGCTTCTTTCTTTGTTACGATACCCCAAAGGTCTTCGTCAGCAATGTCGCGTTCTGATGTAAGTTCTGCTTTGTCGTAGATGATTTTTACATCCTTGAAATAACCGATAAAGTCATTTCCTACATGTGAAGCATCACGAGTAATCTGGAATCCGGCAAACTTAACAAATGGAAGTCCACGTGGATAGATTGGATATACACGGATTTCGCGAGTACGTACTTCTGAAATATAGTCCGGATTGTTCCATGTAAGAGTTTTCCAGCCGTCAAATCCAAGGTAACCCATGAAATAGCGGCGAGTTACACCGTCTGTGTCTCCAAGGAGAACATAAAGTCCGTGTGGGAAATTCATACCCATTGTTGTAACTGCGATCGATTTGAGTGTTCCAACATTTTTTACAACGCCGTAAGCAGGTGTATCATCGCTGTCTGCTTCGAACAATGTACGGCCAGATGCCTTTTCTTCGTCAGTCTGTGGCTGGCGGTTTCCATTTTCGTCTGCTGTAGAAAGTGGTTCATAAGCAGGAATTTCGAATGGTGGAACAATTTTTGCATTTGCATTATATGCACCAGAAGGGAATACAATGCGCACGCCCATTACATTTTTTCCAGCAAATGGAACTTTTGCACTGTCGCGGACAGGTGCAGGTACTACCTGAGAATTTGCAAGAGCACCAACAGTCTGTGCAGAACTGTTGAGAACTACTTCCCAGTCACCGAGATACAGAGATGTTTTCATAAGATCTTTCTGATCCTGGTCAAATGACGCACCAGCTGCAACGCC
Source organism: uncultured Collinsella sp. (assembly GCA_963613915.1). GTDB lineage: Bacteria > Spirochaetota > Spirochaetia > Treponematales > Treponemataceae > Treponema_D. The sequence continues at coordinate 2,506 of CAVEBK010000027.1, forward strand.
ATAATCCATGATTGTACGGCTGTTTTCAGGGATTTCAACATCACTGTCCTGAGCTTTGATAGTAATATCAGCATCCAGTGTTGTAAAATCGATAAGTGTTGATTCCTTTGCAAATACAGATGCACCCAAAAGCATCATTCCTGCAACGGATAAAACGAAAGTTTTCTTCATTCGAAGCTCCTTATATTCGATTGATGTAGCCTTGTTATTCTATAATTATTCTATAATGGTTTTCTTTTGTCAATTATATTTAGGGGGATTTTCAGCGTCAGAAAATACGCTTTTTCCGTCAATGAACAGTTCTATTTTCTTAATATGCGGAAAGTTAGAACTTACGTTCTTTTGAAGAAGTTTATAATTTTCAAATAAATTTACGTCAGGAGACAAATCAAGAATTGCTTCTTCCGAAAGATTCAAAAAAAGAATTCCCTGCCGCTCAAAACAAAAAAGAACACGGCTTTCCAATGGAAAAACCGGTCGTGCGCGGTGAACTGTCGGTCCTAAAAGATATTCTTCGACATAAGCCTTTACCTTTGAAACACCTTTTATTGACGCTACAGACCTTGTTTCAAAAACAACTTCATTTGTACCAGAAACATAATATTCAAATGAATATCGTGAACCTTTAAAATGAAATGCATAGAAAAAAGCAGAAACTGCAAAAATAACCAGCAGAATAAAAATCATTAAAAACTTATGATTCTTTTTTAAGAGCGTTAAAAAATTCATTATTTAGATCCTGTAAAGCCACGAGAGCGCTCAAAATGAGTAACAAAAGCTGACAAGCCATTATATATTCCAAGGGAAAGCTTCTGCAAGTAAGAGTCATCTTTTAACAGAAGCCCCTCTTTTTGGTTTGAAAGGAATCCTAATTCAATTAAAACCGCCGGCATATTTGAATTCCTTACGACAAACCATTCTTCCGCCTTGATTCCACGGGCTAAGGACTGATTTCCAACCTGAGCCTGCATTCCGTCCATTATAAACTTTGCAATGAGAATGCTTTCTGTAGTGTATTCTTCTTCCATCATTGAATTCATTACAGTATAAAGTTCCTTATCTTCAATACTGCCTTTATCAAGAACATTGCGTCTGTACCCGGGAGAAAGATACCAGACTTCAAAACCGGAAGCTTTTTTATCAAGCGAAGAATTTACATGAACAGAAACATACAGAATTGCCTCGTTGTCCTTTAATTTTATAGCATTTGCAATTTCTGTACGCTGCGAAAGTGAAAGGAAAATATCTGTAGAACGCGACAATTGAATGTTTTTGTCCGGATAAGCATTTTTTAATCTTGAATAAAGCATTTTTCCGACAGAAAGGTTTATATCTTTTTCCGTAACCGTAATTTTTTTACCGTTTACAGTATGAGTGTACTGAGCCCCGGGATCTTTGCCTCCGTGCCCGGGATCAATTAAGATAGCACCTATTTTTAATCCGTTTTGAGAATTTTCTGCAGCAAAAAGTGACTTTACTTCGTTTATAAAATTCTGACTAACTAAAACTTCGCCATCCTTTAATTCAGGAATATCGGTTAAAACAAGTTTTGAATAATCTTCGAGAATAAAATTGTCGCCTGTCTTAAAAGAAACCTGGTGTCCGTTTTTTTCAAGTACGCCGGAACCTGCAAGAGAATCCCAGTAAACTGTAATTCCAGACTTTGAACTTTCTTCAAGAAGATTTAAAAGTTTTTCTTCCGCAAAAAGGTTAACGCATAAAAGAGAGAAAAAAATTACAAACAGATTGATTTTCTTATTCACGGGCAGCACTCAACCTTTCTATTGTTTTTTTGCAAAATAAAGCATTCCCTGGATTGAACCACGAAGTGCCGCCTGCCAGAATTTTGTTCCAGGCAAAAGTGAATGTTCCGGACAGATTGAATCAAAACGTTCAATAACCTGCCTGAACGTACAATGGTTCCAGTCCCGGCATTCATCCTGTACATTTTTTATTTCTGGAGGAATAAAACCTGCAATTTTTTGTCCCTGCGGTATGTCCAGAACATTTTTCCAGTCAACTTTAATATCAAAAGCTGAAGGAGGAAATCCTTTTTCGTCAACCAGTTCGCTTCCCTGTAAAAACTCTTCTGTTGCCTTGTTATTAAGTTCCAGAATTAAAGTAATTTTATTTAATGCAGTGTAAGCGGCTTTAACAGCCTTTTCGTGATTTTCTGCCTGAGTAATAACGTTTCCGCATTTTTCTACATTGTTCCGAGGAAAAGAAACTTCATCTCCTGCTTTATTCCGAGGAAGAACATTTTTTACGAATTCTACGTTTCCGGCTTCTTTCAGACCTTCAACACGTTTTATTTTTCCAGGAATACTGAGCCAGGCACGTTCTGCACTCACCTGTTCAGACTTCAGTTCAAAAAGTTCAAACGGCTGAGTTTTTGCCGCAACCGACGGATGCGGACACCATTCAATTTTTGTGCGGTTTTGAATTACAAAATCCGGTTCTGTTCCAAGAGCAACCTTTAAGGCTTCTTTTGTTAAAAAACAACCGGAAGAATAAGGAAATGTCCAGCCGCTCATGTAACCGCCTGAAAGCCTGGCAGCAATTTCTCCAATCATCGGTCCGTTTTTTGTATATTTTATGTCTGCCTTGGCAACTCCACAGGTTAAACCAAGTGCTTTTATTCCAAGTGCAAAGGTTGCAATCAGTTCATTTTTTATTTTTTCGCCCTTTATTGAAGGCATTGTGTGCCCAGTTTCTATAAAATACGGCGGATAATAAATATGGCGGTCTGCAAAACCGGTTATTGTAAGAGTTCCCCTGTAGACAATTGCATCTATGCTGAATTCCGGGCCTTCCATGTAATCTTCAAAAATTGCCCTTGAAGTACGGCTGTTTTTTATTGCAGTTGTAACAGAATGTTCAAGTTCTTCCTTACTGCGTACAAGACGGCAGCCACGTCCGCCCATATTGTCAACCGGCTTTACTACTTTTGGAAAATTCAATTCTCCGCGATTTGCCATTTCTGACAGTTCAGCTAATCTTTTTAAATCTACTTCTTCAAAATCCGGGCTTGGAACGCCCTCCTTTGCAAAACATAAACGCATGCGCACCTTGTCAGAAGCATTAAGACAGGCCTCGTAAGAATGGGAATAAAGAGAAAGAGACTGTGCAACACAGGCTGCATTTGCAGAAAAATCTGTTCCGGCTGTAAAAACTGCAGCAAGAGGACTTGAAGATTCGTTTATTTTCTTTGCAAATTTTAAAAGTCCGTCCCTGTCTTTTAAATCAACTTTTTCGAACAGGTCTGCATCTTTTACGCAGGCTGCGTTTTCGTTTGCATCAACAACAACTGCCCTGTAGCCAAGTTCTTTTGCTGCCTTAATTGCAGGTCCCTGCATAAGACCTGCTCCAAGAATCATTACGGATTTTTTATTCATATTCTGAGTTTCCATTTAAATATCGCGCTCTTTTTTACAATAAACTTCGAAAGTATCTCCAAGGCCAAAGAAGCGGCTTGCTGCTGCATAGAACGCCCACTTTAAGCTGTTTGGTTTTGCCCCGGAAAGGTTCGGGAACCGTTCAGGATGATGCCCAGTGCTGACAATCTTTTCAATTTTAAATCCATACTTTTTTAATATTGAAGAACATCTTGCAGGTTCCCACAAAGAATAATGATCCGAAGGAGAATTCTGAAAGAAGGATTGGGTATTAAAACGAGCGGAAACACCGCTTGCCGACGGAGTGCTGAACGCAAAAACCCCGCCCGTTTTTAACAGTTTAGAAACAGCCTTTAATACAACATCTAAATTCTGAAAATGTTCTATTACATACCACATTGTAACTGCATCAAATTCGCTTACGCCGAACTCAGAAACAGGATCAAATGCAGGAAAGGCTGCACAGCTTGCAGGATAATGAAGTTTTTCCTGGACATAAGATACTGCTTCTTTAGAAATGTCTGTTCCAAAAACCTGCCAGCCGGCATCGTTTGCTGCATCCATAAAAGGCCCGAATGCACAGCCGATATCAAGAACGGCTGGAGTAATAAGTTTGTGGGAATTTCTGAAAATAAAGTCAATTAAAGTAGTCCGCCTTATGCACTGACTTTTTATTGTCTGAAAATCTTCGAGATAGGTTTTGCCGTACTGCTTTTTATAGCTGTCAAAAAAATATTTTTCGTTATACGAAGTATTTGAACAGTCAGAAGTAAAAGACATATAAAGCATTCCGCAGGTGTTGCAGCGACGGAATGTTCTTTCCTTAATTCTTGCAATAATCTGATCTTCAAAAGTTTTGTGGGAATCAGTACAGACAGGACAGCAGAGCCTGTGCCCTTTAGAAAGCTGACGGACAAATTTTCCTAAATCGTTTTTAGAATCCCCTGCTTTTGCAAAAGGACTGTCCGGATAAAGTTCTTCAACCTTGGAAAGCGAATATTCTGCACCGAGGTCATTAATATTCTGCACTGAAAGACACTTAAAACCATATTTACGGGCAAGATTTACATGAAGAGGAGTAGTTCCCAGAAGAACAACTCCACAACCTGCAGCCACAGCCTCAAAAGCAGTAAATCCATAGTGAGTTACAACTACCTCGTAATTAAAAAGCTGTTCGCGAAGATTATGAACCGGATTTATAAATGTAATTCTATTTAAAATTTCTGAAGGAACCCGTTCTCTCGAAGCCTGAATTTCCTGAACGATTGCAGTTACGCTGTAACCAAGATTTGCATATGAAATTGCAGCAGGAACAACTAAATCAGCAGGATCTTCTCCACCTACAGTAACAAGAATGTTTTTTATATCCTGTGTTGAACAGAGTTTGTGTTCACGGCGGTTTTTAGGAAGTGTAACATAAGACGGTTCACTTACGTTTGCAGGACGCTGCAGACCATAAGACGGAATAATGTCTAAAAGATAGTCGCAGAGATCTGTGTTTAAAGAGCCTTCATCTATTGAAACAAGAGGCGCAGCATCAGAAAGTTTTAATGCAAAGTCGCGGTCTAAAACAAAGGCATCCGTAACAATCAATGCATATTCACCCTTTTCCGGCAGGACGCTTACAATCTGACTTTTATCAAATCCGTCCTGAACGGCAGCTTCAATTACTTCATCTTTTTCTTCTAAATCTGCATTTTCAGGAATGTAAACATTTGCACCAATTCCTGCAGCAATAGAAAGACAGCGTCTTAAGTGCCCGGTTCCTTTTCCTTTTTTTACGCATGGAACACACAAAACCGGATATTTTATTGAATCTGCTTCAAAAGCTCCTATAATCTGTTCACTTGAATAAGGTCCTTCTCCACCTAAGGCACGGACAATTGCACACGCACGGCGGTAGTCAACAGGAGTGTCTATTGTTGTTCTAAGTTCCTGCTTGTTCCATTTTGAAGGAGCAGGCAGCATTACACTTGTAAAATTTTCCGGATGCTTATAAAGGGCAGGTCCGACATGCTCATGGTCATAAGGATCGTTTGTTAAATCCCTTGCTTTTAAAAGTGAATGAGCATTAAACATTTCCACCCCGCTTCCATGAGGAAGCCCTGTGTATGTTATATAGTCGCAGGTACTTGTCTGACAACGGCGGTTAAACTGTTCAATAAGGGAATTAGCACTGTCGAAAAACAAAAAAGGATTGTCGGCAGTTGCACGGATAACAACATCTGCATTTGTCTGTTCAATCAGCTGGCAAAAACGTTCAAGTACATCTTCTAAAGGACCTTCAAAAACCTTAAAACCATTACGCAGGGCAACAGGAGAAAGTTTTTCGGCACTTTGAGAATCTGTCGCAAGATAATAATCATCAGCCTTTACCTGTTTCATGGCAGCAAGAGTCCAGTCAAGGACAGTTTTTGAGCCAAGAGGAAGGAGAGCCTTACCAGGAAGACGTGTCGAAGAAAGCCGGCACTGAACTACAAGAATCGTCATTTTATTTTTCCCCAGTTTTCTACAAGATATTTTGCATCAAGCTTGAATCTGTATTTATTCTTAAAAACCCAGGAGCGGACATCTGCAAACTGTCTGAAGGATTCAATCAGTCCGCATCCAGACCTTAAAAGATATACAAAAAAAGAAGAATTTGGAATAACTCCATGATCTTCATCAAAACGCGGAAGAAGATTTTTCATAAAAAAACGCGAATAGGAAAAATCAGCAGTAATGTCTTCTACAGGAAAATCTTCCCCGTAATCAAGAGTATAAAGTGTCGAAATCTGAGTTTTACAGCCCCAGAGCCAGCCACGCATAAAAAAATCGGCAGTCTGCCAGTGAGGATTTGTAATAGTGTAATCAAAGCCGCCAAGCTGAATGAACTTTTTGCGGTCGTAAATTCCTGCATTATCAAAAGCATAAAGCGAAGGAATTCCATCAAAAAGCAAACCCGAAGAAGAAATCGTAAAAACAGAACCATTTACTGAAGGTGAAAAAATAACAGGCAGGTTTGTTACAGTTCCGTTTGTAAGCCGTGGAGCCGTGCACAAATTTTTTAAGCTGAAAATTCTCTCGAGAATCCTCTGCGAAACAATTTCTTTTTCTATTTTAAATGAATCGCGGAGAACAAGCACAAAATCCGTCGAAAGTTCTGCCATTCCAAGATTTATAAGTTCACCTTCGTTTGCTTTTTCCAGCGGAACTATAAATTTAATTGCCGGATACCTGCGGGCAAAGTCATCAATATTATAATTTTCTCGGCTTTTTTCTATGGAAACAATCTGTTCAAAGCCCATTTTAGAAAGATGAAATAGAACAGGTTCCCTGAAATGCCCTCCCCGGCTGTTCAGTAAAATTACGCCGAGTTTTAATTTTATGTCCTGATTTTTCTCCCTTCCGCCAAGGACAGTTCTGTTTATCTGCCGTTCATTAAAAATTAAAGGTATAGTATTCATCACAAGCAAGGCACCTGTCGCAATAATTTTTATTCATATGATTCTGAACTTCAACTGCTGTTTTTTTCCAGATTTCTTCAAAATCATCAGTAAAAGCATTTCCGGCAATTTCTGAAGCTCTGGTTCTGCACAAAGGAACGCTTCCGTCGCTCAAAATATTAAAATCGCGCCTTAAATGCCAGCACGAATTGCGTTCAAGTGGAGAAAGGTCTGCAACTTTTTCATTATTCAACAGACCGGCAAAACTGTCGTATTTTGTAATTACAAGCTGACCGCCAGAAGGATTTGTTTTTTCATTCCAGAAACGGTAAAAACCTTCAAGCTGACTTTCGTTAGCATTCATCCTTGTAAACTGAGGATAAACGTGGTCTGGAAATATTTTTGAAAGCCCGCAGACTGAATTAAAAGCTTTATTAAAATTTGCACCGTCAATTCCGTTTACTTTTTCGTACATTTTTTCATCAGTTGAATCAAGCTGAACAACAATATCAACCCTCGCGCTGTCTTTTGCGAAACCTGCAATCTTTTGAGCTGTTTCTATAGGAAAATTCAATCCGTCGGTTTCTATAAAAAGTTTTAGTGAAGGATATTTTAAAACTTCAAGGGCAAAATCCGTAAAATCGGGGTTTAACGCAGGTTCTCCAAACAAAGAAAGGGAAACAACGGCTTCTTTAGAAAAATCAGCAATCTTTTTTACGAGAATTTTAAAATTTTTAAGCTCCATGCAGGGAAGTTTTCTGTCTTTAAAAAGTTTTTCGTAAGGACAGTAAAGGCTTTTTGTATTGTAGGAATTTGAAATCTGAATGTTATAAAAAGAAGGAAGACTCTGCTGCAAATAAACGCAGGATTCTGCTAAATCTGAAACCTTGTAAATGTCATAATTTCCGCCGGTTAATTCAATTTTATTTTTTCTGGCTTCGTTAAAAAGGCGCACGCAGGAAGTAAAACCAGATTTTGTTGAACATTCAAAATTGAATCTGAGCATTCTGTAATCTTTGTCGGCAAGGACTGTTTCAATTTCAAAAGAATTGATGTCGCCGCTCATTATTTCAAAAAATCCGTCGCGGCTAAAAGGCCTTTCTCCGGCTGTTTTTTGAATGCTTTCACCCAGGCTTGAAATAATAAAGGAAGCTCCGCTGTCAACAATCTGTGGCGTAAGACCGTCTGCAAAACCGTCGGCAAAAGTGTATTCGGCCCGATATTCTTCGTGAGCCTTTATAAGTTTTTCGGTTAAATCTTTGTTTAAAAACGGAGTATCTGCCGGGGCAAAAACTGCAGAATCTGCACCGTAAGTTTTACATTCTTCGTAAACGGTTTTAGCAGCAAGGGAATTTGTCCAGTTTTCTTTTTGAACTAAAGAAAAATTGAGCTCAGCTGAACTTTCTGTTTTGTCCAGTAAGTTTTTTATTGTGGCGTAAGATTCATTATTGCAAAAAATTACTGTTTTTAAGGAATCTTTTATTCCTCGCGCCCATTCAAGGCAAAGTTCAAAAGCACTTTTTGAATCAAATGATTTTTCAAACTGATAGCCAGCATCAAAGGAAGCATAAAGAACAACAATTTTTTTCATTTTTAAATTCCTGAAGTTTCAAGTTGAACAAGATAAATTGATTTTATAAAATTGACGAAAGTTATGACACAGAAACTTTTTCCACCAGATACAATTTTTTCAGTCACCAATTTAACTGCTGTAATCAAAGAACTGCTCGAAAATGCATTCATCAATATTACTCTTGAAGGCGAAATTTCAAGTTACAGGCCAAATTCAAGCGGTCATCTGTATTTTACTCTAAAAGACGAAAATGCTCAAATAAGCGCAGTAATGTTCCGTGGAAAAGCAATGGGTTTAACTTTTACTCCAAAAGACGGAATGAAAGTCCGCTGTACGGGAACAATTTCTGTTTATGCTCCTCGCGGAAACTACCAGATCATAATTTCTAAAATGGAAGTAGCCGGAGAAGGCAATATCCTTCAGATTCTTGAAGAACGAAAGAGAAAACTTGCAGCAGAAGGACTTTTTGACCAGAGCCGCAAAAAGAGGATTCCGTTTTTTCCACGAAGGCTTGGAGTTGTAACAAGCAGCACAGGGGCTGCCCTCCGCGACATTTTACAGATTACAAAAAGACGGAATCCGGCAGTTGAAGTAATTGTTTTTCCGGCAATAGTTCAGGGTTCAGATGCCGCAGCAAGTATTGTACGACAGATTCAGGCAGCGAACGATTTTGAACTCGCAGATACCTTAATTGTTGGTCGTGGCGGCGGTTCAATTGAAGATTTACTTCCGTTCAGTGAAGAAAGCGTAGTGCGGGCAGTTGCTCAAAGCCATATTCCTGTAATAAGCGCTGTCGGACACGAAATTGACTGGGCACTCTGCGACTACGCTGCAGATTTAAGGGCACCGACCCCGTCTGCAGCGGCAGAAATTGCAGTTCCCCAGCTTTCCGACATAAAAAATGAACTCAACGGTTATAAAAACGAAATGCAGAACCTTATAACTTCAAAAGTTGAAAAATTAAAGCTCATGATAAAGTCCTTTAACCCGGAATCTCTTGAAGTCCGATTCAGGACAATAGAACAGCCCTATCTTGTACGACTGGATTCTGCAAAACAGGCTTTAAAACAGAATTTAGACGAAAAAGTAAAAGATTTGCGTCAGTTTTTAAGGGAAAGCGTTCACATTTTAGAAGGTGCAAGTCCAAAAACAATTCTTGCACGCGGCTATTCCATGGTCCGCACAGAAAATGGAAAAATTCTCCGCAGCGAAAAAGATGTTCTTTCCGGAGAAAAAATTGAAATTTTCCCTGCAGAAGGAAAAATCTCGGCAACTGTAAATTAAAATTCACTTTTTCTATAAAAAACAAACAAACTGGAGACAAAAAATGACATTTGAAGAAAATCTTGCAAAACTTGAATCCCTTACAAACGACATAAAACGAACAGACATTTCCTTAGAAGAAGCTTTAAAGGATTTTGAAGAAGGAATTAAACTTGCAAAATCACTGGAAAGCGACCTCGATAAAATTGAAGGAAAAATTCAGATTCTTACAAACCAGCCTGTAACAGCAGAAAAAAGCCCGACTGGAACAGAAATTCCACCACAGATGGATCTTTTTTCAGCAGCAGATTCTGAAAGCGGTTCGTCTGGGGCTCCTGTTTCCGGGCTTAGACAGTAAATATGCACAATCAGAATAATCAAAGACGCCCCGTAAGACAGTTAAGTGCAGATGTAGCTCGAAAGATTGCCGCAGGCGAAGTAATTGACCGTCCAAACGCAATTGTACGAGAACTTTTAGACAATGCAGTTGACAGCAATGCTTCTTCAATCAGCGTTGAACTTTGTGGAGGCGGAATCGACAGCATAAGGATTTCTGACAACGGTTCCGGCATGACAAAGGATGATTTACAGTCCTGCGCAAGACCGCACGCAACAAGCAAAATTTCGACAACTCAGGATCTCAACAACTTAAGCACACTCGGTTTTAGAGGCGAAGCCCTTGCTTCCATCGCAGCAGTTTCAAGACTTTCAATTTCCAGCGGAAACTGGAGAATGAGGGCAAGCATAACAGAAGACCACGTACTTGAACAGATTCCAGTGGTACAAAACGGTGAAGGAACAATCGTTTTAAGCGAAGGTCTTTTTGAAAACTACCCTGCCCGCAGACGTTTTTTAAAACGCCCGGCCTCAGAAAACTTAATGTGCCGTGAAACATTCGTAGAAAAAACACTTCCACGGCCAGACATTGCATTCCGGCTGACAATTGACAGGCAGCTGCGCCTTGATCTTCCAGGAAACGTCAGCCTTACACAGCGTTTTGTAAAGGCACTGGAATTAAACGAAAAAACAGATCAGTTTGCAGAATTAAAAGCCAGTGGCGGAAAAGAATGGAGTTTTAAGCTCGTTATTGGAGAGCCGACAGTTTACCGCAGCGACCGCAAACTTATTTTTATTTACGTAAATGGAAGGCGCGTTCAGGAATATTCACTTTTGCAGGCAATAGAATACGGCTGTCAGGGATTTTTTCCAAATGGAACGCATCCGGTTGCTGCCCTTTTTGCAGAAGTAGATCCTTCTACAGTTGACTTTAATATTCATCCTGCAAAGCGCGAAGTCCGTTTCAGGGACAGTTCAGCTTTGCACCACGGAGTAAGTTCAACCGTAAAAGAGTATTTCAGGTCTTATGGAATAAAATCGTCTCAGGATTACGAAGCAAAAGAAATTCAAAAAGAAGTAGAAATTCCAGGTTTTGATTTCAGGGATAATGAAGAGCTATCTTCTCCCGTTCAATTTAATTCAGCTTTTTCAGCTTCTTCTCTTGCAGAACTCGCACTTGAAAATGCAGAACCGGCATTTGCCCGGAAAACTTCTAGTACCCCAGAACACAAGTCTGAAGACATTCGTTCACGTTTTTTTAATTATGATTCCAAATCTTTTAAGAAAAACCTTACGGTTGAAGAAAAAACGTTGAACTTTGGAAATCAGATTTTTTCTAAAGAAGAAGAACCTCAGTTTACACAAACGGACAGTAACGGATTTTGTTATATTGGAACTGTCCTTAACTGTTTTTTGATTGCACAGAAAAACGAAACCATCTACTTTATTGACCAGCATGCTGCCCACGAAAGAATAATTTTTGACAGATTAGTTCAAAAAAAGACAGAAACTCAGAATCTTTTAATTCCGTATGTAATAAAAACCCAGGACGAAAGTGAAGAAAACTATCTTAAAAATGCCCTTCCATATCTGAAAACAGCAGGATTTGAAGGAGCTAATACTTCACAGGGAATTTTTGAGTTTTCAACAGTTCCTGCAAGATGGAAAGGAACCCAGGCAGATCTTCGCTCGGCAATTCTTGACAGAATGCTGGAACCAAAAGACATAATTTATTCTGTTCTGGCAATGACAGCCTGCAAGGCTGCAGTAAAAGACGGATACGTTTTAGACAGGGGAGCCGCAAAATCACTGGCAGAAGAAGCTTTAAAACTGCCTGATCCGCACTGCCCTCACGGCCGTCCTGTCTGGACAACTCTGACAAAAGAACAGCTTTTTGAACGCGTGCGCCGAACGAGATAGTTTTATTGAACTGTTCCAGACAATTCCGGGGCTACGGCTGCATCTTCGGATACAATTTCGGAATAATCTTCTTTCTCTTTTTCTTCCGGAATTGCGTCTGGAACTACATGGCTTAATTCAGTTTTTACTTCTGTTTTTTCTGTATTCTCATGTTTTTCCGTTAAAGCAGAATCTAAAGGCACGCGGCTCAGTTCAACTTCATCTTCTTCTTTTTTATCAATGTCGTTTTTAGTTTCTAAATCTTCATCAACTGTTACACGGCTTAATTCACTCTTTTCTTCCTGTTCTGGTTCTTCTTTTTCCTGTGCAATGTTTTCCGGGGCAACCCTGCTTAATTCAATGTTTTCTTTTTGTTCTGCAGGAGGAAGCTCTGGAGCTTCTGCAATTGAAGAATCTACGGCTTCTACTGCCGGAAGTTCTTTTTCTGCTGTTGAAGCAGGAAGTTCAAACAAAACTTTTTCTTTTGGATCTTCCGTTATGTTTTCGTCATTTTTTACGTTTGCAAAATCGAGTTCAACAGCTTCAGGCTTTTCTTTTGCACGGCGGGCAATTTCTTCGTCTAAAAGCAATATAAGTTTTTCAATTTCTGATTTTTGAGGACTGTCTTTTTCAAGTTCAAGATATTTTGAATAGTTTTCTCTTGCGTCCTGCAAATGATCCTGTTTTAACTGCGCATTTGCACGATTTAAATACGCTGGAGCAAAGTTTTCATCTTCCCGGATCGCAATTGCATAGCACGCTTCTGCACGGGAATAATTCGTAAGCGCATAGGCTGAATTTCCTGCATTATATGCAAGGATTTTGTGATTCGTATTTTCCTTTGTAAGCCCTTTTGCACAGCAGGCAAGCGAACGCGTATAATCCCCGGTCTGATAATATGCAACTCCAAGATGAATCCACACATCAGGATTTATGTCTTTTTCTTCAATGCACTTTTCAAAATAAGGAATTGCTTCAGCAGGCTTATTCAAACCAAACAGTTCTTCTCCTTTTGCAAAATCTTCGTTGTAAACATAAACAGCTTCTTCTTTTTTTTCTTCTGCCTTGCTTTGAGTTTTTTTAACGATAGAACTTTTCTTTGCTGTAAGATTTTTTTTTGCCTGGGCACAACAAATTGAAGTTCCTGCAAAAAACAACAATATAACTGCAATTCTTTTCATGCTATGAATATCGGTCATTTCTGCCACACTCTGAATGTCGAAGTTTTATCAATCCAAAATTCAAATAGCCTCTCGCATTATAAAGGGTAAGTTTGACACATCTATTTTAAAAGTTTATTCTTTACTAAAAAATTACCGGAATGTTCTTAAAAATCGTAAGACAAAAATTTTAGAGATAAAATCAAAGCTTTTTTATTTGGAGCATCAAAAATGGACAATCCAGTTCAAGTTATCGTAATCGCAATTCTCCTTACCGGCGTTATCTTTCTTAGTTTTATCGTACTAAAATCCCTTGTAAAACCAAAAAGAAAAGATACCATCGTAAAACTCATTAAAGCAGGAAAATACACTGCCGCAGAAAAAGTCGCAAAGCAGATTCTCTTAAAAGATCCGCGCGACTATTTAACACATTATCTTCTTGGCCGGGCTTACATTGCAGACAAAAAAAATGAACTTGCGCTCGTAGAATACAAATATGTAAACCAGAACGCTGTCTTTGATGCAAAAATTCCAGAAAAAGAGTTTCGAAAACAGCTTTCCCAGCTTTATTTAAAATTCAACCAGCCGGACGAAGCCCTTAAGGAATTCCTCCTTTTAACAAAACTTGATCCTTCAAATGCAGAAAACTATTTTAACTGCGGTAAAATTTATGAACAGAAAGGCCGCACTGATATGGCGATCGGCTTTTACCAGAAAGCATTACAGTACAACCGCCGCCACGTAAAGGCACACGCTGCAATGGGGCTCCTTTTATTCCGCTCAAAACAATTCAAGGAAGCAAAAAAAGAAATCGATCTTGCAATCAGCATGAGCCCGGAAACATATTCTTCCTATTACTACCTTGGAAAAATTTTAAAAGAAAATAAAGATTATCCTGGTGCCGTAAACGCATTTGAAAAAGCAGTCCGCGATCCAGAATACCGTCAGCGCTCACTTCTTGAACGCGGTTCATGTTATATGCTGGCAAATTCAATTGACAACGCAATGGTTGAATTTGAACGCGCTGTAAAAGCTTCTAAAGATGAAAAATCTCAGGAAACACTCTACGCACGATATTTTCTTGCTTCATGCTACGAACGGAACAGAAATATCGACAAGGCAATTGAACAGTGGCAGATAATCTACCAGCAGAACCACGCATTCAGGGATGTTTCTGCAAAGCTTTCAGAATACAAGGATTTGCAGGCAAATGATTCCATGAAAGAATACCTTACAAGTTCTCAGGAAGAATTTGTTGAAATCTGTAAAAAAACAGCCCTTTCTGCATTTTCCATGTCTGCCCAGAAAATTGAATCAAAAAAATGGGGCGTCGTAATGACCTGCACTGAACAGAAGTCAGACGACTGGATGAACGTACGCAAACAGCTTTTCCTGGTTGTCTTCAGCCGTGACACAAATGCAATGGAAGATTCTGCAATAAGACAGTTTTTAGACCAGGCAAAATCTACAAACTGTTCAAAAGCAATTGTCTGTGCTTCGGCAGGGTTTACAAGTTCTTCTACTGGATTTGCAGAAAACAGGCCTGTTGAACTTGTCGGCAAAGAAAAACTTGAACAGATTTTAGCAAAAGCAGGAATTTAAGGCAGTACGGGTTCTATGAAAATACTTTGCGTTTCTGACCAGATTGATCCTTTAGTTTACAGCACGCTCGCAAAAGAGCGTTTCAGCTGTGTTGATGCAATTTTATGCGCAGGCGACCTGCCTTCAGATTATATTGATTTTATTGTTTCAACACTGAATAAGCCTGCTTTTTTTATATTTGGAAATCACAACCTTACGGAATTCGGTTACTATCACAAACAGAAAAAAGCCCATAAAGGGGCCCACCCTACCAGGCAGCAGGAAATCAGTGTTTTTGACATGAAGGGAAGTTTTGGTGCAACTTACGCGGGCTTTAAAAATGTAAGGGATTCGCATCTTATTATTGAAGATCCCCAGACAAAGAAAAAACGACCTCTTTTAATTTCCGGAGTGTCAGGTTCAAAACGTTATAACAACGGATTGAATCAATATACAGACTTTCAGATGAAAGTTGCACTTTTAAAAATGATTCCAGGACTTTTGTGGAACAAAATCCGCTACGGAAAGTATGTTGATATTTTTTTGACACATGCTTCTCCGCGTCACATCCACGACAAGGAAGATCCATGCCACCAGGGATTTGAAAGTTTTAACTGGTTTATAAAAAAATTCAGTCCGTCGTATTTAATTCACGGGCATATTCACCTTTATGACGCAAATGACCAGAGAATTACGGCTGTTAAAAATAATTCAAATAACGAAACACTCGTAATAAATGCATTCAGCCATATAATTTTAAATCTTTTTGCACCGCCAGAAGAAGCCATAGGAGAATCGAATGTCTGAAACACTTCTTTCAACAGAAACAAGCGAAGATTTTTCAAAAGCAAGAAACAAGGCTCTTTTTAATGAAATTCAGCATTTCTTAAATCCCGACGAAACAACCTTGATTTCTTTTTCTGACATAAAAAAAATGCTCAAACCAGGAAACGAAACCTACCTTGGAATGAAAACAGTTCCAGTAAAACTTATCGTAGGAAGCGAAGCCCGCTACCAGGATTTTGACAACCGTTTTTTTCCAAAAAAGATGCACTTAAAAACCCGCTGGGAACACATAGACATGGCGCACATTCAGGATATAAACCTTCCTCCGATTACGCTCTATGAACTTGGCGGACTTTATTTTGTGCGCGACGGAAATCACAGGGTTTCAGTTGCTAAAGCAAAAAATGTTGAATTTATCGATGCAGAAGTTGTAAGCCTTCAAAGTGAAATTCATTTAAATCCAAAAGATTCCCTGCAAAAGATGACTAAACAGGTAATCAATTACGAAAAAAGAGTTTTTTACAGCGAAACAGCCTTTGGAGACATAACAGATTTCTGGAGTTTAGATTTTTCTGTTCCAGGTCAATACGACGTTATTTATAATCACATTTTAACGCACAAATATTACATCAATATGAACCAGACAGAAGAAATAAGCATGGACAAGGCAATTCTCTCGTGGTTTAAAACTGTTTATCTTCCGGTAATTCATGCAATAGATCACCATCATATAATGAAGTATTTTAAAGGACGTACAAAAAGCGACATGTATGTTTACATAATCAAATACTGGGACGAAATCAAAAATAAGTTTGGAAACGACTTTAGTATTGATGAAGCAGCTGCCGCATATTCCAACAAATTTGGAGTAAGTTTTGGAAAACGTCTTGTAAACAAATTCAAAAAAATTATTCTTAAACGGAAAATTGAAAAAAACGAACGGCCGGAAAATTAATTTATCTTGACGATAAAAAACAGCGGCACTAAAATAAATAGTTATCAAAATAAGTAACCTGGAGAGCCAAAATTGTTCAACTCAGATGCAATTGCCTGGATTCCGCTTTTCGGAACAGCTGTTTTAGCAGCAATTCTTTTTGTTTTTCTTGTAATCATAAAAAGCAGAAAAACAGCAAAAGTCAGTTATCTTTCATTTTTAGCACTGCTAATTGTAATAGCAGCCAGCGTTTACACTGCAGTAAAACCTGGAATTACACACTTTGTACTTCTGCTTCTTCTTGCGGCAGCAATTTTAATTCCTTATCTTATAATGCTCGCTTTTGGAAAACCAAAGGTTGAAGAAAAAAAAGAAGTAAAAACAGAAGAAATAAAAACTCCACAGGTTATCGTAGAAGAATTAAAACCTGAAGAAATCAACTTGATCGAGGCAGGACGTTCTTTTGATCTTCTGGCTTCGGATTCATTTGGAAACAAAGAGGGATTTCAAAACCTTTTGGACACAATCAACAGAACGACAATGAAGGTTACTAACGCTGACGGCGGAATAATCCTTATGGTTGACGATTTTGAAGATTCAATCAATGTAAAGTCGTTTATGGGAGTATTTCCGCCTCCATATCCTCTTCCTGCAGATCTTCCGCACAAGGAACTGCGTGTTTCAACCAGTTTTAAATTTGCAAATTTTGCACTGCGCGACAATATCTTTGGTGAAGTTGCTTCATCTGGAAAACCGGAATTAATAAATTCTCCAAAAGAAGATCCACGCATTACAGAAAACGGGCCGGAAGATTTCCTTAAATTGGGAAGTTTTATTTTTATTCCGATTCAGTTACGCGGAAAAGGCATTATTATCGGGCTTCTGGCACTTTCTAAAAATCCGGGAAAAGAATTTACCCAAAATGAATATCAGAATGCACTTACACTTTCCGGATTTGCAGAGTCTGCCTTAAAATCAACGATTAATTTTCAGGAATCAACTGAAAAAAATGAACTTTCTAAAGAAAGTAAAATTGCAGAAAACATGCAGAACATTCTGCTTCCCAAAAAACTGCCACCGCTTGCAGGAATTTCGTTCGGTTCATTTACGCAGCACACAGAAGGTGTCTGTTCCGATATTTTTGACGTTATTCCGGTAAGACAGGACAGAACTTCGTTTATTTTGATGGATGTTGCAGGAAAGGGAACTAATTCATTCTTAGTAATGTCAATGCTCCGTTCCATGATCCGGCTTTTAGTAAACACACCGCAGCCGGCAGGAACAATTCTCAGCCTTGTAAACCGTGAAATTTGCGGAGAAATCAATTTTGAACACTTTGCTTCTGTAACATTGATAAATTACAATCCTGTAAAACAGCAGATTCAGTTTTCGTGTGCAGGTCGTACCCCGCTTTTTGTTTACAATGCAGAAAAGCAGACTGTAGAACGAAAATCATTTGCGTCAGAACCGCTCGGAGTTGAAAAAACAATTTCGTATAAAGATATTCAGTTTACAGTTTCGAAAGGTGATATTATAATTAGTTATACAGACGGTCTTGTAGAAGCCCTGGATGCTGGCGGAAAACAATATTCATTGAACCGTCTTGCAAATGTTATAAAAACAAACAGCAAATCATCGGGAAAGCAGATTGCAGACGCGGTGAAAGCAGATATGAAGCAGTTTGTCGGCACGGAAACGCTGCACGATGATCAGACACTGCTAGTTGTTAAAATTCAGTAAATAAAAGGAGTTTTTCTTATGGAGCTGAAGATTCGTAAAAATGGCGAAGTTTATATCATTGATGTCAATGGAGAAATGGATCTTTACAATTCTTATAAATTAAAAGAACTTGTCATGAAAATGCTTGAAAAGAATGTAAAAAGTTTCATTATCAATCTTGAACAGGTTGATTACATTGACTCTTCTGGAATCGGTGCACTTATTTACATCTGTTCTACAATTAAGAAGATGAGTCTTAAACTTGCCATTGCAAACATTCACGGTTCAGTAAAAAAGGTTATTGAACTTACAAAACTTATGGGTTACTTCCCGATTGCAAACAGCATTGAAGAAGCCCTTTTAATGGTAAACGAATAATAATTAAAAAAAGAATCCAAACGGAGTAAATTATATGGACGAACAGTACAAACAATTGCGCTCAGATGACAATGATCCGTTATTTGACACAACTAATATGCTTTATAAAGAATTTCCTTCTGACTTCCGTCAGATCCGCTACTTTACGCTTTTAATCGTACAGTCGGCTCCGCTGGAAATTAAAGAGATTAACCTTCTTGAACAGCAGATTTCAGAAGTAATAAAGAATGCTGTAAAACACGGAAACAACTGTGATATTAACAAAAAAGTTCGTGTCTGGTATTCATTCAGCCCTTCTCATGCTCACATCATTGTAAAAGATGAAGGTGAAGGTTTTAAGGATCTCGAAAAATGGAATGATTTCAACAGGAAACGTATTGAATGTTTGCAGAGCCATAATTTTGAAGAACTTGCAAATTATGTTTCATTCCGTACAAAGAAATCAGATGATCAGGACGGCGGAAATGCTCTTTTTGCCGCCCTTGAATACTGGGATGGCGGATATGTTTACAACGGAAAGCGCAATGGAGTTGCAATGCTCAAGCGTTTTCAGAAAAAACATCACGGTGTTGCAATAGACGAATAATAAAACAATACAAAAGCGGCTGTCTGATAAGTTTCAGGCAGCTTTTTTTTTATTTTGAAACTTCTTTTAAAACTTCTACGGTTTTTTCGGCAGTTTTGCCCCAGCTGAAGCGTTTTGTCCATTCAATTCCGCCGGTTTTGAGTTTCTGGCGCAGCTGTGTATCCAGTGCAAGTTTTTCGATTGCCCAGGCAATGCTTTCCGTATATTCACTGTTAAAATAAATGGCATTTTCTCCTGCAACTTCTGGAAGTGAACCAGCATTTGAACAGGCAACAGGAACTCCGGAAGCAAGGGCTTCGAGAACCGGCAACCCTACTCCTTCATTTATTGACGGAAAAATACAGCCTTCGCTGCATGTGTATAAAAGCGGAAAACTTTCGTGCGGGAAATATCCTGTAATTAAAATGTCCTGATGATACTTTGATTCAATTATGGCTTTTTTAACGTCTTCTATTGCCTCACCTTCTGATCCTGTAAGGACAAGACGGTGTTCAAGATGAGTTTTTTCCTTAAACATTGAAAAAGCCTTTATAAGTTCAACATGTTTTTTTGTTGAAGAAGAAATCTGTGAAGGATAAATAAAATAAGGACGTTTAATTGCAAACGGTTTTATATCAAGAAGATTCTGCGAAAAAAGTTCGCGCGGATAAAATTCTGAATGGTTAATTCCATTGTAAATAACTGTAATTTTTTCTTCTGGAACACCGAGTTTTATTAAATCCTTGCGGATAAAGTGGCTTGCAGCAATTATTCTTGAAGCATTTTTTAAGCCGACAAGGATTCGGGCAGTTTTGCTTTCGAGTAATTTTGATTCGTAAAGTTCAGAAAGAACATCGTAAACAACGGCAACGCCCGGAACTGTATAAAACAACGGCAGGTAACGGGCCCCAGCTGCATACAGAACAGCGTTATATTTATGCTTTTTTGCAAACGAATTTGCGCTCGTATAATGCCAGGCATGTTCAAAAACAGGATTTTCAGGAAGATTTACAGAAGAATATGACAGTCCGTTTTCTGCACCAAAAGTATAACGGTCAATTTCTGAACCAAAAAGTTCAAATTCGCAGTCTTCTGAATTTTTTAATTGTGAAGTTAAAGAAACTAAATAAGAACCAATTCCAGATTTACCGTGTCCACAACCAAAACTGTCAATTCCGATTTTCATAATCCATGAATTATAGCAAACATTTTTTCTACATGCTATAGTTGAACTTATGATAGAAAATTCAACATTTACAGACTTAAAAATTTCAGAAAATTTAATAAAAAAACTTGAAGAAAATAAAATAACAGTACCGACAGCAGTACAGGCCCAGGCAATTCCTGTAATTGAAAAAGGAAAATCCTTGCTTTTTCAAAGTGAAACAGGAACCGGAAAAACCTACGCTTATCTTCTTCCGCTTTTGACAAAAATTGAATCAGAAGAAAATCCAAAAAAAGAAATAAAACTTTTAGTTGTTGCCCCTACTTTTGAACTTGCAAGTCAGATAAAGGTTCAGATTCAGCAGGTTTCGGATATTAAAACAGTTCTTCTTATTGGCGGAGCACCTGTAAAACGCCAGATTGAAAATTTAAAGGAAAAGCCAGCCGTAATTATCGGAACTCCAGCCCGTCTGGTAGAATTGTTCAACCTGAAAAAAATTAAGTTTGAAGGATTGAATGCCCTTGTTTTAGATGAAGTTGACAGGCTTATTTCTCCAGAGCTCCGCGACCTTACAATGACGTTATTAAAAGCACCTAAAAAACATGTTCAGATGATTGCAGCGAGTGCAACGATTACAAAGCAGACGCAAAAACTGCTTGCAGATTCAAAAATCCGCGCTGACGGAACTGTAGAGCAGAAAGTTGAAACCCTATTTTTGCCGGCAGAAGATGTTTTAAGAAAAAGAATTACTCATATGGCAGTTTTTGCAGAGCGAAGGGACAAAATTGAAACTTTACGAAAAATCCTTATAGCAGAAAAACCTTCAAAGTGCCTTGTTTTTACGAGCAAACTAGATCAGGTAGAAAATATTGTTTCTAAATTGAATTACAGGGGAATTGAATGTACAGGTCTGCACGCAAAAACAGACAAAGTTGAACGAAAATCAACAATTGCACGTTTTAAAAGCGGAAAAATCAGGATTTTAGTTACAAGCGATTTAACAAGCAGAGGCCTTGATATTCCTGAAATAAGCCATGTAATCCAGATGGATATGCCGTCGAACGAAGATTTTTTTGTTCACAGGGCAGGAAGAACGGCAAGAGCCGGCAAAACCGGCATAAATATTGTAATCGGTGATGAATACGAAATGAATAAATATGCAAATCTTGAAAAAAAACTTGGACTTACCGTTTATCCTAAAATTTTATACAAGGGACATTTAACAGCTCCTGAAAAAATTGAGGAAATGTAAGGCTTAGGGGGTGTAGCAGCGCCGAAGGCGTTCTGCTGACAGGCTGTCAGCAGAATAAAGCGCGCAAGACGCGGAACTGCGGAACACCCGACCCGCGCACGCGGGGAAGCCCCGGCAAATTTTGAAAATAGACCTTTAATTGATACAAAGCTCCAGAATTGATATAATCAGCGTTACAAAAAATAAAATTTTAGTGGAGCTTAAAAAGTGTTTCTTAAAAGTTTGGACATTTTCGGCTTTAAATCTTTTGCCGACAGAACTCATATTGAATTTGCAGACGGAATTACAGCATTGCTTGGTCCGAACGGTTGTGGAAAAAGTAATGTTGTTGATGCAATAAAATGGGTACTGGCAGAAAACAAGGCTAAAAATCTCCGTGCAGACACGATGGAATCCGTAATTTTTAACGGAACAGAAACACGCCCGCCTCTCAACATTGCAGAAGTAACGCTTACAATTGCAAACGAAAACGGTCTTTTGCCTCTCGACGACAGCGAAATTGCAATCAAACGCCGTCTTTACCGCTCAGGAGAAAGTGAATATTATTTAAATAACCGCCAGGTAGGTCCGACAGAAATCCGCCGGCTTTTTATGGACACTGGAGTTGGAAAAGCTGCCTATTCTGTAATGGAACAGGGAAAAATTGACCAGATTCTTTCGTCTAAGCCGGAAGACCGCCGTTACCTTTTTGAAGAAGCAGCGGGAATCAGCCGTTCAAAGGCAGAATGTGCAGAAGCCGAGCGTGAACTTGAAAGAACAAGACAGAACCTTGCCCAGATTGAAATTGCACTCGTAGAAAATAAGAGAAACTACGAAACCTTAAAAGTTCAGAGCGAAAAAACAACAAAATACCGTCAGTTCAAGGAAGATATTTTTAATTATGAACTCGACATTCAGCTTTTAAGATTAAAGGAATTTACTCAGGACAAGGCCCGCCAGGAATCTGCCAAAAAAGAACTCGAAGAAAAACGAGGGGCAGTTCAAAAAGAAATTGAAGCAATCCAGGCTACATTGTTCGAAAACAACGACAAAATTAAAGATCTGCAGACAAAGATGAATTCTCTCCAGGTTGAACTTGCGACCGTGCAGACTGAAAAAACAAACAAACTTCAGCGTGCACAGGAATACAATCTTCAGGCAAACAAGATCCGCGAAAAGCTCGGGATCCTTGAAGTAAAGCAGAATTCAATCCAGGAAAAAATTGACACCTTTAACGAAGAAATTGACGAAAGGGAAGCTGACCTTCATTCAAAAAACAAACAGCTTGATACAGTAAAACAGAATATTGACAGTTTTACACAGAACATAACGTCTGCAAATTCAAAAATCACGGAAAACGACACACTTGCCGCAAAAGGTGCAGACGAAATTGAAGAATTAAATGCTCAGATTGTAAAACTGCAGAATCAGCTTGGCGAAATAACAGAAGACATCGTTAAGGAACTTGATTTAAAGCTCAGGGAATCAGGATTTTCGAGCACTGCTGCAAAAAACGCAAAGGAAGAAGTTGAAAATGCCCTCGCAAAGCTTAAGATTTTTGCAGAAGGACGTAAAAATATTTTAAGCGACTTTGCTTCTTTAAGCGGACACAGTGAAGCGGAAAACGAAAGAATCGTTCAGGATGCAATCAGGGCTTTTGAAGAAATTACTTCGATTGCACAGAATATTGAGCAGTCTCTTGAAGTTTACGAAAAAGCAATGCCTGACTTTATCGAAGAATTTACTTCTCCGGAAGGAATTATTACAAAAAAACGCGGAATTGATTCTAAAATCCAGGAATTGAATGCGCAGATTGAACAGATTAACGAGAGGATTGCTTCCTACAAATCGCAGAATTCAAGTCTTGCAAAAAAAATCAACGAATACCGCGACACCTTAAACCAGCTGCGCGTAACAGAAGCTTCGATGGCTCAGGCAATTTTTGGAGTTAAGCAGAATGTAGAACTCTTGCGCCGTTCTCTCGTAAGCGAACAGAATAACTTCAGGCAGAACCAGGAAGAATTTGAAGAAGAACAGCGCCGCCAGGAAGAATTAAACGAACAGATTGCAGACATTCAAAGTGAATTAGCTTCGATTGAAAGACGCGGACAAAAATGCGCAGACGAAATGGCTGCAATCAATAACGAAATCGTACGATGCAATTCTTCTGTAAGCGGAACTCAAAGCAAACTCGACAAAAAGCTTGAAGAACAGAGAAAGGTTCAGGGACAGTACGAAAAACTGGCAATGGACTTAGTTACAAGCGACAACGATATCAGAAACATTAAGCAGAACTTTATTGATACTCACAGCCGCGACCTTATGGAATTTGAAGAGCGAATGTACAAGATTACAGAATCTTCTGTTTCTTTACGCGAAAAACTTTCAAAGGCACGCGAAGATTTAAAAAATCTTGGAAGCGTAAACCTTATGGCTCCGGAAGAATTTGGAGAACAGAAGGAACGCTACGAAAAACTCCAGGCAAGTTTTGACGATACAAATAAATCCCTCGAAAACCTTATCCGCGTTTCTGAAGAAATCCGCACAAAATCTACGGAAATGTTCCTCGACACATACAATAAGATTAAGAAGAATTTTCACAATATGTTCCGCCGTCTGTTTGGAGGAGGAAGAGGAGAACTCCGCTTAGTTGATCCGCAGAATGTCCTTACTTCAGGAATTGACATTTACGCAGAACCGCCTGGAAAAAAACTGCAGAATATTGCCCTCCTTTCCGGTGGCGAAAAAACGATGACGGCAGTAGCCCTTCTCTTTGCAACCTATCAGGTTCGCCCAAGCCCGTTCTGTCTGCTTGACGAAATTGATGCCGCCCTCGACGACAAAAACGTAACAAGCTTTGTAACTGCGCTGCGTTCATTTGCAAAACTTTCTCAGTATATTGTAATTACGCACAACAAAAAGACTGTAATGGGTGCAAGTTCAATGCTTGGTGTAACCATGCAGGAATCCGGTGTTTCTAAGATTATGACGATGAGTCTGGTTAAAGAAATTTCAAAAGATGAAGATGTTTCTGAAAAAGAATTCGTAGAAGAAGATGTGGCTCCAGAAGAAAATGTTTATATTCCTCCGCGGCCGGCAAAGCGGATTCACAATCCAGACGGGACAATAACAGACCCGGAAATTGAAAAATTCCGTGCAGAAGCAAAAGAAGCTGCAAAAAAGGCAAAGGAAGAAGCAAAAGCTAAGGAAGCCGCTCAAAAGGCAGCTGAGGAAGAAGAAAAGGCAAAAAAGGATTCTGATAAAAAAGAATCTTAAAAATAAAGCAGGTTAGAAATGCTTGATTTTGATGAACTTAGAGAAAAAGTTTCGGATTTTATTCACGAAAAACCGCTTGCATTTGGAATTTCGGCTCTGATTCTCGTATTTTTTGTACTGGCTTTGATTGTAATTTTTATTCAATCGTCAAAGCCTGCACCAAAAGAATACAAAAAAGAAGTTTATACTTCCATAGAAAAGCCGATTGCGCCTTCAGGACCGGACATTGAAAAAGATTACTATATGTCGCGTACAACAAAAAGTGTCTGGAGCGAAGAAGAATTAAAAGAATATCTGCCGGAGAACGATTCAGGTTTAATAAAAGAACTGAACGACACAAATAATAAAATTATTGATGAAATTTTAGGAGCAGCTCCTTAATGAAAACTTTGTCTAAAAAACTGCCAGTTTTAATTATTACAATTTGTTCACTTTTTGCATTAAATTCATGCGCTTCTACGCCTGAGGCTCAGGAAATTCCCCAAAGCGCACAGGAACAGACAAAGGCAGAAGACGAAAAAGCAGATTCAGCTTCAATTACAGAAGATTCTCAGGATAAAACAGAAGAAGAAGTTTTACTTCCAGTAGAAAAAGTTGATGAAACTGAAATTTTAGGTAACGAAACTGAGACTGAACGTTCTTCTACAGATTTTACAGAGCCTGACGTTTTAGATGCTGTAATTGAAGAATCAGAAGCCGGCACTGATGATAAAAGCGGAGATCCTGCAGCAGGCACCGGCGAAACGGAAAATATCCTTCCGGAAAAAGTAGAAGATGCTGCACAGGATTTAGAAAGTGCACAAATACAGAATTCTTCTGAGCAGGATACAGAAAATAAAGAACTTTCAGCAAACAGGCAGGCAGAAACTGAAGTAAATTTTCAGGCACAAGGTTCACAGGAGTCAGAGGAAACCACGACAACTGTAAACACAGAAAATACACAGCAGACTGATGCAGATTTTAATTCACCTTCAGGCAAAACAGAAAACGAAAATCTCCCGGGTGCAGAAGCTCCGCAGGAAGAAGAAGCTGAATCTTTGCAGGACAGTTCTGTTGTTCCAAGCAGAACAATGAGTGTAAAAAACAATCAGTATGTTGACGTTGTTTACCCTGGCCGCGGCTGGATTTACATTGGCGAAGAAAATGAAAATGCAGACCAGCTTTTCCGTTATTTTGGAAGAAAACTTGGAAGTGAAGACACAACGTTTACAGTGCGTTCAATTAAAAGCGGAAAAACTCTCCTCCACTTTTACAAAAATGACGTTTTGACAGGCAATTACATTGACGATTACCTTGAAATTCTTGTAACGGAAGAAGGCGCTTCTGCAAATGAAAGAATAACGGCCCCTTCTTACGCTGAAGTTGTTCCAAAAAAAGTAAACACGGCAAATACAAATGAAAATTCAACTTCTGGCGGAAAAACAGAACAGCAGACAGCAGCAGTTGAAGATAAAAAAGAAGAAAATTCAACTCAATCTTTAACAGAACAAAAAAATCTGACAGACCAGATTACAGAACAGAATTATAATTCAACAGCCGGCAAAACGGACGAAACAAAAGCGCTGAACGAGATTCAGCAGGAAAATAATGTTCAGAAAACAAACGAAGTAAAAACCGCTGACAGCAAAAATGAAAAATCAGCAAAAAAACACAATTCTTCAGGTTCTCTTTTAGAGCAGGCAAAGGAATCATTAAAAAACAAAGATTACGAAAATGCACTCAACGAAATTCAGAAATATCTTGATACAAAGAACACAAAAATTGACGAAGCACTTTATATTCAGGGACAGATTTTAGAAGCAGACAGCAGCGTACGGAATATAAAAAGTGCAATTGATTCTTATGATTCACTTATAAAGCACTACCCTGCAAGCAGGTTCTGGCAGGATGCAAATAAACGGAAAATCTATTTAAATCGTTACTATATAAACATTTACTAATTTTGGAGGAAAAATAGATGAAAAAATTAAATCTGGCATTTGTTTGTTTTACAGTTCTTCTTTTTGCTTCCTGCACGATAAAAACAACGCAGGTTAACCGCAGAACAGTAAGCGTAAGTGGAACGGGTTCCGTAGAAGTTGAAGCAGACAATGCAACTGTAACACTTTCTGTAATTACAAGGGCAAAGGACGCAGGAAACGCTTCGCGCGAAAATGCAGAAAAAATGACAAAAGTTCAGGAAGCCGTTGTTTCAGCAGGAATTCTTAAAGACGACATTTCTACCGAACGTTACACGATTGAACAGGAAACATCTTATTCAAACGGCAGAGTTATTTACGGAGATTATGTAGCAACAAACAGAATAAAGGTTTTTGTAAAAGACTTAAACCTTACAGGAACTGTTATTGACACAGCACTCAAAAACGGCGCAAACCAGCTTTCTTCGTTTCAGTATGGAATTACAAACAAGGATTCTTACGTAAAACAGGCACGGACACTTGCGGTTCAGAATGCTCACGACGCAGCAAACTTACTTGCAACTACAGGCGGAGCTTTTTTAGGAAAGGTTTTGACCATAAACGAACAGTCAAACAGCTTTGGGATGTACAAAATAAGTGCAATGCGCGCAAATTCAATTGAAGCAGACGCAGTCCCGGAAGCAGCATCTGTTTCCACACCGATTTCCGGCGGAAAAACAACAATCAGCTTTACTGTAGATGCAGTCTACGAACTTAAATAATACGAATTGCCTTAAAAATGTTAAAAGACTAGAATAAAAGAACTTTAATAAAATTCAATTTTTGAATAACCATATATGGGAGAATAAAATGCTTGATTTAAAATTTGTAAAAGAACATCTTGCAGAAGTAAAGGAAAACATAAAAAACAGAAACATGGTTGCAGATGCTGACCTTGTTGTAAAACTCTACGACGAACGCACTGCCCTTACAACAAAACTTCAGGCCCTGCAGCAGAAAAGAAACGAAAACGCTGCAAATATGAAGCAGAAACTTGATCCACAAACCCGTGCAAAATTTATTGAAGAAGGCAAAAAGATAAAAGAAGATGTTGCCCAGGCTGAAAAAGAACAGGCAGAAGTTGAAGCAAAACTTGAAGAAGCTGCAAGACAGCTGCCGAATATGTGCCACCCGGACACTCCAATCGGAAAGCTTGATACAGAAAACCTTGAAGTAAAGAAAGTTGGAACTCCACGCAAATTTACATTTAAGCCGAAAAGCCATGTTGAACTTGGCGAAGAACTTGATCTGATTGATTTTGAACGCGGAACAAAGGTTTCTGGACCAAAATTCTACTATCTTAAAAACGAAGCTGTATTCCTTGAAGAAGCTTTGATTATGTATGCCCTCAACATTCTGCGCAAACACGGATTTACAACTTTCATTACTCCGGATGTTGCAAAAGAAGAAGTTTTAAGAGGAATCGGCTTTAATCCACGCGGAAACGAATCAAACGTTTATGCAATCGAAGAAGAAGGAACCTGTCTTGTTGCTACTGCAGAAATTACACTCGGCGGCTACCATTCTGGGGAAATCCTAGACAAGGCTGCACTTCCGCTTTTCTACTGCGGACTTTCTCACTGTTTCCGCCGCGAAGCTGGTGCTGCAGGACAGTTCTCTAAAGGTCTTTACCGCGTACATCAGTTTGATAAAGTAGAAATGTTTGTTTACTGTCTGCCTGAAGATTCTGACAAACTGCACGAAAAACTCCGCTTAATTGAAGAAGAGATTTTTGAAGGTCTGGGAATTCCATTCCACGTTGTTGACACCTGCACCGGCGACCTCGGTGCCCCGGCATACAGAAAATGGGACCTTGAAGCATGGATGCCAAGCCGTGCAACAGAAGAAAAACCAGAAGGCGATTACGGTGAAGTTACTTCAACTTCTAACTGTACAGACTTTCAGTCTCGCCGCTTAAACGTAAAATACCACGATGACGACGGAAAAAATAAGTACGTTCACATGCTCAACGGAACTGCAATTGCAGTAGGAAGAGCAATGCTTGCCATTATGGAAAACTACCAGAACGAAGACGGTTCAATTACAGTTCCACCGGCACTCGTTCCATTCTGCGGATTTGACAAAATCGGTCCTAAAAAGGCTGTAAAAGATCCTGTTTACCACGCATCAAAAAAATAAGTAGTTCGAATGTCAAGTTTCAATAAAAACATATCAAATAGCCTCTCGTCGAGAACCTTAATAAAGAAAATGCCTTCCTAGCATTTTCTTTATTGCAAAAACTTTTTCAAGTTTTTGCCTGTCTATATCCGCCATCCGTGGCGGTCGTTATTGCATCTTTTGGTAACAGAACCTCGACTACGGCTATTTGGCATTTTTTAATAAAATAAACTCGACATTCAGCTATTTATTTAAAACTCGAAATTAAGGTTA
>CAVEBK010000028.1:0-31264 GCA_963613915.1 uncultured Collinsella sp.
AGGTTCTCGACGAGAGGCTATTTGATATGCTTTTATTGAAACTCGACATTCGAAGTTTTAAGAAGCTGGCTTCAGTGACTCTTCTGCCACGAAATGCTATATCACAGGCGTTCTGCAAGTTCTTTTAAGAAAAATATATGGAAAACAGCAGGATAAAAATGTTTACTTCAGTATACAAATTTTAGCAAATTTTGTTTATCAGACTATACAATTTAATTAATTTATAATATTGATACGATGACAGATTATACAACACTGATTGAAGTATCAGCAAAAAGAATCAGGAACACAAAAGAAAATTTTGTGAGATCCATTGATAAGAAAATTAACTGGACTTCCCGGCTGATTGGAATCAAAGGTGCAAGAGGCTGCGGAAAGACAACACTTCTTCTTCAGCATCTGAAAAATAATCACATGGATTTAGTATCTTCGGAAAAGGCTTTGTTTGTAAGCCTTGACAATATCTGGTTTTCAAAAAATTCATTACTTGATCTTGCGGATTCTTTCTCAAAAAACGGTGGAAAACTTCTCTATTTAGATGAAGTTCATAGATATGAAGACTGGCCTGTATACATAAAAAATATTTATGATGATTATCCTGAACTGCAGGTTGTTTTTACAGGCTCATCTCTTCTTCAGATTCCTGATGCCCGTGCAGATTTAAGCCGCCGTCCTGTAATGTATAATATGCAGGGCCTTTCTTTCAGAGAGTTTTTAAATATAAAAACAGGAAATGATTTTCAGGAATTGTCTTTAGAAGAAATTTTACTGAATCATTCTAAACATGCTTTTGATATTTGCGGGAAAGTAAAACCGTTTGAATACTTTGATGAATATCTGAAGACCGGCTATTATCCTTTTTTTATGGAGGATTTGGATTCTTACTACATGAAACTCGAAGAAACCATAAATATGATTTTAGATGTAGAACTTCCGCTTTTAAGAAAAATAGAAATAGCTTATGTTACAAAAATTAAAAAGCTTCTGGCAATAATTGCTGAAAGTTCACCATTTATGCTGAATGCATCAAAACTCGCTGGTGCTATGGAGTTAAATAGAACCACATTGCTTTCGTATTTAAAAAGCCTTACGGATGCAAAATTGATTGATTCTTTATTTAAGGATTTAAAAGGTGTAAGTTCGCTTCAAAGACCTGATAAAATTTTTCTTGAAAATACAAACCTGATGTATTTATATCAGGGAGAAAAAGTTGATGAAGGAAATGCAAGGGAAACTTTTTTGATTAACCAGCTTTCTTATAATCAGGCGGTAGAATTTTCAGAAACAAGTGACTTTTTTGTAAACGGTAAATACACAATTGACTGCGGCGGAAAAAACAAAACAGGAGAACAAATAAAGTCTGTAAAAAACGCCTTTATTGCAGCAGACGGAATTGAAACCGGCAGCGGTTCTAAAATTCCATTGTGGCTATTTGGATTCTTGTACTAAGAAATCACCCTGCAATTTTATAACAATCAGGCTTGGAACTAAACTGCAACGCAATAAAAAATTAATACTGTATTTCTTTTTTAAACCATCTGCAGAATTGAATTTTGCTCCGTGTATCTGTAAAAGTTTTGTCGCCATATTGGATTTGTAAATCAATTTTATCCGGTTTATCTGAGCGAAGTTTTAACTGTTTTACCGAAAGCGTATTTCTTACAATAAAAAACACGTAAAGTTTACGACTGGATTTATCATTTAAAATAAGCCACCAGTCATTATTTAGAAAGTCAACATTTGGATTTGCCCAAAAGTTATGCGTTGCAGCATTTTCAGACGCCCAGGTACAATTGTTTCCTACAGGAAGCCCTGCAGAAATACAAAGTCTGATTCCCTCATTTTCTGAAATGCTTGTACCTCTTGTTTTTTGCTCTGTATTTTCACTTACTTTCGGTTTTGTTGAAAAATTGTATGATGTACGTTTATCTGAAATTTCCTGCGATTTTTTCTGTTGAACCAAAAATTCAAAATCATTTAAAGCATAGTCAATTTCTTCTTGTGTATAATTTACACGAAAGTAACTTTTTGTCAGAAACTTTAAAAAATCTGAAGTCAAATTCGCCTTTATGGAAGCCACATTTTTACTAAAACTCGTTTTTACACTGATAAAAGACTTTATCTTTTCTTTTGAAAAACCACTTTTTGAAAATAACTCAACAAATGAAATTCCGTCAGAATTATTTTCTTCAAAAGGTATATCAAAATCAACCTGTTCGTTATCACTCTTTGAATAATCATAATCAATTAAAGTAATTCTATCGCAGATTAAAATTCCAAGATTATTACGAAGCTGTTTCAAATAACTTACAAGTTGCATTTCAATCTGAACAGATTTTTGAATGACTGGTCTCTTTAATTCAACAACAAATAAATCTTTTGTACCGTTTTTTATGATTATATCTGGAATCAATCGTTCCGTTGAACCAAGCTGAACCTGCCTGTGCTTGTCAATTTCATTGAGAAGTCTGCTATAACCAAAAAGTTCAGAAAAAATATTTTCCCACTTAAGTTGTACTTCTTGTTCTGATTTTATCATTAACTCTTTTTGAATTTTACAGATATAACTCCATTTTTCTTTACTGGTTGTCATATTTAGACCTCTTTAATGATTTCTTTATTCACTTAAAATTGTTTCATAATTTTGTCTTAAATGGAGAAATCTGATTATGTAAACGCTCTTATTGCTGGCATATTACTTCTCAAAAAAGATATCCAAATTATATCATATTTTGTATACAAGAATATAAAGCATATCGTTTCTTGGAGCACAATTTACAGACAATGCACATTTTACATTCTGCGCACTTGTTAACAAAAGAACCCGCTTTCCGGGGTTCCGCTTTCGCTACATTTTCAAACGCCTTACGGCGCCCCTGCAATCGGGGCTAGGATTTGTTGTAACGCCAGCAACTAGCCCGGATTGGAAAGGTGAGCGCAGCGAAAACAGCCGCAGGCTGGTCGGAGGCGCGTTGACGCCGTAGCCTTGGAAAGCCGGCCACGACTGTGGACATTCGTTTTTTTTAGAAAAAAATCACCAGCTCTGCCCGCATTTATCTTTCTTTGGCTCCATAATCAAAAAATAAATTCATTTCAGAAATTCTGTCTGAGTGCCGATATTAAAACTGAATACCATTTTATTGGCCGCCACTTAAATTTTTATGAGGGACAGATATGAAAACAATCGGAATTAAACTTGCAGACGGTTCTTTTTACCCTATTCTTGAAGAAGGAACTGCTAAATCTTACCAGCTTGATTTAACGACCGTAAAAGATGGACAGACTAAAGTTCAGATTGATTTGTACCGTTCTGAAACCGGCACCATGGAAGACGCACAGTACGTTGACACTCTCGAAGTTTCTAATCTTATTCCGCATCCTAATGGAGAAGCAGAGCTGCATCTTTCGCTTGCCCTCAACGAAAATAATGAACTTGATGCAAAAGTTGTTGACGAAGAAACAGGCAAACAAAGCGAAACAAGCGTTACCCTCGTAAGCCGCACTCTTGCAGAACGCGCAGAACCGACCAATTTTGAACTTTCTGATTCCCCGGAAAAAGAAGAAACTGTTGAACCGGCTGTTAACGAAACTGTGGCAGAAGAAGTTCAGCCAGAAGAGACTCAGGACACAGCAGCTGTTGAAGAACCAGTTGTTAATGAACCTGATTTTTCTGACGATTTTAAAACCGAAAGTGTAGACCTGGCAGATTTTGATTTTAGTACTGACGAAGGTGAAGAAAATTCAATAACTGCTCCACAGACTGCCCAGGACGCAGAAGACGTTCCTTTTAGTTTTGACAGCGAAATTGCAAAAGAAAATGTTGAAGAAACAGAAGAACCACTGGCAGCGAACGCTCCTGAAGATTTTGCGGCAGAATCAGTTGAAGAGAAAGAATCTGATGAACCTCAGGAAAGTCCGCTTCCACAGATTGACGACGAAATGTTTAATACTTCAAGCTTTACGAGCGATGCCGACGAAACTGACGGAATTGTCTATACAACCGGGGCAGAAGCAAATGCAGCTGCAGACGGCTCATTTGAAGCAGACGCAGTTTTTGACGCAGCAACAATTACAGACGACCAGTTCGACCTTCCGGACAGCACAGGCGCAACTGACTCCGCAGAAATAACAGACGCTGCTGACAGCTCTGACACAACGACTTCAGATTTTTCTGACGACCTTCTTTCTGACGAAGATTTTGAACTTCCGGATTTTGACAGCCTGGATTCTTCCGCAGAAACAAAGACAGATGACGCGCCGCAGGCAGAAGGCTTAACAGGATACTTTGACGATCCTGCATTTAAAGATGACCCTGTTTTTAACGAACCGGATTTAAATACTTCTTCCAGCCCGGCAATGGATTTTTCTGATCTTTACGATAAAGAAACCCTCGACGGCAAAAGCACTGTTTACGAAGACGAAGAGAATGAAACAAAAAAGACTCACGTTCCAATGATTGTCTGCATAATCTGCGCAATAATCTGTGTAATTGCAACGATTCTTGTTCTTTTTGTTGTGCCTTCAAAATACAATCTGATAAAAGGACGCAATAATTCTGTAAAAGAAGCTGAAGATAAAGTTATAGAAGCTCCTGCAGAAATTCCTGCTGAAAATAAAGCCCAGGAAGTTCAGCCGCCTGTAGAAATTCAGATTGAAGAAGAACCGCCTGTTCCTGCAGAGCCAGAAGAAACTGCTCCGCAGGCTGTCGAAGATCAGATTGTTGTAGCTCCAGAGCCGGAAGTTGTTGTGCCGGCAGTTCCTCAGGTTGCAGAAACTCAAAAAGCAAAGGATGTAAAATACAGAATCCGCTGGGGAGACACTCTCTGGGACATTGCCGACGCATATTACAAAAATCCGTGGCGCTACCCGAAAATTGCCAGATACAATAAAATTAAAAATCCGGATAAAATAATCGCAGGAACAGATATCTTTATTCCTGTTGAGTAATAGATTTAGAATTTTTAACAATTTTGATGAATAAATAAAAAGCCAAGTCGATTATAAAAAATGTCAAATAGCCGTAGTCGAGGTTCTGACACAAACGCACCTTGCGCTTGTCGCAACCGTGCGGCTTGCTGGCAGGTTCTCGACGAGAGGCTATTTGAATTGTATTTATTAATCTTTGTTTTTATATAAATTATGGAACAAAAAAAATTGAATAATTTTAAATTCCAAAGCCATCGGTCTGTTCTGATGGCTTTTTTGTGTTTAACGCTTTTTTCTTCGTGTGCTGAATCAAAAAATTCACTTAAGGCACAGTTTAAAAACGATGATTCTTACTTTATGGCATTAAAAGCTCTTGAACAGAACGAGCAGAAAAGTGCAATCCGCCTTTTTTCTAAAAGTGCCGAAAAGTCAAATCCAAAAATTGCCCGTCTTGCAGCAGAAAAACTCACAACTCTCGGCAACGTAAGCGAACGAAACCACGCAGCAAAAATTCTTGTAAAAAAATACGGTGACGAAGACGCACTTTTAACGGCATCGGAAGTTTTTTATTCTCAGGGAGAATTTTCGCGCATAATTTCCCTTACCGATAGAATTTCCTTAACAGCTTCTCCAAACCACCTTGTAGTTTTACGGTTGAACAGTCTTTTAAAACGAAAAGATGAGCGGCTTAAAAATGAATTATTCAACTGGTTTACGACACGTCCAGTTACAGAAAGCCACGAATCTTTTTATTCTGACTATTTAAAATCGCTTAACCCGGTCGAAAATAATTTGAATTCTTCCAGAACAACGGAACTTCCGCCGGATATTCAGATTATGAACTACCGCATTCTTATTTTTAAGAAAAATTACAGAACGGCATTCAACGAAACTAAAAATATTTTTGAACTTTATAAACTTAAGGGCACAAATCCGCATTATCAGCTTTTAAGCGACATTGGAAAAGCCGCCCTTTACGGCACAGACGATTTTACAAAAACCGCCCGCGATTTTGAAAACCTTGCAAATTCTTATGTTCTTGCAGCAGGAAAAATTCAATCTCAGGAAGAAGCATCTCAGGTTTATGAACTTGCCTACTGCGCTTATTTTTATGCTGCCCGCCTTTACGACAGGGCCGGACGATTTCAGGAAAAGGTTGTTCAGCGTTTTAAGTCTGCGCTCGACTGCACCAAGGATTCTGAACGTTTTGACAACGCACTCTGGTATCTTTTGAATATGCAGCTGAGAATGTCCACAGACGACATAATTGTTACGCTGAAAAAATATTCTTCTAAAATAAGCAATAAAGAATGGTTTGACGATTTTTTTGATAATTTTTCTGTCCTTCTTTTAAGCCACGAAAAATGGCAGGATTTTTACGATGTGTGGAAGCTAATCGACACCTGCGCTTCAGAAGAAACAGCCTGCAAGTTTGCATATATTTCAGGAAGAATTCTTGAAGAAGGCTACGGCGAAACAAACGGAAAGCCAAAAACAAAAGAAGCAGTTGCAGCCTTTACCCGCGTTTTAAGCGGAAATGCCGACACATATTACAAAGTCTGCGCCCTCGAAAGACTGAATATTGTTGATCCGACCTACGTAAAAGACGTTTTGTGTTCCGGCGGAGCAGAAAAAACTGTCAATGAAGATGAAAATGCAAAAATCTTACTTACAGGCTACGCAGCTTATGGATTTCCGCAGTTAATTTATGAGCAATGGCTCAAAGACCGCAGAAATCTGTCGATAGAAACAAACATTCAGGTTTGCCGTTTTTTAAATGACTGCGGGAATTTTGACAATAATTATTCTGTGCAGAGTCTGCGCGTTGCAAGCAGAACAAAAAGAATGTGGTCTGGAAAAATTCCTTATGAATTACTTGAATTGAATTTTCCACGGTTTTATTCAAATTTTGTTCAAAAAGCCTGCCAGGAAAACAACCTTAAAGAATCTCTCTTGTATGCTTTAATCCGCAGCGAAAGTTTTTTTGACGCAAAAGCAGGAAGTTCAGCGGGAGCTAAAGGTTTAACACAGCTTATGAGCGCAACCGCAAATGACGAAGCCAGAAAATTAAAATTGCGCTCAGACTTTGACATTTTTGACCCGGAAACAAACATTACGCTCGGGAGCCACTATTACGCAGGTTTAATTGAACGCACAGAAGGCAAATCTGAATTACTGGCTTTGTTTGCATACAACGCAGGCTTAACAAATGTAAGACGCTGGAAGCGTCCTGCAAAAATGAGCATGGACATTTATTTAGAAACCCTGCCATTCCAGGAAACACGGGAATACGGACGAAAACTCGTAGGAGCGGGTGCAATGTACGCTTTTTTGTACGAAGGAATAACACCAGCCGAAACTGTGCGCTCGCTGATGCGTTAGGGATAGTAGTGGCGCCACAGGCGTTACTTTACGCCGGTTGAGCATGTCGAAACCTGCGTAAAGTAATGAAGGCGAAAGCCGGAACCACGGATAGCCCGACGGGGCTGAAAGCCCTGGAACGCCCACTTTTTTAACATTTTTCTCCCTTTTTTGCATATAAACAATCAATTCACTATAATTTTAAGATAAATTGAGGTTTAAAATGCAAAATCCATTAGCAGCGCTGTTACCGGCGCAAATGCACTTTCAGAGTCTGCAGGGCGGTCAGATTGTTTTTCTGCTCGGACTCATGATTTTTTTTGGTTCTTTTGGTGGAAGACTTTTTCAAAAACTTAAAATTCCACAGGTTGTCGGCTACATTGTAATTGGAATTATTATCGGTTCTTCGGGTTTTAAGGTTTTAGGAGACAAGCTCATTGCAGCACTCGACCCGATCAGCACGATTGCCCTTTCTTTAATCGGTTTTCTTGTTGGTGCAGAACTTAAAATCAACGTAATAAAAAAATACGGAAAACAGTTTGTAGGAATTCTCCTTGGCGAAACTACAGTTCCGTTTGTTATTGTTGCAATTCTCGTTGGAACGGCAACTTTTTTAATCACTAGAAATGCAGCTTACGCCCTGAGCCTTGGGCTTTTGCTCGGTGCAATCTGTACTGCAACAGCCCCGGCTGCAACCACAGACGTTTTAAAAGAATACAGGACAAAAGGTCCGGTAACAACGACAACACTCGGAATCGTTGCCATGGACGACGCTTTTGCACTCGTTGCATACACAGTTGCAACAGCAATTGCTTCTCCATTGCTAGAAGGACGCTCTGTTCCTGTTCTTGCTCAGCTTGGTTCTATCGCTTACGAAATTGCAGGTTCAATTCTTATTGGTCTTGCAATCGGTTTTATTCTTACAAAAATAATTACCGGAATGATGAGCGACGACGGCCGCGTCTTGGGTTTTAGTTTAGGCGCACTCTTTTTGTCTACGGGAATCTGTTCTCTCGCAGTATTTAAGGCTGGTCCGGTTGATTTAAAGTTTGACCACATAATGGCAGCCATGACGATTGGTTTTTACATTACAAACTTTTCGCTTCCAAAAGTAAAAAATATGTTCAAGCTGGTGGACAAATACACTCCGCCGATTTACGTTCTCTTTTTTGTTACGGTTGGAGCAAAATTAAACGTATGGCAGTTAAAACCGCTGTTTATTCTGATTGCCCTTCTTTACATTGGCGGACGTACACTCGGCAAAACAATCGGTTCACGCATTGGTGCTCACTTAACAAAGGCACCGGACACAGTACGCAAATATCTGCCGTATTGTCTTTTGAGCCAGGCTGGAGTTGCAATCGGTTTAAGTACTTCTGCAGGAAGAGACTTTGCAGACACAATCGGTGGCGAAATAATGCTGATTATTACGGCAACGACGTTTATTGTTCAGATTATCGGTCCAATTTGTGTACGCTACGGAGTTTCTAAAGCAGGCGAAGTTGGATTAGACATAACTGTAGAAGATTTAATGAAAACTACTTTCGTAAAAGATGTAGAAGTTGAAGGCGAAAAAGTCTGTTCAGGTTCAAACTATGCAGTTGTAAACGAAACAGACATGGTTGGAGACATAATCGATTCATTCAGTCACCACTCAAATATGAACTACGCAGTACGCGGCTCAGACGGAAAAATTGCAGGCCAAATCAGCCTTGAGCACTTAAAGGAAGCCATGCAGATTGGCGAAATGGGCAGTTACATGGTTTCTATGGACATTATGGACAAAGCAGTTCACACATGCACGCCAGAAACTCCGCTTCCGGATACTTATAAAATATTTGACGACTACGACACAGACGCAATCTGCATTGTAGACAGCGAAAATAAACCGCTCGGAGTTTTAGAAAAAACAACTGTTGACCATTATCTGCACAAGCGCATTGTTGAACTGGAGCACAAACTTTCAAAGATGGCATAAACCGTGCACGGCTAGCATTGGAAAAATCAAAGAGATGCTGAACTGAATTCAGCATGACATTGTGAGGTCAACATGGCAGTGAAAGGTTCTGCATGACATTTGTTTTAAGACAACATGTCTACGGTCAGGATTTTGAAACAAGCTCTGCTTTTCTATATAATCAATAAAGGTCATCTCTAAAAATTGCAGTTTTTAAAGATGACCTGAAAAAAATTCCTTATTCTTTTTTAGAGGACGACAGATGAAAATTCAGAAAAATACAATGGTAAAAATCCATTACACACTCAAAGACGATAGCGGCAGCGTAATCGATTCTTCAAGCGGCAAAGAAGCCCTCGAATACCTTCACGGAGTTGGAATGCTCATTCCCGGAATGGAAAGAGAACTCGAAGGACACGAAAAAGGTGACAAATTTTCAACCGTAATTGCACCAAAAGACGGATATGGCGAATACCGCCAGGAATACGTTGTAGAAGTTCCACGCGACCGTTTTGACGTAAACACGGAAATTCAGGTTGGACAGAAATTCCAGGCAGACACACCAACTGGAGTAATGCTTGTTACAGTTACAAAGGTAACCCCAGAAACAATTACAATAGATTCAAACCATGAACTTGCAGGCAAAAACCTTCATTTTGATGTAGAAGTTGTAGACGTAAGAGAAGCAACGGAAGAAGAAACAGCCCCATACACAGCAGGAGGCTGCGGTGGTTGTGGCGGTTCCTGCGGAGGCTGTGGAGGAGACTGTTCAGACGGAGGATGCGGCTCAGACGAAGGCTGCAGTTGCGGTGGCAGCTGCGGTTGCGGAGAATAAAATTCAACTGAACATTAATTAAGAAAGTGCTTCAATTATTGAATTTCTGTTTTCAATTTTTGGAGCACTTCCCATTTCTACGGCAATATCACAGAGCGAGCCGTAAATCTTCTGCCTTTTTTCGTAAAACTGATGAAAAATCTTTCTTACGTCGTTTAAGTTTTTCGGAGATTCTTTAGCAATGTAGGCAGGCAGGTTAAAGAGTTTTCCTTCAACATCAATCTTAGCTTCTTTTACGATTCTGTCGGCAGCCGTTTTTTCCCGGGCATTTAAAAAAATCAAAATTCCAAATTGTTTTAAAATTTCAACTGCATCAGGATTATTGCAGATTCCACCGCCGGTAGCAACGCAGGCCGTGAACTTACAGTCAGCCGCAGTCTGGCAGTTTTCCAGCCGGGATTTTAATTCAAGGCAGGCATTTTTTTCAGCCGTTTTAAAAGCTTCTTCCCCGCTTTGAGTAAAAATTTCGCGGGGAGATTTTCCAGTCATTTCTAAAATCAAATCATCAGTGT
The DNA here is from genome assembly GCA_963613915.1 of uncultured Collinsella sp. Lineage (GTDB taxonomy): Bacteria > Spirochaetota > Spirochaetia > Treponematales > Treponemataceae > Treponema_D. Next base: position 10,592 of record CAVEBK010000028.1, read on the forward strand.
CAAAACAGGGAACCTTAAAAAACTCAGAAAGAAGGGCAGCCTGTGTAGATTTACCGCAATGCTTAATGCCCATCAGAATAATTGCTTTAGCCATGAGCCCATTATACAAAAAAATTGAATTTTAGTTTTATTTTTTATTCGGGCAAAGAAATGCACCGCATTTCTTTGCCACGACAGGATGTCGTGCCGATCCCTACTGCGTAATTACCACACCTTGGCCCTGTTCTTCTTTACTTCTGACCGGATTTTTTTCAACTTAAGTTTTCTTTCCTTACTGGCTTTTGTCGGCTTTGTGGGTTTGCGCTTTTTGGGAACAACCAGCGACTGAATGATTCTGTTTTCAATTCGCTCCAGGGCAAGTTTGCGGTTTACTTCCTGATAGCGTTCGTTGTCTACGTTGAGATAAAGGCAGCCGCTGCTGTTAATGATTGCTGAAAGTTTTATTCTTATCCGCTCACGTTCTTCTTCTGTAATTCCACAAAGAGCAGAAAGTGGCAGCTGAAGACACACTTTTGTATTCACCTTATTAACGTTCTGTCCGCCTTTTCCGCCACTCCGCGCAAAAGTTATTTGAGAATTATTGATTATCGATTCGTGTAATTCTGTTTTATTCATTTTTGTAGTATTTCCTTCCTTGCCAGAAAACAGCCTGCTTCGTGGGAATTTATAACACCGACCGCCTGCAAATATGAATAAACGACAGTTGTTCCCACAAATTTCATTCCTCGTTTTTTTAAATCTCCTGATATTTCATCAGAAAGCGGAGAACTTGTCTTTTGGTTTTCGTAAATTATTTTTTTGCCGGTCCAGTGCCACAGGTATTCAGAAAAACTGCCGTATTCTTTTTGTATGTTACGAAAAACACGCGCGTTTGTTACAGCAGCCTGTATTTTTAAGCGGTTTCTGATAATGGCAGGATTATTTTTCAGTTCTTCTAATTTTTCTTCATCATAAGCACAAATTTTTTCCAAATCAAAACCATCAAACGCAGAAAAAAATGATTCGCGTTTATTAAGCACACATTCCCAAGAAAGCCCCGCCTGAAAGCACTCAAGAACAAGAAGTTCAAAAAGCTTTTTATCGTCATAAACGGCTCTTCCCCATTCTTCATCATGATAGCGGATATAGCGTTCATTTTTGGGATTTATCCAGTGGCAGCGATTTTTGCCGTCAGAGCATTCTATCGTCATTTTATCCCGTAAGTTTCAATAATTCTTTTTATATCTTCAAGGCAATCGGCAAAATAAATTCCTTTTTGCCGCTCTTCGGAAGACAGTCCTTTTTTTATCATCTGCTCAAGAAGATCTTTCAGATGATTGTAGTAACCATTCAGATTATAAAGAATGCAGGGAGCGTTCAGATGTTTCAAAGAAACTTTAGACATAACCTCTGCAATTTCCTCCAATGTACCTGTCCCGCCAGGAAATGCAATAAAAGCTTTTCCTAACTCAATCATCTCGTTTTTACGCTCTGACATATCTTTCGTTACAATCAGTTTTGTCAGTCCTTCATGCTGCAATTCGTTTACGACAAAGAACTGAGGTTCAACCCCAGTCACTTCACCGCCAGCATTCAAAACACTGTCAGCTAATAAACCCATCAGGCCGGCTTTTGAACCGCCATAAACCAGTGAATTTCCGCTGTCTCCAATCCACTTTCCCAATTCCTGAACTGCATTGCGAAAAGCTGGATCATTGCCTTCATTTGCTCCAAGATAGACCGTTATATTCATTTTGATTCTTCTCCTTAAAACGGGCAGTCCGGCAGCAAGCTGCCGTCGGGCTTTTCGCCGTTCCGCGTCTTACGCGCTTCATTGTACTTTGTTTTTACACGGTAAAATGGCGCCACGGACGGCGCTAAAGACTATAGACCCGTAAGAAATGCGCCGCATTTCTTAGCCACGACAGGATGTCGTGCCAATCCCTACTGCTTCTCCAGCTCTTTAATCATTTTGTCAAAATCCGAATTGATTTTTTGTGTCTTGTTAAAAATTTCGTATTCAGAAACCGCTTTTTCTTCCGCCGTTTTATGAGAGATTTTTCCGTCGCCTTCTAAAATGTCATATTTTCGGAAATTCAAAAACTCATTCACGCTTGAAGCAAACTGCTGCATATTAAATGGAATTTCCCGCTCAATTAAATCTTCCACATAATCAAAATACCCAGAAACTGCCCTTTCCAGCTGACGAATCTGTTTTTCATCAAGATAATTTTTTGCGGTAATCACATCGCTTTTTAGAATTCTTCCGTCCGGAGAATTTTTCCAGGTAGTCAGCCCCATATTTTCTTTTTTGTGGTCTGCTTTTCCGTAAACGATTTCCGCCGCTGTCTGCCCTGTAATTGCATAATGAAATTTATTCTGAACCGTCGCATAAAACTTTTTTGTAATTTCAGAATTTTTGTCGTAGTCAACGCTACATTCCGCAAAAATATCAGTTATCTGCTGCCAGATTCTGCGTTCACTTGCACGGATTGAGTGAACCCTTTCCAGCAATTCCCGAAAATAATCCGCCTCAAAAATATTTTCACCCTGCTTTAGCCTGTCGTCATCAAGAACAAAACCCTTTTTTATAAATTCCTTTAAAATTCCAGTTGCCCAGATTCTAAATTGAGTCGCCCTTGCAGAGTTCACTCTATAGCCAACAGAAATTATTGCGTCAAGGTTATAAAAAGTGACGTGTCTTGTTACAGTCCGTTTGCCTTCGTTTTGAACTACCGAGAATTCCTCGGCAGTTCGATTTTCCTGCAATTCTCCAGACGAAAAAATATTTTTCAAATGCAACCCGACATTATCCGTTGAACATTCAAAAAGCTCCGCCATGCCTTTTTGCGAAAGCCAGATTGTTTCGTCCTTCAAAATAGCTTTTACTTTTACATCTTCCGTCGGGCTAGAATAAACAAGAAAATTAATCTGCTTAACAAATTCTTTTGAATTTTCCATATTGAGATTATAGCATTTATTGGAAATAAGTTTGTTTTATTCTAGGCAGTCCGGCAGCAAGATTTGTTTTTTGAACTCTTCTGTGTACTTTCGTTCTTTAGTGTTCATGCCATTTTCCTTATTTCTAAAGTAATATGTAGCTTTCTTTATGTCCACTAAGTTATACTAGATCCACTTCCACACACGGATATCCCGCAAACAATCCGCTCCTTCGCCCCACCTCTCTGCATTTTTAAGGCGCAGTAAATCATCAGAAAATTCTATTTCGCAGTCAAAATATTCTCCGCCGGCAACAGACTGCTGATGAACGAGTGCCTTGTAAGTTCCGTTCTGTGGAAAATTGCGGGATTCTTTCTTTATCTTCTTCTTTTTAATTATGTAATCAGTGCCGTCTTCATCTGCATAAGATTTTACAAAATGCATATCAAGAAAATACAGCGTTTTTTCTTCGCGTTCTTTATACCAGGCGTCAGCTTCTGCCATTTTTTGCTTTGCAATTTCTGCACCTTCATCACAATCAAAGCGTTCTTTATAAAAAACTAAAGGGCCTTTTCCTTCATATTTTTTGTAAATTGAAACAACAGTTTCTGATTCTTCAAACGATTCAGGATTTTTTTCGTATTCTTTCAAGATTTTATAAAATTCTTCAATCGTAACGGCATGTTCGTGCAAAGTCTCCGTTATTTTAAATCCTGAAAATGCCGGAAAAAAAGTCTTGTTAAAAATATTCACATAAACCCACGGAGTATTTTCACTGCAGCCTTTATTACTTACATTAGAATAATCTTTATAAAGCCACTTATAAAAATCCGCTTCCCAGCACCGGCTCAAATCATTTCCATAAACTAAAATAACGTATTTACTTCCGCCGTCGCTGATTCTTTTTTGTTCTTCCATTACTGCGCCTCCGCTTTTTTTTCTGATTATACAATTCTAAAGCGACACATAATGTCGTTGCAGGATTTTATTTTGCTTCCGTAAGAAATGCATGCTGCCGGCACACTCGCACAAAAAAAACGGCAGCCTCCTGTTTGAGACTGCCGTTCATTTTTTCATTTTAAGATTTTACTCTGTACGCCTGTTTATTTTGCAATAAATTCTTCGTTAGCGTATGCGTCTGTCAAAATCTTTTTCATGTCTTCTACCATTGGAACCCTCGGGTTTGCCGGTGAACACTGATCTTCGTAAGCAAGGTATGCAAGTTTTTCAACTGCGTCCATCCATGCCTTTTCTTCAATTCCCTGACTCTTAAAGTTCATCTGGATTCCGACTTTCATTCCAAGTTCGCCGCAGGCCTTTGCGTAAGATTCTACGCCTTCTTCCGTTGTCTTTGCCGGGAGTCCGAGCAGGCGGGCAAGTTCAGCATAACGTTCTGCTGCCTTGTAATAATTGTACTTTGGCCATGTAGAAAGTTTTTCCGGCTGAGTTCCGTTGTAGCGGATCGTGTACGGCAGGAGAATTGCGTTTGCCCTTCCGTGCGGAACGTGGAATTCACCTCCTACCTTGTGTGCCATTGAGTGGTTCATTCCAAGGAAAGCGTTTGCAAATGCCATTCCGGCAAGGCAGGAAGCATTGTGCATCTTCTCTTTTGCTTCAATGTCTTCTGCACCGTTTTTGTAAGAGCGTTCAAGATATTTAAATACCATCTTGATTGCCTGGATACAAAGTCCGTCTGTAAAGTCGTTTGCAAGTGTCGAAACAAAGGCTTCTGTTGCGTGTGTCAGAACGTCCATTCCAGTGTCTGCAACGATTTTTGGCGGCAGACCGTAAGTAAATGTCGGGTCAATGATTGCAACGTTCGGTGTAAGGGAATAGTCAGTAAGAGGATATTTTTTGTGTTCTTCTTTATCTGTAATTACAGCGAACGGTGTAACTTCCGAGCCGGTTCCGGAAGTTGTAGGAACGCATACGAGCAGAGCTTTTTTTCCAAGTGCAGGATAGCGGAAAGCGCGCTTACGGATGTCCATAAACTTCTGCTTAAGGTCGTTAAAGTCTACATCTGGATTTTCGTAGAACAGCCACATTCCCTTTGCACAGTCCATAGAAGAACCACCGCCAAGAGCAATAATTGTATCCGGTTCAAAAGAACGCATAAGTTCAACGCCCTTGCGAACAGTCTGAATCGAAGGATCCGGTTCAACGTCGCAGAAAAGCTGATACTGAATGTCGTTTCTGTTGAGTTTGAGCTGGTCAGTAATCTTGTCAACATAGCCGAGCTGAACCATTGAACGGTCAGTTACGATTATTGCCTTGTGAATCTCCTTCATCTGGTGGAGATATTCAATAGAGTCGCGTTCAAAATAGATTTTTGATGGAACTTTAAACCACTGCATGTTGTTTCTTCTCCGTCCGAGTTTTTTTACGTTCAAAAGGTTTACTGCGCTTACGTTGTCGTCTGTTGAATTGTGTCCGTAAGAACCGCAGCCCAGAGTAAGAGAAGGAATAAACGAATTGTAAACGTTTCCGATTCCGCCGAATGTAGAAGGAGAATTCCAGATAATTCTGATTGCAGGAACAACGTCGCCAAAATGCTCGGCAATTTTCTTGTCTGCAGTGTGGATTGCAGCCGAATGACCAAGACCGTTAAAGCGGACAGAACTTTCTGCCTTTTTAATTCCGTCTTCAGTTGAATTTGACTTTACAACAGCAAGAACCGGAGAAAGTTTTTCGCGTGTAAGACATTCGTTAACACCGATTTCCTTACATTCAGCAAGAATAATGCTTGTGTTTGCAGGAATTTCAAATCCGGCATTTTTTGCAAGAACGCACGGAGCCATTCCTACAATGTCCGGATTGAGTTTTGCAACATTCGGGTCACCGTCAACACCGAACATGTATTTTTCAAGTTTTTTCTTTTCGTCAGCAGAACAAAGATAAGCGCGGTACTCTTTAAACATTTTAAGAGCATCGCTGTAAATTTCCTTATCAACGATTGCTGTCTGCTCAGAAGCACAGATCATTCCGTTGTCAAAAGATTTTGACATTACAATGTCGTTTACAGCCTGGCGAAGATTGCATGTTTTTTCAACATAAGCAGGAACGTTTCCGGCACCAACGCCAAGAGCAGGCTTTCCGCATGAATAAGCAGCCTTTACCATTGCGTTTCCGCCGGTTGCAAGGATTGTTGCAACTCCAGGATGATTCATCAGAAGCGATGTTTTTTCCATTGAAGGCTCTTCAATCCACTGAATGCAGTCTTTTGGAGCACCAGCGGCAACTGCGGCGTCATAGCAGACCTTTGCAGCAGCGATTGAACATTTTATTGCGCTCGGATGGAATGAAAAAATAATAGGATTTCTTGTTTTAAGACAAATAAGAATCTTAAAAATAGCAGTTGAAGTAGGATTTGTAACCGGTGTAAGACCTGCAACAACTCCGACAGGCTCAGCAATTTTTACGATTCCTGTAACATCGTCATCTTCAACAATTCCTACAGTTTTAAGATGACGCATATGATTTACAACATATTCGCAGGCAAAAAGGTTCTTAGTTGCCTTGTCTTCAAAAACACCGCGTTTAGTTTCTTCAACAGCAAGCTTTGCAAGACTTCCATGCTGGTCAAGGGCAGCAACAGAAACCTTAGCTACAATATAATCGATTTTTTCCTGATCAAAATTAGCATACGCCTCCAGCGCTTTCTGCGCTTTTTCAACAAGAGTGTTGATTTCTTTCTGACTTGCACTCAATTCTTCAGACATCTCGAAAAACTCCTTTATAAAAAAATGTACTCCCTTCGATTATAAATCAATTTTCCCACGCTTGAATATCAAAGTCTTAAAAAAGACATTATATTTAAATGGCTGTCTTAAAAGTAATATCATGCTGAATTTTATTTCAGACTTCACACTAAAAAAAGAACTTATCAGGCACACTTTATAACTCAGATGCTTCCATTACTGTAATCTTGCCTTCGCCGTGTGGATTTCCTTCAATATAAAAAGAAACAACAAATGAATAGACATTTCCAACCTGGGTTTCGCGCAAAGCCTGAACAGTTACAGTCTGCCCGCTTTTTACAGACGGAATATCAAACTTCATTCCAGAAACGCTCAAAATCATTCCCATTTTTACAGGAAGATTGTTTTCTTTTGCATAAAGCCCCGTAAGTGCCGAAACTGTCTGGGCAGCAACTTCAAAAAGTGAATAATCCGGGGCACCGCCAAGTTCTTTGTCGTAAAACATAAAGTTTTCTGTAATCTTTGTTTCAGAAGAAATTTTCCATCCGGCTGTGTCAAAACTCGTAATTCTGTCTATTAAAAACATTTTTCCACGATGCGGAATCAATTCTTCCAGCTCTTCTTTTTCAATTACCTTCATTCTTAAAATATTCCTCTTAAAATATTTTTCTGCCAGCAAAAACGTCAAAACTATTCTTCACGGATAATCAGGCTTGCATTCGCTCCGCCAAATGCAAAACTGTTGCTCATACACGTTTTTACAGGGCGCGTAAGCTTCATTTCTTTTCCCTTTGTTACAATATTCAATTCAGGAATTTCCGTATCAAATTCTCCGTCCCAGACCTGAACCGGCAGTTTCTGTTCTTTTATTGCAAAAAAGCAGGCGGCAAGTTCAAGAGCACCAGCCGCTCCAAGAGTATGCCCCGTAACCGGTTTTGTCGTACTTACCGGAACCCTGTATTCTCCAAAAACACGGTTTATGCCTTTTCCTTCCATGCTGTCGTTAAGATGAGTGCCCGTTCCGTGCATATTTACATAATCAATTTCTGCTGCATCAATTCCTGCATCTTTTAGAGCTGCCTTAATTGCACTTTCTGCTCCGCTTCCGTCTGCTAAAGGAGCCGTCATGTGGCTTGCATCGCAGCTTTCGCCAGTTCCAGCTAAAATTATTTTTGTGTTTTCTATATCATCGCGGCTTAAAACAAAAAACGCAGAAGCTTCGCCTAAAGTAATTCCGTTTCTGTTTTTGCTGAACGGATCCGTTATTTTTTGAGTATCGATTGCTTCCAGACTGTTGAATCCAAGCAAAACAGTATCGCTTACAATATCAGCCCCGCCTGCAATTACGGCGTCTGCAATCCCGGCTTTTATAAGTTCCTTTGCCTTTATAATTGCCCCTGCACTCGACGAACACGCAGTTGCAAACGAAAGGCTCGGCCCGGTTACTCCAAATTTTTTAGAAATATACATTGCAGGAACCTGTGCCCCCTGCGCAGTTAAATCGTAATCCTCCGGGAGATTTCCGGTTTCAAAAAGCACTTTATTCGCTTTAAACGAAAGTTCAGAACCGTTGTCGCACTGACCAACGCAAACCGCAATTCTGTCTTTTCCATATTTTTTTACAGCTTCTTCAACAGATTTTTTTAACTGTTCAAGGCCAGCGTCTAAAACCTGCAAAAAGCGGCTGTCAAATTTTGAATCTGTCGGTTTTAAAAGCGAAGAATCAATTTTTCCGGCAAAAAAACTTTTTTTTCCATCTTCGCCACTAAGTGAACATTCTGTTTTTTTTATTCCGCTTTGATCGCCGCTTACAACAGCCTTAAAAAAATCCCGGGCATTCGCGCCGGCACAGCAAATCAATGCAGGATTAGAAAGATATATTTTCATCACAATTCCTTAAAAATCTTCCATTGCCAGACATTTTTCTACTTTTTCTGTCCAGCATTTCGGGCACACAAACTGAGTTTCTCCTGTCTTGCCGTCAATGCACATCTGACTTACAGAACCTTTAGTCGTTAAAAGCCCGGTTTCTGCGTTATACAATTCAAAATTAATTTTAATCATATTTTCCCATTCTACAAGAATCGCCTTAGCACGGCACCGCTCCCCAAACTTAAGCGAACGGACATACTTGCATTTTACTTCCGCAACCGGATAAATATATCCAGATTTTTCCATTTCGATATAGTCATAGCCAATCTTAGAAAGCAGGGCACAGCGCGCACGTTCAAAATAATTTATGTAATTTCCATGCCAGACAATTTTCATTGAATCCACTTCAAAAAAATCAACATCAAATTCAATTTCGCACGAAAGATATTTTTTTTCTTTCATTTTCTACTCCACTTAAAAAATTTAGTAATTCAGGAGGGGAAAGCCTTCCCCTCGCTGCAACCGCGCCAGGCGCGTTTTCCGCTACCCCTTCTCCTGGGGCTTCGCCCCCAAGCCCCCAGTCGAGGTTAATTCAGTTTTATTTTTCTTATCCCCAGAAATCAAAAAAATTGTACCACTGATACGGATGTTCCTTAACTTTTTTTTCTGCCTGGAATATAAAACTGCTTACTGTCTGTTCTATTCTTTCTGCCCTTTCTTTTCGCGGACAGTTAAAATCTGCATTGTTTTTTGCTACAAACATATCGTAAGAAGGCGTCATGCTTAAATCTTTGTGTCTCATTCCAAAAATAAAATATGTCGGAGCATTCAACAAAGAAACAAGCAGGAACACTCCATACGGAAACTTTGCTTTTTTTCCTAAAAACGGAAGTTCAATATAACGCTCGGAATGTGCCCCTATTCTGTCTCCTGCAATAACAACAATTTCGCCCTGTTCAAGTCTCTGCTGCAAAAGGAAAATCGTTTCAGGGCCAAAGTCGTCCGCCCCTACAATATGAAATCCGGACTCTCCGTTTATTCGTTCAATCAGCTTTACAAAACCGCCCGTAACCTTTGTGTCCATTACAGACGTAATCGCAATTTTATTTTCTGTGCCGGCTTCGTTCATGGAAGCAAGAGCCCGCATCATCTGGGCGTTTCCAATATGGCTTACAACGCAGACACAGCCTTTTTTGGAATTAATGTTTTTTACAAGTTCTTCAACATCATCATTCTGCCAGGTTACGTTTTTAAACGAAAATTTTCCGCCCCAGCCCTGGATTGTTTCAACCAGATTCAATGCAAAGGAAATAAAATGCTTGAGCGTAGACGGTTTTTTATTATTAAAATCAGCTCCATAAGTTTTTGCAGCAACTAAAAAATCTTTGGAAATTCTGCGTTCCTTTGCAGAAAAAAGCCAGTAAAAAAAGCCGATTACAAAAGCCATCAGACGCAAAACGCCGGAAGGAAAAAATTTAAACAAAAAAAGAGTTAATGCATAACCGATTCCGTTCTTTGATTTTTCCCTGTGTTCATACCATTTTTCATTTTCCATGAATTTTCCGCCATAAAAGTTCTGGAATCCTTATAAACATTCCGCAGCAAAGTTTTGTAAAAACCCAGCTTATGCGTACATTGTCGCGTACCATTCTGAAATTTGAAATTCCGTCGCTCGGATACGTTACTTTTACGCTGTAAAATTCATAATCAATTCCCGCCCAGATTAAACGCACAAGAATATCAATATCAAAGCCCATTCGCATGTCAAATCTGCGTTTTTTTAAAAAGCTATAAACAAAATCAACAGGGTAAAGCCTGAATCCGCACATTGAATCAACAATTCCTTTTTGCCAGGTAACAACGGCACACCAGGTATTTGCAAATTTGCGCCCGTTTTTGCGGTGTCCAGGAGCAGATTCATCGTATTCCGGGTAGCCGCAGAACATTTTTTCAGGAGATTTTCTTGCTTTTTCAAAAAAGAAGGCACAGCGGCTTGTATCGTGCTGTCCGTCTGCGTCGAGCTGCAGTGCGTGAGTAAATCCGCAGTCGTGAGCATATTCAATTCCTGCTTTTACGGCTCCGCCCTTTCCAGAATTTTTTTTGAGAACAACAAGGTTTACAAAATCAGGATATTCAGCTTTTATCTGTTCAAGGCAGAGTTTTGTTTCCTGTGCATTTCCGTCATCAACTAAAATTATTTTTGTTCCGGTTGTTTTGCAGTATTCTGCAAGAGAATCAACAACTTTTATGCACGCTTTTCCGTGATTATAAACAGGAATTAAAATTGCAGGCTTAAAAAAATCCATCTAGGCTTCCTTTTCTTCATTCTGCTTTAAAACGCAGTAACTTCCGCTGGCATAAACCGTATTTGCCGAAAAATCCGAAAGTTCAAAATAAAGCCTGTTTTTTTCGCCATCATATTTTAATTTGAATATTACGACACTGTCCGGCAGAATTTTATTACTGAATTTAAAGCGCTTAATGTCCTGAGCAGAAAGTTCTGTGCCAAAATAACGGTGGGCAAAGTGTGCAACCATATCAATCTGAGCAACTGCAGGTAAAAGTTTAAATTGTGGAAAGTGTCCGTCAAAATAATCACTCGAAGCAGGAATGTTTACTTCTAATTCAACTTCCACAATCGAATTATTTTCTTTACGGCTCATAAGGGTTTCTGCAGGAATTCCGTGCGGATTTTCTGAGGCAAAAAGATTTTGAATTACAGGCTTTTTCTTTTTTCCCTGCGGGTCAAGAGGCATAGATTCAAGATAGCGCCACTTTTTTGGAAGAACGACATTTTCAAAAAATTCCAGCAGATAATCATGAAAGTAGCGGTTTACAAGATATTTTTCTGTTGAAGCAAATTTTTCTTTGCCTTCTTTATTCAGCACAATTGCTGCTGCAAGATACTGTCTGCGATCGCTCATTGGAACAACGCAGCAGTCGGCAACAAGGCCAGTGCTCATAATGCGGTTTTCAACTTCAACAACAGAAATCCGCTTTTCTTCTATTTTTACGATTGAATCAGCTCTTCCTTTTAACAAAAAGCGTCCGTCACTGTGAATTTCTACCAGATCGCCGGTCGCAAAACCAGCAGGATCTTTTATGTAAGGGCTAATGATTGTCAGGCAGCCTTCTTCATTCTGCCAGATTTTTGCATTGTCAAAAGGAGTCCAGTCAAGACCGTCTTTACTCTGCCGCCAGGCAATTCCGGAAGTTTCTGTTGAACCATAAACCTCCATTGGCCAGAAACCAAAAACTTTATCTGTCTGCTCTGCAACTTCCGGAAGCAGAACTCCGCCAGAAGTAAAAATCCACGGCTGCTTTAAGTTGAGTTTTTTTCCTTCGCGTTCCATATTTGTGCGTTTTAAAAATGCAGGAACGGCAATTATCATATATTTTTCGTCGTCGAGGGTTTCAAATCCTTCAGGAAATTCAATTCTTGTACGGCGGACAGGAACAGCCAAAGCAAAAGGCAGTGTCGTTGTAAACAAAAATCCGTAGATATGATGCTGGCTTACCGTCGAAACAAGTTTGCGGCTCAAAAATTCTTCGCCCCATTTTGAACTTACAAAGGCGTTGTCGGCTTCAAATTCTGTCAAACGCTGCAAAACTGCTTTCGGGTGCCCGGTCGAACCAGACGTATAGAGAACAATCCGGCTTTCGTCTGCAATAATCTCCGGAGTTGTCATTTTTTCTTCTTCAGAAACTTCATTTGAATTTTCAATTACATCAGGAATAAAATCAAAACCCGTTAATTCCATTCCTTCAACACTTTTTTTATCTGACAAAAAGCGGATATCTTCAGGAACCGAACGGATTTCTGCAATGTAATTCGGCGAAATATTTGCAGTTATCAAAGCTTCTTTTTTGCACTGCAGAAGAGCCACAAGAGTGCACAGAAAATACCAGTAATCGTCACAGTGCAAAATCCATTTATCAGTCTGTGGAAACTGATTTATAAAATTCCTCATTTTTGCACAGTCTGTTAAAAAATCGTTCCAGGTAAGAAATTTTTTCTGAGACCATTTTCCTTCAAAACAAAGAACAGTATCTAAAGGTCTTGAACCAGCATTAAATTTTGAAAGTGGAATAATTTTCGGCATTTTTGAATTTACAACCCTTCTTACAATATATTCGAAAGCAAACAGAAGCCCCATCAAAAGATAGGAAATTCCTCCGTTATATAAGGACCATATTTTATCATTTTGAATAAAAACAGTGTACAATGCGGCACTTCCGTTCAAAATAAAAAAGGCGCACCACACAAGCGTAACTTTACGGCAATAGCGTTCAACCCGGCCGGCAATCATAGATTTTGCAAGAGATTTGTCGGCAAGACAGGCAAAGCGAAAGATAATTACAGGACCGGCAAACAAAGTAGAACCAAAGGCAAACAGAAAAACTGCATTCATTAAAACCGGATAAAGTTTAATAAAAAAGTCCTTTCCGGTTGCAAGGCAAAAAAGGGCTGCTCCCATTAAGAGAGTTGCACTGACAAGCAGCCGCAGATTTTTTTTAAGCCGGCAGGCTAAATTCATTTTTTTGTCACCACCAGTTGCAAACAAAAGGTACAAAAAGGCAATAAAAATAATAAAAAGTGAAAAAACTTTTACAGGAACCTTAAAAATTACAAGGCAAAGAAAAACAACAAGCGGATAAACAACCGAAAGAACGGCAAACAGGATTTTTACAAAAATATTCATCAGAAGAAAAATTATAGGCTATCTGTAAAAATCCGTCTATTATTGGCGCCCTAAGCAAATTCGGCAAAAAAAAAGCATTTTAAAACTAAAACCTGCTTGTACTGACTGCTTTTTGTGTTAAAATGATTCCAGATTATAAAAAGTTCTGAGAGGTTTGTCAGAAAATTTCTACAACATCTGGGAGGTTGTTTGTATGGAATCTTTCATGACACTGGAGAACGTTTCCGAGTCAGACTTTTTAAAACTACAGAACGGAGGCTGGACACTTGTCTGTGTAGACAGAACTGCCAGCGAAAAACTGATTTACAGTTTTAAAAAAGAAAGGTAACAATTCCTAAAAAAAGGGGCTGCCTGAAATTTTATCAGGCAGCCCCTTCCTAGTTCTTCTTAGTTAACCTTAATTTCGAGTTTTAAATAAATAGCCGTAGTCGAGGTTCTGTTCCAAAAGGGGCAATAAAGACCGCCACGGATGGCGGATACAGACGGGCAAAAACTTTAGTTTTTGCAATAAAGAAAATGACAGGACGGCATTTTCTTTATTATGGTTCTCGACGAGAGTCTATTTGATATGTTTTTATTGAAACTCGACATTCAAACTAGTTAGTCAATGGCGCAAGGATTTTTATAACGTCATCAACAGTTTTTACATTCTTAAAAACATCCGGTTCAATCTTGCCGTTAAGATAAGGCTTCATTTTTACGATTAATTCAACCGCATCAATTGAATCAAGCTCCAGATCAGTAACAATGTTTGCATCTAAAGTTACGCTTTCTTCAGCAATATCAAATTCGTTTACAAGAACGTCTTTCAGCTTTTTAAAAATTTCTTCATTAGTCATTTTCTTCCCCGAAAATTAATTTTTTGCCAGTTCAGCAGAAATATAGGCAGCAAGAGCGTCAACACTTGCAAAATGTTTTTTAGTTTCTGAACTTTCAGCGTTAAATTTTACACCAAACCTTTTTTTAAGGGCTACGCCAAGTTCCAGAGCATCAATCGAATCCAGTCCAAGCCCGGTTCCAAAAAGAGGCTCAGAGTCAACAATGTTCTCCGGAGTAATATCTTCGAGTTCAAGCGAAGAAATAATACATTCTTTGATTTGTTTTTTTAATTCGTCCATAAATTCCCCGTCAATAAAATAAACAGCACAGATTATAACTTCTTAACAGTGTGTTTTTCAACACGTTTTACGAAGCATAATATGTTTCCCGCTTCCCGTGTTCCGCACTTCGCTTTTCGCTCATTGGCACTTCGTGCCAACTAAAGGGGCTCCACCCGGGGCTAGCAGGCACACAAAACTAAAGTTTTATTCACCCCGCCCCTTTATTGCTAAACTTGCCCGTGCAATCAATTTTTTCTATAATTACCAGATGATTATCGAAAATAAAAGCTATTATTCAGACAAAATCCGTGCAATCGACGCAAAATTCAAGGCACAGGAAATTGCATTTTCTCCGCTCACTTTTCAGGCAGTACGCGCCCTCCTCGAACTTGGGCTTTTACAGAAAATAAGCGACGCTGGCGACAACGGCATTTCTGTCCGCCAGCTTGCACAAAGTTCAGACTTAAGCGAATACGGTGTTGGAGTTCTTGCTGAAATGGCTCTTGGGATGGGAGTTTTAAAACTAAACGGCAAAGAAGATGCAGAAGAAGGCAAATCCGGCTTAGGAATGCTTGTTTTAGGCAAAATCGGCTGGTTCATTCTCGAAGACAACCTTACACGCGCAAACTTTTTCTTTACAAACGACATCTGCTACAAAGGTGCATTCGACTTAATCGACTGCATTAAAACAGGCAGACCGGAAGGCTTAAAAGTCTTTGGCGACAAATGGACAACTGTTTACGAAGCACTTTCTTCTTTACCGGAACGCGAAAAAAAATCCTGGTTCGATTTTGACCACTTCTACTCAGACGCAGCCTTTCCACAGGCACTTCCAATCGTCTATAAAAACAAACCAAAAAAACTTTTTGACATTGGCGGCAACACTGGCAAGTGGGCAATTGCTTCCTGCTCTTACGATCCGGACGTTCACGTTTCTATCGTAGACCTGCCGGGACAGACAGCCGTTGCAGAAAAAAACATAAAAGACGCAGGTTTTGCTGACCGTGTTGATTTTGTTTCAGGCAACGTTTTAGACACAGGCACAAAGCTCCCGGAAGGCGCGGATGCAGTCTGGATGAGCCAGTTTTTAGACTGTTTTTCTTTACATCAGATTACAAAAATCCTTACAAAAATTTACAACTCAGTAGACGACGACTGCGACATCTTTGTAATGGAACCATTGTGGGACATGCAGAAATTTGAAGGTGAATCTTACGCGCTCCAGGCAACTTCCCTCTATTTTACCTGCATTGCAAACGGAAACAGCAAAATGTACCGCTTTGCAGAACTTACAGACGCAATCGAAAAAGCAGGATTTACACTTGTTGCTTCTCACCACAATCTTGGAACAAACTTTTATTCAATCTTAAATTTCAGAAAACGTAAGAGCAATTAATGAATAATTTCTTTGTTTCAAACCTGTGTATTTATAAACCTTCTCCAGAAAACCTGGCAGAAATGCCAAAACTTGCTTTCTGTGATCCGCTTTTTAAAAGGCGTTTAAGCCAGATAAGCCGCATGACAATTCAGGTTGTGCATGAACTTATTCAAAAAGTCCCGGAAGCCAGAAAATCAAAACTCGTTTTCTGCAGTTTTCGTGGAGAACTTGCCCGTCAGTTAAAAATAAACAAATCCCTTTACGAAGATGCAGACATTATGCCGGCAAGTTTTTCAATCTCTGTTTTTAACACCCCCCCGGCAGCTGCAACAATTTCTGAAGGAATAAAGGCAGGTTACAGTGCAGTTTATCCTGCAAACGACAGTTTTTACGACGGTTTAATCTGTGCTGCTTCACCAGTTTTAAGTGAATGCGAAAAAAGCATAATTTTTGTCTACGCAGACGAGCTCATAATCGAAGAATACAAAAGTGCTTACAGACCTGCAAATACACAAAACTTTCCGCAACCGCTTGCCTTTGCCTGTCTTTTATCTGCATCAAAACTTTCAGGCACAGACGAAGCACAACCGCCGGCAGAACTTAAACTTTCTGAGTTAAAGAACATTCATTCTCCGCAGGATTTTTTAGAATTATTACAGAACCAGAAAACAGAATAATGAAGTATCAGACACAGCCAGATTACGTTTTTGAAATTCCACCGGTAAAAAATTATTTTCTCTATGCATGTCGAATTTTTGGTAAAATTTTTGCATTTTTTATATTCGGTCTTGGCGGACTTTTACTCGGTATTTTTGCACTTCCAGTAATGAAGCTTATCTGGCAGAAAAAAGAAGTTTTTAATAAAAAAGCACGCAGACTTGTTACAGCCCTTTTTAGATTTTTTACAGCAGTGCTTTCAGTTTTTTCAGTTGCAAAAATCACGATTAACGATAAAAAAAAACTGAATAATCTTGGCGGCTGCGTCGTAGTTGCAAACCATCCGTCTCTGCTCGACGTAGTAACCCTTATAAGCCAGATTCCAAATGCAAACTGCATTGTTAATGCTTCGCTTAAAAAAAATGTAATCGGGGCGGTAGTTGCTTCACTCTATATTACAAACGATTACGAACACGCAAAACTGATAGAACTTTGCAAGCAGACAATTGCAGAAGGCAATGCGCTTATAATCTTTCCTGAAGGAACGCGGTCAAAGCCACAGGGACAGAATCAATACAAAAAAGGTGCAGCCCGGGTTGCACTCGCAGCAAAGTGTCCGATTGTTCCGGTTTTTATCGGCGGAAACGACAAATTAGGACTCCGCAAAAAAGATCCGATGCTTTTGTTCAATCATACAGACTGTTACAGATATTCACTTTGCGTAAAAGAAGAAATTTCCCCAGATGATTTTAAGGAACTGCCGGAACCAGCCGCAGCAAAGAGAATTACAGAAAAAATTCACGATTTGCTTTGCTACGAAAATAATAAAGAATATTTAACCGGCATAAATAAAGTTTATTTTGAATGATTTAAATATGTCAAAACACTTCAAATAGCCTCTCGTCGAGAACCTGCCAGCAAGCCGCATGCTTCGCTACGCTCAGAATGCGTTTGTGTCAGAACCTCTCCTACAGCTATTTGACATTTTCCAGAAAATAAATTCGACTTTAAGCCGAATAAAATACTTCATTAAAAATCATTCATTAATCAATTTTTTTAGGACAGTTGAAAATTTTTTGCCTTGTGGTAAACTTAGGGCACTATGCTTAAAGGTTTAAGTTTAATTCAGCCAAACGATTTGACTGTCACAGAAATTGACGAGATTTGCAGTCTCGCAGAACAGATTATTGTTGATCCATCATCATTTCAGGACGTGTGTCGCGGGAAAATTCTTGCGACACTTTTTTTTGAGCCAAGCACCAGAACACGCTTAAGTTTTGAAGCTGCAATGCTGCATCTTGGAGGCTCGGTAGAAGGTTTTAGTGACGCTTCCAACAGCTCAACATCAAAAGGAGAAACACTTGCAGACACAATCCGCGTCGTAAGTTCCTACGTTGATGTAATTGCAATGCGCACTCCAAAAGAAGGAGCAGCCCTCCTTGCAAGCAAATTTTCAGAATGTCCGGTTATTAACGCTGGCGACGGCGGACACTATCACCCGACACAGACTTTAACAGACCTTGTTACAATCCGCGCCTTAAAAGGCGGTTTTGAAGGCCACACAATCGGTTTTTGCGGAGACTTAAAATTCGGCCGCACAGTTCACTCTTTAACAGAAGCAATGTGCCGCTATAAGAACGTAAAATTCATTTTTATAAGTCCGGAAGAATTAAAAATTCCTGACTGGGTTTCTAACTTCCTCGATAAAGAAAACATTCCTTACACAACGGCAACCAAACTCGAAGACGTAATCGGAGAACTCGATATTCTCTATATGACACGCGTTCAAAAAGAAAGATTCTTTAACGAACAGGATTATCTTCGCTTAAAAGACAGCTACATTCTCGACAGGGCAAAAATGTCACTTGCACGCAACGACATGATTGTTCTTCACCCGCTTCCACGCGTAAACGAAATTTCTCCGGAAGTAGACAGCGATCCGCGCGCTGCATATTTTAAGCAGGTAAAATACGGAATGTACGCAAGAATGGCACTTATTGCAAAAATTCTGGGGGTTCTCTAATGCTTAACGTTGATACAATTAAAAATGGTCTTGTAATCGATCACATAAAAGCCGGTTGCGGTCCACAGATTTTCCACTGGCTCGGACTCGACAAGGCAAACTTTACAAGCGCATTAATCATGAACGTTCCAAGCAAACGCACGGAACGCAAAGACATAATCAAAATCGACAACATAATCAACATCGACTTTTCAGTCCTTGGATTTATTGACCCGAACATCTGCGTAAACATAATCAAAGATGAAAAAATCGTACGCAAAATCAGCATGGAACTGCCGGAACGCGTAGAAAACGTAATCAAATGCAAAAATCCACGCTGCATTACAATGACAGAACATTACGTTCCACAGGTTTTTATTTTAACAGACAAGGCAAAGGCAACTTACCGCTGTGAATACTGCGACGCATTCTACACAGCAGGAAAGATTGACGGCCAGATGTAAAAAAAACACAAAAATCCGGCAATTATGGGGGAAATTTTGAATTCCAGCGGCTCAATTTTAGTCATTTATAACGCAGTTCTTACAGATTCTTCAATTACAGGCCCGGGCATGGTTTTAGTGAACAGGGGCAAAATTCAGAATATATTTCTTGGAGAAGTAAAAGAAGAAGATTCTGCAAAAAAAATCGCATTATCACTTTTACCTTCTGAACTTTCTAAAGCAAAAATAGAATTTTTTAACGCAGAAGAACTTGTTTTAATGCCTTCATTCGTCGACATGCATGTTCACTTCCGTTATCCGGGTCAAAGCCAAAAAGAAGACCTTGATTCAGGATTAAAGGCTGCAGTTGCAGGCGGATTTGGAACAGTTGTAACAATGCCAAACACAGCACCGGTTGTTTCGACAGCAAAACTTGCAAAACAGATTATGAGCGAAGCAGAATCAAAAAAACTTGCAAAAGTCTATCAGACTGTAAGCATTACAAAAGATTTTGCAGGCGAAGACACGACAGAAATTGCAAAGCTTAAGTCAAAAGATTTTCCTGTAATCAGCGAAGACGGACACGAAGTTACAAATTCAGCCGTAATGCTTGAAGGAATGAAGGCAGCAGCAAAAAATGGCATTATCGTCAGCTGCCATTGCGAAGACCCGTTCCTTGCAGCTGCAGCAAAGCCTTACCGCCTGCGCGCCCTGGATTTTATGAAAAAATACAATATTCCGGCAGGCAAAGTAAACGTTGTAACACCAGACGTTCCGGATTCCGTAAATTTTGAAATTGACGGCTGCCTTACAGCGGCAAACCAGCTTTTAGCCCTGGCAGAAGATGCAGCAACAGAACGCAACATAGAAATTGCAAAAACTGCAGCCTGCCACGTACACATCTGCCATTGTTCAACGGCAATAAGCATGGACGCAGTCAGAAGGGCAAAGGCATTTATAAAAAGCGGAAAAGCTCCGGCAGGATTTAACTGCACGGTTGAAGTAACACCACACCACATTGGACTTGCAGGCACAGACGCGCCATACATCCGCGCACTCGTAAATCCACCATTAAGAAGCGAAGAAGACCGCAACTCCCTTATCGAAGCCATCAAAGACGGAACAGCAGATGTAATTTCGACCGACCACGCTCCTCACACTCAGGAAGACAAAGCCGGCGGAAGCCCGGGATTTACAGGCCTCGAAACTTCATTTGCAGTCTGCAATACGATCCTCTGCAAAAAAGAAGGAATTTCCCTTAA
The DNA here is from genome assembly GCA_963613915.1 of uncultured Collinsella sp. Lineage (GTDB taxonomy): Bacteria > Spirochaetota > Spirochaetia > Treponematales > Treponemataceae > Treponema_D. The sequence continues at coordinate 30,626 of CAVEBK010000028.1, forward strand.
CAGATTAAGTCAGTTAATGTCAGAAAATCCTTCAAAATTATTAAAACTCAACAGTGGAAAACTTCTTCCAGGATACGAAGCAAATCTTGTTCTCGTAAACCCGCAGGAACAATGGACAGTAAAACCAGAAAAGTTTTACAGCAAAGGAAAATCAACACCTTTTGAAGCAGAAAAACTTACAGGCCGTGTCCACGCAACTTTCTATCAGGGAAACCAGGTTTATTCTTTAAAAGATTAGTTTTTTTAAGGAGCCACAGAAAAAAAAGAACAGTCGGGTAAGCCGACCAAAAATCTGTTGTAAAAACACAGTTTTTTGCCCGCTCACCCGCTCTTCACGGTTCCGCGTCTTACGCGCTCCATTGTGCAGGCACAACGCCTTCGGCGCCGTTACGATCGGGGCTAATTTAAAATAAAAAAGCCAGGGTTACTAGACACAAGTACCACTAAAAGTGTGCTGCTGGGTTCCCCCTCTGACACGGTGCTTAAAGCAGACTTTGTTAGCTCCTGGCAATGTAAAGAATGTATCATATTAACTTATAAAAATCAATAATGATTAAGTTTTTACAACATTTACTAAACACAACTCAAATAGCCTCTCGTCGAGAACCATAATAAAGAAAATGCCGTCCTGTCATTTTC
>CAVEBK010000029.1:0-28970 GCA_963613915.1 uncultured Collinsella sp.
ATTCAATCGTATTAAGGCTTTTAACCAGACCATCTGGAACGGAAATAAAACAAGGCTTAAAAGAATGTTTGTCCCTGTTCCTGAATAGATAAGAACTTTAATGTCTTCATCATTCACATTGGCAAAATAAACTGCAACATACGAAAGAAAAGGAAGCAGCATTAAAAAAGCACAGATGCACAAAGCCCAGATTTTTCTTGCATTGCGCATAAAGTAAACGATTAAATATTCAACTGCAAAAACCCAGAAAACCGTAATGTCAGCCATACTGAACAAAAAAACATTCGCCGTAGAAACAAGAATCGTCATAAAACTGTAGACAAATTCCGTGTCTGGAAGAGAAAGTTTTGATTGAAACAAAAATAAAACCGAAATTACCAGGATTGAAACAAAAAGTTTGCTGGCAAATTGAATTACAGGATTTGCAGTGTTTATAAATTGAATTTTTTCACAGCACAGCTGCCCGGCATAAAGAGAAAGAACGCTCAAGGCAAGCAAAAGCGGAATAACAAACCAGAATCTCGAAAAATCTCTTTTTGTGTGTATTCTTTTTTTCCCGGTAAAAGTAAAGCAAACTAAAAATAAAATTACAAAACCACCGAAAATTTCAAGAGAAACAATATTGAAAAATTCACTGAACCAGAAAGCCTTAAAAGTTCCTGCTGTAAAAAAAGAATAATGAACGTCATTTTTCTGCTGCAGGGAAGGTTCGTGCAGGGCTATAAAATTTTTAAGGACGCCCAGCTGTTCTCCACCCGAAAATTCAATTTTTATGTTCGGTACGTTTTCACGGAAAAAAGAAGCCATATCATCGTCGCCAAACAAAAGCCCGGCTCTGTAAATTGCAAGAAATTTCTGAGGAACAGAAAAGTCAATTGAAGTATTTAGAAAAGAGTTGACAGTTTCTTTTGTAAGCCACATAGGAGTTGAATTTTTTCCGCCGGTTGTAAAAATTTTTGCCTTTTGTTTTAGCTCCGCTGAATTTGAAAAACTTACAAGAATTGCAAAATAATCGTCTGGGGAATCTATGCTCTGTGCAAAATTCTGTGTTCCTTCCAGAAAAAACTCATAACCGCCCAAAGTTGAATTTCTGTCATCAAGGGCTGTAAAAACAAATTGCACCGGAAAGCTCAGTTCAGTTTTTTTTACGGTTTCTAAAAGGTCAAGAATCTCTTTTTCGTAAAAAGGGTAGTCATTCTGAGAAAATAAAATGAGCAGGTTTTTTGGTTCAATTGTTTTTGATTTGTCAGTTGAATTAAAAAAAACACTTATGTTGTATGCAAAAATGTCGCTTCCTGTTGAAGTAAGTTCAATTTTTTGAGTCGAAACCCCTGAATTCTGCAGGGACTGTTCCACAAATTCAGAAAGTTCTGCACCTTTTTTTCGGGCAGGTTCTGCATCTAATGCAAAAATGCCGGCAACAAGGTAATTCAATAGCAGAAAAGAAAATAGAAGTTTTTTTGCCGGGCAAGATTTCATATTTTAAGAATATAATTTGTATGTTTACAATGCAAGTCCCTTACATTATAATAAAAAAACTTATTTCGGAGTAAAAAAATGGCTGCAGGTAAAAAATTTTCATTAAATCTTCCTTTAAAAGTTGTTTTAACAGAAGAGGGAGCATCGCACTTTATCAGCCATAAAATAAAACTTCTGCGCTTTCGTCTTGCAGACAATGTTGAAGAATATGGAATTTCGCTAAATCCTTTTTCTCCGCAGTCCCTGCAAAACATGATTTTAGTAAATTACATTTCAAAAATTGAAATTTCCATGTCAGAATTTGTTTCTGTACGTCAGGAAGTAATGGATCTTTCAAAAGTTGTAGTTTATTCACTTTTGTACAAGCAGTTTGACCGTCAGATTTTTGCAGATTTTATTCAGACAGATGCAGTTCAAAAGCACAACAGAAAAAATCCTACACAGCTGATTGATGAACGCACAAAAATGTCGGAAGGTCAGTTGAGGCAGATTCTCGCTTCTCAAAAATCAACAGTTCAACTTGCAAAAAAAGAGATTCTTGAACCTGTGTGGAAATCCATAATGGAAAATAAGGAATATTCCCTCGAAGAAAAAAACATCTATCTTTTAATGACAGAAAAATTCCTTAACCGCCTTTCTCTAATGAACTGGTACATAATTACAAAATTCTACAAAACGGAAGGATTTTCACAGATAAATATTGCAGTCAGGCATCTGCTCCAGGTTTACATGGAAAAAAGCCGCGTTGCTGAATATATTTCGATTCTTGTAATGGAACTTGCGCTCAATAATGAAAATTCAAATATGCGCAAGGAAGCAAAAAGAATGTTTGCAGGAATTGACGATGTTGACGCCCTTATTTATGACCCGGAGCAGCGCGAAAAAATCGTTGCAGAATTAAAACGCAATCATGAGCAGGTTTTTGTTTCATGGAAGCTTGGTGGCGGTTCTTCTGCAATCGGTAAACAGGGAAGGCTGCAGATTACCCTTTATAACAAGGACGACGAATTCCAGGAAGTAAAAGAAAATATTGAATCAAAGGCTTCTGCGGATACAAATAAAAAATCGCTGATTGATTTTTACCGTGAACTCCCGGAAGGTCAGGAAAGTACGGATTTAGGTCTGTATTATCTTTCTTATCTTGATGACGCATGCAAAAAAGTAAACGTTAAATTTGAATCTATCGTAAATCAGTTTTCTTCAAGCGATTTAACTGTCATCAACCTGATTTTTAACTTTTAATGTTCATGAAGGTTTTTAAGGCTTTTAAATTTCTGGCAGGAATTTCCTTAATTCCTGCTGTTTGCATTTCGTTTTTTTCATGTTCAGCTTCCGACGAAACTTCAATTGCTGCAACAAATGCAAGCCTTGTCTTTGATTACTCACAGAATAAAACTCCGGATGTTTATCTGAGTGTTTTTGTTCAGACAGAAAACGAAGCTCAGAGGGCAGATTCCTTAAAAATTTCTGACAGACAAAATAATCTGTCATGGACGGTAACAAAGCCCGTTTTAATTTCAAATGACAAGAAAAAATGGGCCGGTTATCCTTTGCTAAAGGCTGCTGACGGAAAAAAGATAGAAAACGGGGAATACGAAATTCTTTATACAGATGCCGCCGGAAACGAAGCTTTTTCTGTTTTTTCTGTAGATTATGATTCTGCACTTTTAGAAACAGAATTTGAACTTGTAAGAAATGTCGTTTCTTCCGCACTTTCACAAATCACGATTATTTATGACAAAAACATGAACATGCTTTTTTATGGAACTGCAAAAAAATCCTGGAAAAATAATTCTCTTATAATAAGGGATTATAGCCGTGCCGTTTTTAAGAGAACTGTCTTAACGTCTGTAACGGGGAATCTTGTTTTTAAATCTCCGCTTGAAAATCTTGTCGAAACTAAATAAAAATAAAAACAAAAAACGCAGAATTGAGGAAAAAAAAATGGAAACAGACAATCCTGAACTTTCAGAAAATAAAAAACGTTCTTTGACACCTGAAGAATCAATGAAATATACGATTCACACTTTTGCAATCCGTGCCGGACATTTTACGCCTTCAGAAAAAAAAGATTATTCTGAGCTTCTTCCGCTTTTTGGAATTGAATTTAAAAAAGAAAAGCTTGATTTTGAACAGATTTTCGGCAATAAAAATCCTGTTGTGATTGAAATTGGTTTTGGAATGGGAAAAGCTACTGCAATCATTGCAGAAAATAATCCTGACATAAATTATCTCGGGCTTGAAGTTCACAAACCTGGCATCGGAAAACTTCTGGGCGAAATCCGTACAAGAAATTTAAAAAACTTACGCATAATTGAACATGACGCGCTTGAAGTTCTCGAAGAAATGATTGTTGACGGCAGTGTTGATGCTTTTCATATTTTTTTCCCGGATCCGTGGCAGAAAAAAAGGCATTTTAAGAGAAGATTGATTCAGCGGCCGAGAACAGACCTTATTGCTTCAAAATTAAAAAAGGGCGGTTATCTTTATTTTGTAACTGACTGGCTTCCTTATGCTGAATTTGGTCTTGAGCAGCTGGAAAATACACCGTCGTTGAAAAATAAATTTGACGGTTACGCTCCTCATCAGCAGTGGCGGCCAGAAACCCGCTTTGAACAGAAAGGTCTTGATGCAAACCGCGTAATCAATGAAATGATGTTTGAAAAGATTTAAGGTTTTTAATTTTGAATTTTAATTGAGGATTTTATGAGCGAACTTTTTGATATAGACCAGAGTGCACGAATTTCAGAACTGGTTACATTGATAAAAAAATATCAGGCTTCGTATTACAATGGCGAAGCTGAAATTTCAGATTTTGAATTTGACAGGCTCTGGGATGAATTAAAAGCTCTCGATCCGCAAAATCCCCTGTTAAAAAAAGTAGGCGCCGACAGCGGAAATTTTGCAAAAGTCAGGCATATTATGCCGATGGGAAGCCAGGAAAAGGCTGCAAATCCTGAACAGTTTTTGTCCTGGGCAAAAAATCATGTTTATTCAGAATATCTGGTTGAATACAAACTCGACGGGGCAAGCCTTGAACTTCAATTTGAAAAAGGAATTTTAAAAGCTGCCGTTACTCGTGGAGACGGAACAATCGGAGACGACATTACTGCAAATGCAAAAAAAATGAATGGAGTTCCCTCTGCTATTTTAGATAAAGACGGAAAAATCCTTGATTATACAGGCGGGGTTCGTGGCGAAGTAATAATGACTCACGACGTTCACGACAGACTTTACAGCGATAAGGCAAACTGCCGCAATGCTGCAAATGGCCTTATGAAACGCAAGGACGGAACTGGCTCAGAAAATTTAAAACTGATTACTTATGATGCCTGGTCACTGTCTCAAAAACAGCCGTTTGCAGATGAAGAAGAAAAAATCCTCTGGTTAAAGAGTTCAGGTTTTAATACAGTTCCGCTTTTTATCTGTAAGTCTCCTGAAGATGTAATTGAAAAACGTGCAGAAATTATGGAAAGCCGTAAGGCTCTTGAATACGATATTGACGGTCTGGTTGTAAAAGAGAGGACAATTAACCACGAAGACGCAAGCCGTGCCCGTCCTGACCGCCAGATTGCCTTTAAATTCAGTCTGGAAGAAGCTGTAACTACAGTTCGCAGTGTTGAATGGAGCGAATCCGGTGCAACTTACACTCCCGTTGCCGTTTTTGACGAAGTTCAGCTTAACGGAACAACAGTTCAAAGGGCTTCTCTTGCAAATCCTGAAACAATGCGCCGTCTTGGCGTAAAAATCGGAAGCAGGGTTGTTGTTGTAAAACGCGGAGAAATCATTCCAAAAATCGAAAGCGTGCTTACAGAAGATTCTTCCCTGGAATTAAGCGAAGTAAAAATTCCTTCTGTATGCAGCTGCTGCAAAAGCCCTCTCGTTGACGAAGGAACAAGGCTTTTCTGTCCTAATAAAAACTGCGAAAAAAGAATTTTGCATCAGCTTTTAAAATGGGTAAAAGTTATCGATATTCGTGACCTTGGAGAAACCTTAATCAATTCACTTTTTAAAAGCGGTCGGGTTCATTCAATTTCTGATTTTTATTCTCTTACTGTTGAAGAACTGACTCCTTATTTTTTAAACGAAGAAAGTATTTCAAAAGAAAAAGAAAGTCTTGGTGCCCAGAAAGTTTTTGATTCAATTCAATTTCATAAAAAAGTAAGTCTTGCTTCATTTATTGCCGGTTTTGATATTGAAGATATGGGCGAAACCATGATTCAAAAGGTAATTGATGCAGGCTTTAACACGCTGGAAAAAATTCTTTGTGCAAAGATTGATGATTTTGCCGGCGTCTATGGTTTTGCTGAAATTTCTGCCGGAAACTTTGCTGAAGGACTTGAAGAAAATGCTCAGGAAATGCGCTCCCTTTATAAAATTCTTCAGGTTGAAGAAGGGGTAAAAGAAGGACTTTTGACAGGAAAAACATTCTGCTTTACCGGTGAACTTGTAACAATGAAGAGGGCAGATGCAGAAGCCCTCGTAAAGAAAAACGGTGGAAGCTGCAAGTCTTCCGTAACAAAAGATTTGTCTTATCTTGTTACGAATGACGTTGAAAGCGGTTCCAGCAAGAATGTAAAGGCTAAAAAACTAAATATTCCAGTAATTACCGAAGAACAGTTTCTTGCAATGCTAAAATAGTTTTTTTAGCGGCCTTTAGCATTTTTGTGTTTCTGACAGAATGATCTGCGGTGTAACGTTTCCGTTAAAACTGTTGCGCTGCAGCTGATAGAGAATGTTTATTCTGTCGCCTTTGTCAAAATCGCGGTGAAGCCTTTCTCCTTCTCCAAAAAATATTGCAGGCCATTTTGTTTCTCCTGCATCTAAAGTCAGTTTTAAGTGAACTGGATCCGGTTTTCCCATAAGAAGAGCGTCCTGGATTGTTAATCCCTGGCTTAAGAATGTAAGTTCTGAATTTTCTTCTCCGTAAGGTTCAAAACGGTCGATTATTGAAAGAATTTCAGGCTTTAAATATTTTGGAGGAAGTTCTGCATCGATTTCTACGGTTTCGCTTTCTTCATCATTCAGGTGAATTTCTTTGTAGAGAGTTTCGAGTCTTTCCTTAAAATCCTGCATTCTGTTTTCTTCAAAACTAAATCCTGCTGCAAGATCGTGTCCGCCGTGGTTTATAAAAATATCTGACATTTTGTCTAAAAACGGAGGAATTGAAAAATTCCTGCAGCTTCTCATTGAACCGATTGCAATTCCGTCAACAATTGTAATTGCCATTGAAGGAACTTTAAAAGTTGAAGAGAGTTTTCCTGCAAGAATTCCTGAAACCCCGCGGTTTATGTTTTTGTCGATAATTACGCAGAGTTTTCCACCGTAATGAGCAATGCTTTCTTCTGCTTTTTTTATGCCGATTTCCCAGGCCCTGTTTCCTAATTCCTTTCGCTGATTGTTCAGTTCAATTATTTTATCTGCAAGGGCGCGTCTTTTTTCCGGATCTTTTTCCAGAAAAAGTTCCATTCCAAGTTCAGGCTGGCCAAGACGTCCGGTTGCGTTTAGTACAGGAACAATATTCCAGCTTAACTTTGTGCTTGTAAGCTGAGTTCCTGCGAGTTTTAGTTTTAATAAAAGTTCAATTAAACCAGGGCGTGCCTTACCGGAATTCATTGCTTTTATTCCCTGACGCACGAGAATCCTGTTTTCGTTACGTAACGGCATAATGTCAGCAAGGGCTGCAAGGGCAACAAGCTGTAAGTCTTTTTCTTCCTGTGCAACATCTTCCGGATACTGTTTTGCAAGATACATATGAATGTAAGTAACAAAGATATTGTAAAACCCGTCGATTTCTGTTGAAAATTCCGGCTCGTACTTTGCAATTTTTGAATGTTTTTTTAATTCACTAAGGCTCATTCCCCTTATCTGCGGTATAAGTTTTGGAATTTCTTCTTTCATGTCCATAAAGTTGAATTCTACGCCACGACCAAAAGCTTTTTCTAAAAGCAAAGTCGTTGCCTTTGAATCCCAGACAAAAATCTGCTGCCCGCTTAAAAAATCAACAAGTTTTGTTTTAGAAAAAGAAGTTTCGAGAGGAAGAACGCTTTCCTTTAAATAATCTTCGCGGACGAGATTGCGCACTTTTATGCATTCAATAACAATTTCTTCGTTTTCTTCTTTTGCGCATAAAAGGCAGATTTCCTGCTTGTAAATGTCTGACTTTGTAAACCTGAGTGCAAGTGAAGTTTTATATGCAATTGCAGCCCCTGAAATATCGTGGAAAGGGTAGGAAGAATCAGCACATTTCGGATCTACGATGATTGCCGGGCTTGGTAAACTTTCCGGCGGATTATGGTGATCTAAAACAATCGTTTCGATTCCCAGTTCTGCCGCGTGAGCAATTTCCCTGTTGTTTGAAATTCCGCAGTCAACAGTAATAATCAGGGTTCCGTTTTTTTTGTAAAAGTCGTCAACTGCTTCCATAGAAAGTCCGTATCCGTCGTTTCCGGCCGGAAGTCTCCATTCAACTTCGATGTTCATTGATTTGAGCTGTTCAAAAAGAATCGTCGTGCTTGAAATTCCATCAACATCGCGGTCGCCGAAAATCATTACGATTTCGCCTTCTTCCTGAGCCTGGAGAATTCTGTCAACGGCATCTTCCATATTTGAAAATTCAAAAGGATTGTGCAAAAAGCGCTTGTCGTTTTCAAGATAGTAAAGGATGTCTTTGCCCTGCGTAATTCCACGTCTGAGAAAAATAGAAGCAGTTATTGCGTCAATTCCGTATTTTTCGCTTAATTTCTGGACATCTTCTTTTTGAATTGTTTTTTTGTTCCATTTTTTCATTTATATATATTCCTGTCATGGCACGTGGCCTTTGTTCACAAAATTGAAATTCCTGATTCTAACGAAAGAAATTTTGTATTGCATGCATTTTGAATAAGCATGTAGCAGAAATCCCTGAGTTCTGACAGTTCATTCTGGCTTATTATGATTTGTCTTACTTCTTTTGGCTTTAGTACGCTTACTGCCTGAAGATATGTTAAGGATTTTTTTGATAAAGTAAAAGTGTTTAAGTTTTTTATGCTTCCTTTTGGAATGCAGTCTTCGCAGATAAAACCATTGTCGCCTTCGCTGTAAAGCCCGTATCCGTTAAATTCAGGAGAATTAAAGCTTTTTTCTAAAAAAGATTTTCCGCACTGGCAGCAAAACTGAGCATCCGGGCGGACGCCAAGAACACTAAGGTAGCGCCACAGAAATCTTATCAGTCCAAGCCTTGAATTATTTTCATCGCTCAATTCCATTCCGTCTAAAAGCCCGTTCAAAAGATAAAAAGCCTGGTCTGGGCTGCCGGCACAGCGTGATTTTATGATTATTTCACAGGCAAAATTTGCAGCATAGGTTTTAAAAAGATTTTCCCTGAACGACGGATGATAGCTTTTTACGTCAAAATCGGTTAATTTGCAGGATTTTTTAGTTTCGTCCCTGTAAAAAAAGGCTGTTCCACAGTTAAAAGGGCTTACGAGTGAACGGAGTTTACTTTTTGGACCGCCGAAAAGTGTTGCATAAACTATGCCTTCCTGCGGGGTTAAAAGCGTAACTGTCCGGTTGTTTTCGAGAGCCTGTTTTACGGCAAGAATTGTAGCCGGAGAAGATGAATTACGCATACTCATGGATTATAGGTTATCTTTAAAAATCAGTCTATGAGGGGATTTTTCTGGAAGACTGATATCTTGCTTTTGTGTTAAATTTTTGCTTTAAATACAAAAAATCGTACTAGACACTGTTTTTACTTTGTTTTATAATAATTTATTCATATCGACTTGGGGGGTAGGTAATGATTTTTCCTTTGGAACAGCTTGTAAAATTCACTGGAAATGCTTACGAGGTTACTGTTGCTGCTAGTCGTCGTGCGTATCAGCTTGCAATGATGAAAGATAATTCAATAGAGCAGAACGACGGAAAGGTTGTTTCCCTTGCAGCAAGACAAGTTTTTAATAACGAAGTTCAATTTAAGAATATTGAACAAAAGTAATTTCCATTAAATTGAATGCTTGACGAAAGTTTTTGATTTAATGATAATTAGAATACCAATTTTGATTAAGGAGTGCCCATAATGCCTTGTGGTAAAAAAAGAAAGCGCCAGAAGATGGCTACACATAAGCGCAAGAAGATGCTTAGACGCAATCGGCATAAGAGCAAGTAACATCTTTTTAGGTGTTTTGATATATGCCCGTGAAACAGGCCGCGATAGTTGTAATAACTCGCGGTCTTTTTTTTTATAATGTACAGACACTTAAAAATTTCTTAACGTGTAAAGGATATTATGTTACTTTCCAGGATTAATTCACCTGAGGATTTAAAAAAAATTCCAGAAAAAGACCTTCCCCAGCTTTCTCAAGAAATACGAAAAAAAATAATCGAAGTCGTTGGTAAAAACGGCGGACATTTAGCTTCTAATCTTGGTGTTGTTGAACTTACACTTGCCCTTCATCGTGTTTTTAATTCCCCGGAAGATGCAATAATTTTTGATGTAAGTCATCAGTGCTATGTGCATAAAATGCTTACCGGGCGTTATTCAGCCTTTTCAACTATAAGGCAGCATGGCGGTTTATCTGGTTTTACACGTCGTACAGAAAGTTCTCACGATTTTTTTGATAACGGACATTCTTCAACTTCAATATCCCAGGGGCTTGGACTTTTAACTGCCTGGGAAATTCAAAATAAAAGCGGAAAGGTTGTTGCTGTAATCGGCGACGGAGCGTTAACCGGCGGCCTTGCCCTGGAAGCCATGAATCATGCAGGTCAGCTTGGAAAAAATCTGATTGTTGTGTTAAACGATAATCAGATGTCAATAAGTGCAAATACAGGGGCGGTTTCTAAATATCTTTCAAAACTTACAATGTCTGGTTTTTATCAGAATATCCGCCACAAGATAGATCATGCTCTTTCAAAAATTCCTTATTCAAGCAGGCATATCGGAAAATTTGTATACAGGTTTAAGCGTTCCCTGAAAGGACTTTTGCTGAATAATAATTTTTTTACGGATTTGGGTTTTGAATATGTAGGTCCTCTCGACGGACATAATATAAAGGAACTCGAAAGTGTTTTTTACGACGTTAAAAAACTGAAAGGTCCCGTAGTTGTTCATGTTGTAACAAAAAAAGGCAAAGGCTATTCTCCTGCAGAAAACGACCCTGCAGCTTTTCATGGAATTGGACCGTTTTTAATTTCTGACGGTAAGGTTGAACATTTTGATACATTGAGTTTTACGGAAAGTTTTAGCCGCACCATGCTTGAACTTGCTGAAAAAAATAAAAAAATTGCTGCAATTACTGCTGCAATGGCAAAGGGAACCGGGCTTGATTCTTTTGCCAGAAAATTTCCGGAACGTTTTTTTGATGTTGGAATTGCAGAAGAACACGCAGTTACATTTGCTTCCGGGCTTGCCTGCGGCGGAATGATTCCTGTTGTTGCCGTTTATTCAACTTTTATGCAGAGGGCAATAGATCAGATTATTCACGACGTTGTGCTTGCAGAGTTCCCTGTTATCTTCTGTCTTGACCGTGCCGGCATTGTTCCTAGCGACGGAGAGACTCATCAGGGAATGTTTGACATTGCTCTTTTAAGGACTGTTCCAAATCTTCAGCTGCTTTCTCCTGCAACTGCCCTTGACTTAAAACTCTGCCTTGAATGGGCGGTTGAACAGAATTCACCAGTTGCAATTCGTTATCCAAAGGCAAGCTGTCCTACAGAATTAAAGCCATTTGAACAGAAAATAGAAAAAGGTCGCGGAGTTTTTATAAAGTGTGAAGAATTTGCTCCTGCCCTGAGCCTGCAGTTTGACGAAGCAGAAAAGGTTCAGAAAGCAAAATCTGTTCTCTTTGTTACGACCGGAGGAATGCTTTCGGAAGTAATTCAGGCGGCAAGAAGCCTTATGATAGAAAATATCGAAGCAGATATTTATTCATTAAGGTTTTTAAAGAATATTGATATTGAACATATTTTTAAATACGCAGAAAATCGGGATGCTGTAGTTTTTGTAGAAGACGGAGTAAATGCCGGTGGTGTCGGAGAGTGGCTTGAATATGAATTTATTAAGCGCGGATTTAACAAAACAGCTGTAAAAGCCCTTCCTCAGAAATTCCTTGCCCAGGGAAGTCGTGCACAGATTTGTGAAGATACGGCTTTAGATCCAAGAAGTCTGGCACAATGTGCCTATAAGGTGGTTTATAGAAAATGATTTCGTTAAAACTTGCAGACAGAGTTATTTCTACGGATAAGAGAGCTTTTGTAATGGGAATTGTAAATGCAACTCCCGATTCATTCTGGGAAAACAGTCGTGGAGGAGCAGAGCTTGCCTTAAAGCAGATTGATGAAGGCGCCGACATAATTGACATTGGCGCTGAATCGACCAGGCCCGGCTCAAAATATGTCGAAGACAGTGAACAGATTAAACGCCTTGTTCCTGTAATAAAAGAAATCAGAAAACATTCTTCAATTCCAATTTCAATAGATACAAGAAAAGCTGATGTATTAAAAGCCTGCCTTGACGAAGGAGCCGACATTTTAAATGATGTTTCTGCCCTTGAAGATGACGGCAAATTAGGAAAGCTTTGTTCAGATACAAAAATTCCCGTAATTTTAATGCACAAACGTTCAACTCCTGATGTAATGCAGAACAATACTGAATATGAAGACATTTTTAAGGAAGTTGATTTATATCTTCAAAATAGAATTGAATATGCTTTAAATCAGGGGATTCAATCTGATAAAATAATTGTTGATCCGGGAATCGGATTTGGAAAGAATTCAAAAGACAACTGTACGCTTATAAAAAAATGCGGACTTTTGTGTAAAGGAAAATATCCTGTTTTGATGGCACTTTCAAGAAAAACTGTTATCGGTCAGCTTACAGGACGAGCGGTTGAAGAAAGAATGACTGGAACTGTCGTTGCAGATCTTTTGGCTGTCCTGAACGGGGCTGTAATGGTCAGAGTTCACGATGTAAAGGAAACCGTGGATTCTCTTGCCGTGCTTAAGGGAATTGAGGAATAAAATTGAACGCGTTTGAAAATCTTGTTCAGGTTTATAATTTTATAACGCCATTTGTTGATATTGGAGTAATGGCCTTTATTCTTTACAAGGCTTACGAGATTATTGTCCGTACTAATGCCCTGCAGATTATAAAGGCTGCAATTGTAGTTGCAATGGCTTATGCTGTTGCCCTTTTACTGCATCTTTCAATGATGCTCTGGGTTCTGCAAAAGCTCGCTCCTGGACTTGTAATCTGTTTTGCAATTGTATTTCAGCCGGAATTAAGAAAGGTTTTTTTAAAGCTTGGACAGAGCCAGTGGTTTACCTTTGGTAACCGTTCCCGCCACACTTATGTTGATACTGTAATCATTGCAGCTGAAATGCTTTCAAAAATGAAGCGCGGAATGCTCGTTGTTTTTACACGCCACACAAAAATTGACGACATTATAGAAACCGGAACAAGGCTTGACGCCGACCTTTCAAGCGCACTCTTAGTTACGATTTTTGGTCATGACACTCCATTGCACGACGCTGCCTGTGTTGTTCAAAACGGAAAAATCATTGCTGCAGGATGCTTTCTGCCTTTGAGCGAACAATACGACATAAAAAAGACTTTTGGTACAAGACACCGTGCTGCTCTTGGAATGAGCGAAATAAGTGATGCCGTAGTTCTCGTAGTTTCAGAAGAGTCCGGGGCAGTTTCCCTCGCTTATGACAGCCAGCTTCATTATGACTTAAATCCAAACCAGATTACAAAGCAGCTTGAAAAACTTTTAGACATGACTCCTGCTCAAAAAACAATTGAGGATACAATCGATGAAAATAAAGGACTTTATTGATAAAACTACCGATAACTGGCCTGTAAAGGCTGCGTGCATTCTTCTTGCAATCTGTATTTATATTTTTTACACGCTGAGCATGCAGGATTCAAGAAGTTTTACAGTTCCTTTAAAAATAAAGGCTGATTCTGGAATTGTTGCTGCCGGAGCCTATCCTCATACAGTAAAGGTGAATTTAAAAGGCAAGACGGAAGATATTGCAGCAATAAAAAAAGATGATTTTTATGCATATCTTGACCTCGATTTTCTTTCTAAAGACGGAACTTACAGGCTCCCTGTTTTTGTTGATCTTCCTCAGCAGGCAATGCTCTTAGATACTCTTGAAGTTACAGTTACTCCTCAGGATGTAAACTTAAGGGTAGAAGAAAAGATTACGGCTTTTGTTCCTGTAACTCCTTTAATAAACGGAACTCCTTCTTACGGCTACGAAATAAAAAACATTGTAGTAAAGCCGGATACAGTTGAACTTACAGGCCCGCGTTCCATGGTCGAAAACTGCAGGAGACTTCAGACAAAGCCTGTTTCTGTAAAAAATGCTACAGTAAGCCTTGAACAGACAGTTTTGCCGGAAAGCCCGGGAGCATATTTAAAATTTAATGACACACAGAAACTTACAGTTACAGTCGAAATTGTTCCTGTTGTTTCAGAAAAGAAATTTGAAGTTCCTAAGATTGAATTTACAAATTTAAAAAGCGACCTGGAAATTGCTTCAAAAGATGTTTCAGGTTCTTTAGTTTTGAGCGGAAATCTTGTTGATATTGAAAAATTTGCGGCCTCTGGAGGAATTTTAAGCGTAAACTGCTCTTCAATCGAAGAAAGCGGAACTTATGAACTTCCTGTAAAATATTCAGTTGGAAATAAATTCAGCGTAAAAGAATATTCTCCAAAAACAGTAAAATTTGATGTAAAAAATGTTACAGGTGTTTCTGACGAACTTGAAGAAAAAATAGGGGACATTCTTCCTGCACAAAATTCGATTTCAGAAACGCAGGAAACATTGGAATCAGCAGAATAATGATTTTTGGAATTGGAACAGACATTAGCGATGTCCGCAGATTTGAAAAATGGGTAAAAGGGCCTGATTTTTTTCTTCGTTTTTTTAATCAAAATGAACAGTTTGAAGGAAATCCTGAAAAAAACATTGGATCTGCCTGCCGGCACTATGCAGCCAGATTTGCAGCAAAAGAAGCGTTTGCAAAGGCTCTTGGAACAGGGTTTGCAGGCTTAAAACTGAATGATTTTTATGTTGCAAAAACAGAAGAAGGAAAACCTTTTTTTAAATTTGGTGAAGAAACCTTAAAAATCCTGAAAGCAAAGGCTGGAGAAAAATTTAATGTTCAGCTTTCGATTAGCCACGAAAAAGATTATGCCGTTGCCTTTGTTATAATTGAATCTTTGCAGTAAAATAAAAAGTCATAACTGGAGGTTTTATGATTTATCGCAGTTCAAAAAAAAGTACTGAGCCATTAAAAAAGCCGAAACTTTCGTACTGGTCAAAACAAAAATGTCATTGTCCCGTATGTAAAAATGACTTTGACCGTGAAGAAATGCTCAGCGGTTCCGGCCGAATGATTGCCGGCGAACTTACAGATGAATTGCACAGAATCTTTGAACCTTCAGCAAAATACGGGCAGATTTATCCTTTAATTTATGCAGTTGGTGCCTGCCCTAAATGTCATACAGCCCTTTTCTGGAGCGATTTTACAGAAATTTCTGATAATAATTCGCTTAATGCACTTTTAGACGACAGTAAAAAACGCAGGGATATGGCAAATACGCTTTTTCCTTATTATGAACTTTCGAGGGAACGAAGTCTCTTAGACGGGGCCGCAATGTATTATCTTGCGCTGATGAGCTACGAAAAAGTTGACCTTGGATACGCACCTACGATAAAACGTGCAATAATTTCGCTTCGTCTGGCCTGGCTTTGTAAGGATCTTGAAAAAGTTGTTCCGGGGCATAATTACGACTATGTTTCTCAGGTTTTTTACAGAAAAGCACAGTTTTTTTATGAACAGACCTTAATCAACGAAACTCAGAGGATTGAAACAATTGCAAAAATCACTAATTTTGGTCCGGATATTGATAAAAATTACGGTTATGACGGCGTTATTTATTTAAATTCTTTACTTGAATATAAATATGGTCAGACAGATGACATGCAGATGCGCTACAAAAAGCTTGATGCAGACAAACGTTCAATCGCAAGAATTTTTGGTCTTGGTAAATCTTCAAAATCAAAGCCCGGACCATTGCTTGAAAAATCCCGTGATCTGTACGATAAACTTACTTCAACCTTAAACGAAGCAAATATTATTTCAGAAGATGAATAATACCGGCACTTTGAAAACTAAGAATTCAACTTTTTATATGTAATTTTTTTTACATTAATTTTCAGGAAACACTTTTGCGTAACATTCTTTTAACAATTTCTTACGATGGAACAGATTTTTGCGGCTGGCAGAGACAGGATTTTGCAGACAGGGGAAGGGCGGTTAGAACCGTTCAGCAGACTGTAGAAGATGCTTTGGAAAAACTTCATAAACAGAAAATTGCCTTGCAGGGCTCAGGACGTACAGACAGCGGGGTTCATGCATTTGCCCAGGCAGCCAATTTTTTTTCTCCGATTGATTCAATTCCTGTAGAAAAATATCCTGTTGCCCTTAACTGTTTTTTGCCGGACGATGTGCGGATAATGGACGCAAAAGTTGTTGAAGATGATTTTTCGAGCAGAAAAAACGCAACAAGCCGGGTTTACAGATATTTTATAAATACAGGAAATCCACAGGCAAGCCAGATGCGCTATGTCTGGCCGATATATTATAAACCTGATATAAAAAACTTAAACGAAATGGCTCTGTGCCTGCGTGGTGAGATTGACTGTTCAACCTTTGCTGCTGCAGGAGACGCAAGCGTTTCAACTTTCCGCTATATTGATGATGCTCACTTTTTTTATGAAGGCGAAAATCTAATTTTTCAGATTGAAGCAAATGCATTTTTGTGGAAAATGGTCCGCTCAATTACTGGAAGCTTAATTCATTTTGAAAGAATGGGAAAAGACGCCGGCTATTTTAAAACTGTTGTAGAAAGCTGTGACAGAAAAAAAGCCGGCCCGACGGCACCTGCAAAAGGTCTTTTTTTATACGAAATAAAGTTTGACGGAATCCGCCGTCACGTTTAGCAGTCTGCGTTTTATAAATTACAAAAGGCTTACTGGATCTACATCGCTTTCTATGTAGATGTCTGTCGGGTGCCTGTAATTATATAAAAGCGAAGCTGAAATCTGCTGTAAGACTGCAATATTCTGCCCTTTTAAAATTATCTGCCATCTGAAACTTCCTGAAATTTTAGAAAGCGGACATTCTGCCGGCCCTAGAATTTCAGTTGAACCAACCTGATCTTTTACTGTCTGTGTAAATTGAGCAGAAAGTTTCTGGTTGTAAAGCCTTAAAAGTTCATTTTTTAAGATTGAAGAAGCTCCCTCTGCCGCTTCGCTAGCCTGGTTTGCTGTCGGTGCCCTGAAAACAAGGCGGACAAGACGGCAGAAAGGTGGAAAATTCAACTGTTTTCTTGTGTTGAGTTCCATTTCATAAAAATCTTCAACCTTATTGTTTACAGAAAAAAGAATCGGTTCTCGCTCTGGAGAATAAGTCTGAACTAAAACTTTGCCGTCTGGAAAAAATCTTCCGGCACGGCCTGCAACCTGAGTAATGAGAGAAAATGTTCTTTCTGCTGCCCTGAAATCCGGTAAGTGGAGGGCAGTGTCTGCAAGAATTACTCCGACGAGCTTTAAATTTGGAAAATTCAATCCTTTGGCAACCATCTGTGTTCCAAGCATAATGTCGTATTCACCGGATTTAAAAGCCGTCAGTTTTTCCTGTAATTCACCCTTGTGAGTAAGACTGTCTGTGTCAATGCGGACTGTACGTGCATAAGGGAATTTTGCCTTAACTTCATTTTCGATGAACTCTGTTCCAAAACCTGAATATCCTGCATCCAGGGAGCCGCACTGAGGACACTGCTGCGGAGGAACAATATTCCAGCCGCAATAATGGCAACGCAGACGGTTTTCTGATTTGTGGTAGGTTAAGCTTACAGAACAGTTTTTGCATTTTAATTCAAAACCGCAGGAACGGCATCTGTAAAAATGTGTAAATCCGCGGCGGTTTAAAAAAAGTATTGTCTGTTTTTTTTCTTCAAGGGTTGAATTGATTTCTTTTTCCAGTTCCCGCGAAATGCACAGTGTGTCCGGCGGTTCGTTTGAAAGATTTATTGCCTTTATCTGTGGCATTTTTCCGCCTGCAAGCCGTTTGGAAAGTGTGTGCCTTGCAATTACTCCTGTTTTCATCATCTGCCAGGCTTCTACGCTTGGAGTTGCAGAGCCCATTACCAAAGGAATTTTCAGTTTTTTTGAACGGTACATTGCAACCTGGCGCGCGTGATAGCGTGGCGTTGAACCTGCCTTATAAGAGCCGTCGTGTTCTTCGTCAATGATTATGAGCCCTAGGTCTGGAACAGGGGCAAAAACTGCACTTCTGGCCCCGATTACAACCCTTGCTTCTTTTTTTATGATTCTGTGGTATTCACTTAAACGCTGGCTTGGAGTAAGGCCTGAATGTAAGACGGCTGCTGTCTGTCCAAAACGGTTTACAACGGCTTCGATTACCTGCTGGGTTAAGCCGATTTCCGGAACAAGGTAGATTACGCCTTTTTTATTGTTCAGAACTTCCTGGGCGCATTGCAGGAATACTTCTGTTTTTCCTGTCCCGGTTGGACCGTACAAATAATGAAGGTTTGTGCTGTTTTTTTCAGAAAGAATTCCTTCTACAGCCTTTTTTTGTTCTTCGCTTAAATTTTTTGCTTTTTCTGCTGAAATTTCATCAACAAAAGAAAATCCTCCGGCATCGCTTTCCCTTTTTGCAGAAGGAAGCATTGCGCTGACTGCTTCTCCGATTGAACAAAGATAATAGGCCGAAATCCATTTTCCAAGTTCAATGAGCTCTTTTGTTAAGAGTGGAGTCTGATCCATTACTTTTGTAATCGGACGGATTTTTGATTCTTCAACAGGGCAGTCTGGAGGAAGGCTTTCGCTTTCTGCAATTATACAGCCCTTTGTTTTCCTTGCTCCGAATTTTATTTCTACCCGGCAGCCGATTCTTGAAGGCTCAAAAGGTTCTATATTGAGATATGTAAAAGTCTGATTTAAAGGTACGTTGAGTGCAACCTGTAAAAACTTTGCCATTATTCTTTTCTAAAATGCTTAAAAATGAGTTTCGTAGTCCGGGCACAGTTCAAGAAGTTTTGTCCTGAAAAATTTTAAATCTTCCCAGGCTGGCCTTTTTAACTGTTCGTCGCGTAAAAGTGCACTTGGATGATAAGTAACACCAACTGGAATTTTACAATATTCATAAAAATTTCCACGGAGCTTTGTAACTCCAAGTTCTGTATGCAGAAGATTTTTTGCTGCCACTGTTCCCACGCATAGAATTGCCTTTGGTTTTAATATGGCTATCTGTGCCTGCAAAAAAGAAGAGCAGGCATCGGCTTCTTCCGGGTATGGATTGCGGTTCATTGGAGGCCGGCATTTTACGATATTTGCAATGTAAGTATTTGTTTTGCGGCTCAGTTTTATTGCAGCAAGCATTTTGTCTAAAAGCTGGCCGGCCGGTCCTACAAATGGCAGTCCCTGCATGTCTTCTTCATAACCAGGACCTTCTCCGATTACAAGAACATAAGGCGAAGAAACTCCCATTCCAGGAACTGTGTTATGACGGGTTTTAGAAAGAGGACAGCGCACACATTCACTTATTTTTTTTGCAATATTTTGAATTGAAGAATTTTCTTCCATTTGTGGCAGTTCTATTCTGCTTTCTGTTGTTTCTTGAGAAAAAGTTACCGGCTGAACTGCTGCCGCCTGGAATTCTTCCTTAGTTTCCGTACTAATCTGCTGGTCATCTGTAAATGCTGGTGGATTTTGAGGAAAAGAAGGATCTTTATACTGACACAAACAGTCAGAAGCTGTTTTTAAAAGCGTGTAAATCTGTTGTTTTTCTAAAGCTGTCATTGTCATTATTCTAATAAAAAAAACACAGAATTTACAGACTGTTTACATTTTTTTCTTTGCTTGAAGTTGCATTGTTATTTTTGTAGAATAAAAAGACTATGAATATAGCATTGTTTTCTGACAGTTATCTTCCGACAAAGAGCGGAGTTGTAACTGTTGTAGTGCAGCTAAAAAAAGTCCTCGAAGAAATGGGGCACCACGTGGTAGTTGTTACCGTCGGTTCAAATAAAAATGACGAAACTGATGACGAAGATGTTTTCCGCGTTCTTTCGATTCAAAGTCCGCTTGGCGACGGACAATATATTGGAATTCCTTTCAGACAGGAAATCCGCGAATTCCTTCTAAAAAATAAGGTTGAAATAATTCACGCACATACAGAATTTTTTATTGGTCATGTTGCCGTAACGATTGGAAAAGAACTTGATATTCCTGTAATTGCAACCACTCATACAATGTGGGAAGATTATTACAAATATTATCTTTTCCTCGGTGAACTTATTCCACGCAAGGTAATCCGCAAGGCAGTTCAGACACTCTATAAAAAGTTCTACGCATTTATAAATGTTTCCGAAAAGGCTCACAATTATTTTAACCGGCCAAAAATGCTTCCGAATATTCCTTCTGCAATTATTCCGAATGCAATTGACAAGAAAAAATTCATTACAAAAACTTATACAGACGAAGATAAGCTTGCAATAAAACAAAGCCTCGGCTGTTGTGCTTCTGACAAAATCGTAATTTATGTTGGTCGTGTAGTTGAAGAAAAAAGACTGGACGAACTTTACGAAATTGCTTCCTGTGTTGTTAACAAAAGAGAATCTGTTAAGTTTTTGATTGTTGGAGACGGTGGACGCTACGAACCTCTTTTGGCAAAGGCAGAAGCTGACGGCTTAAAAGACAGAATCCTTTTTACAGGTTTTGTTGACTGGGAAAAACTTTCTTCTTATTACGCAGTTGGAGACATTTTTGTAACTGTTTCTCTTTCAGAAATGCATTCAATGACAATTCTCGAAGCCCTTTCTTTAGGAATTCCTGTTGTGTGCCGTTTTGATACAAGTTTCAGCGATACTGTTTTTGACGGAGTTGACGGTTATTTTGGAAAAAATGACCAGGAAGTTGCTGAAAAAATTCTTGCTCTCCTTAACGATGACGAAAAAAGAGCTTTAATGTCAGAAAATGCCTTAAAAATAAGCGATCGTTTTACGCTTTTAAATCACGGAAAAAGAACAGTAGCTTTTTACAAAGAAATTTTAAAACATTATCCTGACGCCGTTACTTCCAGAGAATTGCAGAGTGCAGTTGATTGTGCCCTTACTGACGGCAGCATTTAGAAAAAGGTCAAAAAAAATGAAAAAAATATTCCCTGTTGTGCTTCTTTTTAGTTTATTCAGTTCTGGTATTTTTGCGCGCGGAGCACAGGAACTTGTAAATGCCGGTCACTGGGTTTACGACAGCGTTGAGCATCTCAGCATGGAAAGTGGCGTTGTAAACTTTGCAGACAGCGAACCTATGACGATTGAAGAGCTAAAACTTTATCTGTCAGAAATTGATGTTTCCAAGTTGTGCGAAGCTTCAAAAAGTGAATACGAAAAAATTCAAGCTTACTTTGATTATGAACCTGCAATAAAGCTTACATCAGATATTTTTAAGTTTGGAATTGAACCTTCATTGAATTTCAGTGCATTTACAAAGACAAATGATGATATTGACTGGGTTTATGACAGATACGAACGTTCACAGGTAATCGAAGCTCCCGTAAGTTTTACTCTTGCAGACTTTATTACAATGCGCATGGATCTGTGCCTTGGAATGAACAATAATACGGCAATTCAAAATGACATTTATTCCAACGTGCCTGTAACGGAAGATGCCCTTGATATAAATTTTCCTGATACAGGTTATTTTTCTATCGGCAAAAAAATTACAAAAAAAACAGGCGTTTCTTTTCAGCTTGGAAGGGGAATGCGAAATATCGGCCGCAGCTTAAACGGTTCAATGATCTGGTCTGACCATTTAACCGGAGTTTCTTACGGTCAGCTGAATATTTATTCACCGGATATAAGATATTCAGGCTTTGTAAGTCAGTTTAATGTTGACCGTTACATGTATGTGCATCAGTTTGATTTCCGCCTATTCAAAAAATTCACTTTTACGACCCTCGAAGGAATTTTTGTAAATGCACCAATGGAACTTCGCTTTTTAAATCCTCTTACGATTTTTCATGGAATGGCTCCGTGGCGCGATTACGAAAATACTGAATATGATTCAGAAAGTCATACCTGCGCTTACCTTGGATTAAAGTTTCAGTTTGTCCCGGTTGAAAACTTAAAATTCTACGGAATGTTTGCAATGACCCAGTATCAGACACCGTTCGAAAATTCAAATTATCCTGACAACGTAACTCCAAACGGAATGGGCGGTCAGCTCGGTGGAAAGTATAATCATTCTCTTGGAAAGGGGCGTTTGACATTTGCAATTGAAGGAAGCTATGCCCAGCCGTATCTTTACATAAAGGAAAGCCCGAACTGGTCTCTTGTCCGCACTTATGTAGAAAATATGGGAGACAAAAAATATCCGTTCTATGAATGGATCGGCTCTCCTTCCGGCCCTGATACTGTAAGCTGCGAGATTGATGTTGGCTACGAAATTCCTCAGAAATGGGCAGTTAATTTAATCTATCTTTTTATGGCTCGTGGCGAAATGTCAGAAAACAACGTGTTTACTTCAATGACTTCAAGCGGAAGCTACGATTGGGGCGGACTTAAAACGGGAACAGATTATCCTGAAGGCTGGTGCTACCCGGAAAGAGACAGCGGCAGATATAATTCAGTTTTTCCTGATAAAACTGCAAAACAGCTTCAGCGTCTTATTGCTCCAACAGGAATTCCTGAATTTGTAAATAGAATTTCTTTGAGGGGAACTTACAGTTTTTCTCAAAAAATAGAATGTGTCTTACAGCCTTCCGTTGTTTTTATTTATAATAACAATCACGAAGAAGGCAATTTTGATGCCGGTGTAGAGATTGCAGCAGCCTGTTCGGTTAAACTTTAAGCTTTTGAGGATGTGTATGAAAAAAGTTTTACTTTCTTTTGTTTTTTTGATTTGTTCATTTGCCCTTTTTGCCCAGGTGAGCGTAGATCCGACAGACCGCTTTTATACACAGGCTCAGGGCTGGGAATTAAAAGGTTATATCGAAAATCTGCCTCAGATAAGGCCTTATCCTTCAAACTTAATAAAATCGATTCTCGAAACTGTAATGGAAAAAGGCGACAAAAACGACCGCGAAGTGGCAGAATACGAATACAGGCGCATTTTTGGCAAATCCTTAAATCTTTATGTTACCGGTGCCGGTGAATATAAAAGATCAGAAAAACTTGAAGAAGATTCAGTCAGCGGAACTAAAAACGTAAAGGGTGAAGGCGGAATCAGCGGTGAAATTCTTTTCAGCCCGATGATTTCTCTTGGCTATGATCTTGGAATGTATGCAGAAACTGCCGACTACGAAGACATTGCTCCGTATTATAAAAACAAGGCAGAAGACTCTGTCTTTGATCCTGCTTCCGTTGGGCCGATTGAAACCTACCTTGACTGGAACACAAACGTTGCTTTTGGAACAGACAACTATTATGTAATGGCCGGATTGAATAAAACAGGTTACGGTTCTTTTTTGAATGACGGACTTGCCCTCAATGACACTTCCTTCCATTCTGCAAATTTAATTTTGAATGTTACAAGACAAAAATGGAGTTATTCATCTGTTTTTGAAGTAATCGGTTCAACTGCAAATAATCCGGACGAATATTCAGATCACAGCGACGGAAAATATCTTTCCTTCCATGCAGTTAAATATCATTTTAACAAATATATAGACATTTCCTATTACGAAAATATTGTCTTTGGACCAAGCTTGAATCCGGCTTACATTCTTCCTGTTCCTTACATGCCGGTTCAGAATATTGGCGGTGCAAACGACAACTTACAGATGGGACTTTTATTCAGCATACGGCCTGTAAAAGGCCTTGAATGGGCTACAGATATCTTTGTTGACGATTTTGATGTTAACGAAGTCGTTAAACTTAACTTTGATTCAAAAATCCGCCTTGCAGGGCAGACAGGCCTTAATTTTACTCCAAGCGGAAGTGCCTGCACAAAACTTGCACTTAACTATCAGATGATTCTTCCTTATGTTTATGCTCACTGGGAATACGGAAGCGATGACTCAGGTTACATAAGCGGAGCTACTGCAAACAGACAGAATTATACAAATGCCGGCGTAAATATCGGCTCAAGCCTTGATCCTAACTCTGATAAGGTCAGTTTTTCTGCTAATTTTGCTCCGAAGCCTTATCTTCGTTTTGGACTTGCAACAAACTTTATCCGCCATGCAAACACGGCAGAAAGTTTCAGCGATGACGACGCTACAATTTATGTTCTTGCAGACAAAGGACAGTACGCAACGGATGGAACAGCATACATGCACCAGATGTTCTCAGATGCAGAAGATACTTCAGGCGACCACGTAGACCAGGCCTGGGAACATTTAGGCTTTATGACGGCAGACCACAAAATGGGAATTTTACAGGCAAGCCTTTCTGCAGAACTCGACCTTCCGCGCACAAAAAAAGGTATGTTTACACTCTTTGCCGGCTATACCTTTGAATTTGTAAAGAATGCGGGCGTAAACAGCAATATTTACACCGGCGGAACAATCGACTGGTCTTACGACTACGACAGTACGACTGGAACTTATACTTATTACACGGGCTCTGGTTCTTCAAAAAAAGAAATTACAAAAGACGATCTTCTTGCAATAGCAAAAGAAACTGCTGCAAGTCAAAAACAGGATTGGATAGATAATCTTACCGACAAAGTAAATCATTATTTTACGGTAGGTTTCCGCTGGACATATTAAGGGTAGCTGTAAAAAAAAGCCGAGGAGCTCAGTCAAAGTTCTTCGGCCTTTTTTTTATTCGCTTTTGTCTTTTTCTATTTTAACGCCGTTATTTTTAATTAAGCGTTCTGTGTTTTCCCTTGTTCCCCATTTTGAAGCAACAAAACCTGCTGCTTCGTATCTCTTTAATTCGCGGTTTTCGTACGCTTCTTTTACAAGGCCGTCAACCTCTAAAGATTCATAAATCTGCTTTGCTTCTTCGAGAGGAGCGCGCAAAACAGGATGCTTCGGACTAAAAAGAACACAGCAGTCTTCATACGGCAAAATTGAAGTTTCGTAGGTGTCAATTTCGCGGGCTGTCTGTATTATTTCTTCTTTGTCGAGCCCAACGAGCGGGCGCAAAAGAGTAATTCCTGCAGCATCTTCCGTTACAGCCATGTTTTCTAATGTCTGGCTTGCAACCTGACCTAAGCTTTCGCCTGTAATAAGGCAGCCGGCTCCGATCCTCTCTGCAAGCATCGTTGCAACCTTCATCATGCACATGCGGAGCATTAAAGTAGTGTAGTTTTCCGGAGATTTTTTCTTAATCTGCATCTGCACCTTTGTAAACGGAATAATGTTAATGTGAGTGCGTAATCCGTAATAAGAAAGCGTTTCTGCAAGTTTTTCAACCTTTTCCTGTGCTTCTTTTGAAGTATAAGGATATGAATGAAAGTAAACACATTCAACAATCATTCCGCGGCGGGCCATGCGGTAGCCTGCAACCGGGCTGTCTAAACCACCGCTTAAAAGTAAAAGACCCTTGCCAGAACAGCCTACAGGAAGCCCGCGGCAGCCTTTTGCAGAATCAGAATAAACATAAGCTTTTTCGCGGATTTCTACAGTAAAAGTAACGTCAGGATTGTGAACATCAACGGTCAGCAAGTTTTTGTCATAAACTAGAGAGCCTGCTTCCCGCATTATTCCGTAGGAATCGAGTTCAAAACTTTTGTCGCTGCGTTTTGCTTCAATCTTAAAAGTTTTTGCTCCCTTTTCTTTTTCCTTAAGGGCAAGTTCGTAGACTTTTTCCTGAATTGACTTTATGTCTTTTGCTACGACTTCAGCTTTTGCCCAGCCTGTAATTCCAATCAGGTGATTTAATGTAAATTCAACAGCTTCGCAGGCATTTTCTTCGCATTCAATATAAAGACGTCCGAAATTTAAATGAACTTTTGCTTCAACCGAAAGAAGGTAAGTTTTTGCATTCTGAACTAAAAGACGTTCAAAAGTTTTTATGTTTGAGCCCTTTAACGTAAGCTCACCGAGTTTTCCCAAATATGTAACCATGATTGAATAATATACCAAAACAAAAAGGTTATTTCCATTGATTTTATATTTTTAAGGACGTTCCGACGGTAAACCGCCGTCGGGCTATCCGGGGTTCCGCCTTCGCTTCATTGTACTTTGTTTTTACACGGTAATATGGTGCCAAGGACGGCACTAAAGACGATACCCCCCCCCGCACAAATTGCAAAGCAATTTGTGGCACGACAGGATGTCGTACAACGCCTTCTGCGCCCCTACTATCCCTAACGCGTAGCGTTAGGGCGTGCGCTTTTAGCGCACATATAAATAAAGAGTTTGCGAAAGCAAACTCTCAGCCTGACAACGAAGTTGCCAGGCAAGCATCCCTAACGCAAAAAAAACAATTCAAATAATTCAATCTATATTTACAAAATGACAAATATTGTGATAATGTCATTTATTATGATTGAAAAGATATTTAATGAAAACGTTTTTGATAAAACTCTCGGAAAAAACCTTCCGGTTCTTCTCCGCGAAAAAGTAAAGAAAATTCCAAACCTTACGCTCCAGGCTGTAAAAAACAAGAGCGGGGTCTTTGTCCGCTACAGTTATTCTCAGGTTTACCAGCACGTAATCGAAATGGCACACAGCTTAAAAAAGCTCGGAATCAAAAAAGGTGACCATGTAGGATTAATGAGCGACAACCGCCGTGAGTGGCTCATAAGCGACTACGCACTTTTAACTCTCGGCGCAATTGACGTTCCGCGTGGCTGCGACTCCATGGGGGTAGAAATCCGCTTTATCTTAAGCTTTACAGAATGCAAAATCAGTTTTTTTGAAAACGGACGTCAGCTCGAAAAAGTTCTCGAAAAAATTGAAGAAGTTCCACTTTTAAAAAAGGCAATCCTCTTTGACTATCCTGAAGAAAGCCTTGTAGAACGGGCGCGCTCACTTGGAATCGAAGTAATAAACTATCACTTCCTCGAAAGCACAGGTGTAGAAGTTACAAAAGAAGAATGGCTCGAACTTGAAAAATCCATGGACGACATTTCGCCGGACGACACTGCAACAATTATTTTTACTTCAGGAACAACAGGAGTGCCAAAGGGAGTTCAGCTTACCCATGACAATTTTATTGCACAGTGCGAAGTAGCACATCATTGTCTCGGCCTTATGCAGCAGGGCGACATCTGGCTTACAGTTCTTCCGATCTGGCACAGTTTTGAACGTGCATTCTGCTACATGGTAGTTGCAATGGAAGGCGGATTTGCATATTCAAAACCAGTAGTTTCCGTAATGTTAAGCGACATGGCTTTAATTCAGCCTCAATGGATGAATGCGGTTCCTCGTTTGTGGGAATCAGTTGCCCAGGGACTCTTCCGCGAAATAAAAAAGCAGAACGGAATAAGACAGTGGGAATTCAACACAGCAGTCTGCATCGGAAAGCAGTTTTATAAGGCAAAGGAACTTGTATTCGGCTTAAAATGCCGTTACCACTGGTATCCGCGCTTTTTAGACACCTTACTGGGAATAATTCCGTTTATTCTTTTGTGGCTCCCGAACTTTGCTGCCGAAAAATTAGTTTTTAAAAAGCTTCGTGCAAAGTTTGGCGGAAAAATGCGTGCTGCAATTTCCGGAGGCGGCGCATTACAGCCTTCAACAGAAAGTTTTTTCCATGCAATCGGGTTCCGTCTTATGGAAGGCTACGGCATGACAGAAACAGCACCGGTTCTGTCAGTCTGCAATTCAAAAAAGCCGCGTTCAAACAATGTCGGACAGATTTTTCCAAGCAACGAAGTAAAAATCGTAAAAGAAAAAAACGGACAGCCGGTTGATTCAAAAGCCTTAAAGCCAGGCAAGCGCGGCCTTGTAATGGTAAAGGGCAGACAGGTAATGAAAGGCTATTACAACCGCCCAGATTTAACGCAGAAAATCATTGATAAAGACGGCTGGCTCAACACAGGCGACCTTGGAATGATAAGCTGCGACAAGGAATTAAAGATTGTAGGACGGGCAAAGGACACAATCGTTCTTTTAGGCGGCGAAAATATTGAACCAGGCGTAATCGAAAACGCAGTAAACGCTTCTCCATTTGTAGAACGCACGGTTGTTGTTGGTCAGGATCAAAAATATATAGGAGCACTCATCTGCCCGAATCAGGCAAACGTAATTGCTTACGCAGAAGAAAATTCAATAGTTTATGACAATTACGAAAATCTCCTTGAAGCAAACGAAATCCAGAATCTTTTCAGAACAGAAATCGACACCCGCGTAAATGCAAAAACAGGATTCAGAACCTGCGAGCGGATCTTTAAGTTTGTTCTGTTAAAGCAGAGTTTCCAGGTCGGAAAAGAAATCAACATGAAAATGGAACTTATGCGCCACGCAATTACCGACATCTACAAAAAAGAAATTAAAAAGATTTTCTTAGAAAAGTAGAAGAAGCATAACTTACCGGGGAAAAACGATTTGGTGTAACTGGAGCCACGGCTGGTGTTAAAGACTGTGCCCCGTCAAGCAAGATGGAAATGGCAATGCGGGGGGGGGGGGGAGACCACTGAAGGCTTATAAATTCAGCATTGCACTAGTTTTTAGATAATCCCTCTGCAACTTTGAGGCTTCCAAAATCACTCTGGATTGAATAGCCTTGCTGCATTGTCTTGAATCCTGAAAATTTTGCGTATTGCCAGAGACGGGGAATCACGTTTTCGTCATAATTTTTGAACTGGGATTTTATAATCGATGAGTTTGGCAGTGAAGGCGTAACAGAAGCTTCGTTCATGATGATTCTGTTCCGCTCCTGAACCCTTTTTATTGTATTTTGTGGCGGAAGAATATTGCTTTTTTTTATGTTGCATTGAGGGCAGCTCAAAACAAAATTCCACAGTTTGTCTTCTTTGATAAAACTCCACGGAATAAAATGGTCAACATGGATTTCTTTAGTAAGTTTTTTTCCGCAATAAAAGCAGTTACATTCTTCAAATTCAAAAAAAAGAATCTTACGGTATAACTCAAGCTCTGAACGCTCCGGAAGCGAAAGTTCAAGTTTTGAAAGAAGATGAAAAAGAACATTTTCCTCGTTTATTTTTTCAAGAAATTTAGCCCACGCATAATAATTCAGCTTTTCAATTTCTATTTTGTATTTTAAGAGAAATTCATACGCGTTGTTTGAAAGTGTTATGAAATTTTCACTCTGGTCAAATCCGTAGAGTTTTCCGCTAAAGTCGCTGTAAAGAGCCCCAAGAACGTATTTTTTACATTCGCCTTGAACTTTTTGAATCAACATTGTCCTTGTGTTTTCTTGAATTGATGCGAATTCTAAATTTTCAAGAACCGGATTTATTTTTACTGCCTCTGAAAAAATCTGTTCGATTTTTGAAGTTTTTCCTTCGTTCGTAATTTTTTGCTGGTGAAGATGATATTTTACGACAAG
>CAVEBK010000029.1:29043-29317 GCA_963613915.1 uncultured Collinsella sp.
TGTTGGTGAATTGTTTAAAAGATTATCAAGAATCGATTTTATAAGAGCAAACTTGTAAGTTGAGGTTTTGTGGCAGCTTTCAGAAAAAACAAAATTGAATAAGCTCCAGTATTCGTCATCAGAAACGACAGAAGAAATTAAAGTGCCAGATTTTGAATCCCAAGCCATATTTTTGTCCTTAATAACGGTCGTTTTTTAGGACAGTTTTTTTTGTATTGTTTGTATAGTTCATCATTCGCCTACTAAGTCTAAAAATTCAGAAGTTGAAAGAACT
>CAVEBK010000030.1:0-12961 GCA_963613915.1 uncultured Collinsella sp.
GTTCTCGACGAGAGGCTATTTGATATGCTTTTATTGAAACTCGACATTCGAACTAAATAACTTCTGTAAAAAGGCTCTGGTTAGAGCCTGAATATAAAATGTCCGGTCAGGATAAATTGAGGTATTTTTATGAAAAAAATTATCAGTGGCAAAGTTCGCGAAGTTTACGATCTTGAAGACGGCCGCATGGTTATTGTAACGACAGACAGACTTTCTGCCTTTGATGTTATTCTTCCGACAATGATTACCGACAAAGGTAAGGTTTTAAATGCTCTTTCAAACTTCTGGTTTGATTACACAAAAGACATTGTAAAAAATCACATGATTTCTTCAGATTTAAAGGATATGCCGGAAGAATTCCAGGGAGCAGAATTTGAGGGAAGAACAATTCTCGTAAAAAAACTCAAGATGATTCCTTACGAAGTAATTGTCCGCGGTTATATGTTCGGTTCAATGTACGAAGCATACAAAAAGGGCGAACCATTCCTCGGACACAGCTTTGACAAAGAATACCAGCAGGCAGAAAAACTCGATGAACCAATCGTAACTCCATCAACAAAGGCTGCAGAAGGTCATGACGTTAACGTTACGGTTGATTACATGAAAAACGACCTTGGCAGGGAACTTGGTGACAAAATCGAAAAAACTGCACTTGCAATTTACAAAAAATGCTACGAACACGCACTCAAAAACGGAATCATCATTGCAGATACAAAATTTGAATTTGGTCTCGACGAAAACGGCGAACTTGTCCTTGGAGACGAAGTTTTAACCCCGGATTCAAGCCGCTTCTGGAATGCACAGACCTACAAAGTAGGAACAAGCCCTGCAAGCTACGACAAGCAGTTTATCCGCGACTGGCTCAAGGCAAACAACCTTGCAGGCGATCCAAACATTAAATCTGTTCCGGCAGAAGTTGTTGCAGAAACTTCAAAACTTTACCACGAATGTGTAGAAAAGATTACAGGTAAGCCTCTGTAAGTCTTTGCTGCATACAGTTTAAAAAAAGGAACCGGCAGTTTTCTGTCAGTTCCTTTTTTTTGCTTCTGGGGCTTTCCGCCACAAAGTGGCGGTCGGGCTATCCAGGGCTACGGCTTACGCCTCCGACCAAACGCTGCGCGTTTGGTTGCGCTCCGCGCACCCTTCCTATCCCTAAGCCTTTTGTGGCACGCCAGGAGGTCGCGACAATAAGCTAAAGCAGATTTTTTCCAACTTTTTTTATTAACCTCAATTTCGAGTTTTAAATAAATAGCTGAATGTCGAGTTTATTTTATTAAAAAATGCCAAATAGCCGTAGTCGAGGTTCTGACACAAACGCACTTTGCGCTTGTCGCAACCGTGCGGCTTGCTGGCAGGTTCTCGACGAGAGGCTATTTGATATGTTTTTATTGAAACTCGACATTCGAACTATTAAAAAAAATTGCGCCACGGACGGCGCATAAAGACGGAAAACCAGCACAAATTGCTAAAGCAATTTGTGCGCGACAGGATGTCGCATTATCTCTTCGAATAGTTTTTTTCAACCCAGTTTAAATATTCTCCTGAAAGAATATGCTCAATCCACTTTTTGTTGTTCAAATTCCACTTTACAGTTAACAAAAGTCCCTGTTCAAAAGACATTTTGCGTTCCCAGCCTAATTCACTCTTGATTTTTGTACAGTCGATTGCATAACGCTGGTCATGTCCCGGTCTGTCTTTTACATGTGTAATTGTCTTTTTAATTTCATCTTCAGAAATTCCGGTTTCTTTTGCGGTAAGTTCAATGAGTTTGTTCAGAAGTTTAATGTTCTGCCACTCATTTTCTCCACCGATATTGTATTTTTCACCTGTTTTTCCGTTTTTTAAGATGAGCCAGACAGCGCGGTTGTGGTCTTCTACATAAATCCAGTCGCGGATATTTGTTCCTTCGCCATAAACCGGCAGATTCTTTTTGTTCTGCATGTTTAAAATCATTAAAGGAATAAGTTTTTCCGGGAACTGATAAGGTCCGTAGTTATTTGTACAGTTAGAAAGTGTAACCGGAAGTCCGTAAGTGTGGTGATAAGCCATTACGAGATGATCGCTCGAAGCCTTGCTTGAAGAATATGGAGAGCGAGGATCATAAGGAGTTTTTTCCGTAAAATAGCCTGTTGGTCCTAAAGAACCGTAAACTTCATCAGTTGAAATATGATGGAACAGAACATCGCTGCGAGGATTGTCCAGGCTTACGCCCCAGTAATTTCTTGCAACGTCCAAAAGAGTGTAAGTTCCAAAAATGTTTGTTTTAATAAAGGCTTCCGGGCCTAAAATTGAACGGTCAACATGGCTTTCTGCAGCAAAATGAACTACAGTGTCAATTTCGTACTGCCTGAAAATTCTTTCAATCTGTTCACGGTCGCAGATGTTTACTTTTTCAAAAAAGTAACGTCTTTTTGATTCATCCTTTACGCCTGAACCAAAATCCCTGTCAATGTCTTCGAGGGTTTCGCCGTTGCCAGCGTAGGTAAGGCAGTCTACATTGATGATTCTTCCGTCAAAAGCAGCATCTTCAAAAGCTTTTTCTGCGCTGGTTGATTTTCCAAAAAGATAATGAATAAAGTTTGAACCGATAAAACCAGCCCCACCAGTTACGAGCACGTTTTTAAGTTTACGCATAATAATCTCCCTATTTTATTTCGAATTTTCCGCTTTTTATAAAATCTTCCAGAGAGTTTTTCCAGTCAGGAATTTTTATATTTAAAGCATTTTGAATTTTCTGAGTATCTAAAACACTGTACGCAGGTCTTTTTGCTTTTACAGGATATTCATCTGTTGTACAGCTGTTAATTATGCAGTCATTTGTAATTCTTGCATATTTTTTTCCAAGTGAATAAATTTCCCTGCAAAAATCAAACCAGGTTGTTTCTCCGCTGTCGGTTACGTTGTAGATTCCGTATTCAACTGTTTTTCTGTTTATTATTTCCAAAATTATACGGCTCAAAGTTGAACAGTTTGTAGGAGTTCCTCTTTGGTCGCAGACAACTTTTACGCTTTCCCGGGTCTGCATTGCCTTTGTCATTGTATAGACAAAATTCTTTCCGTTAAAACCGTAGAGCCAGGCAGTACGCAAAATGTAGTATTCAGCAGTTGCTGCAATGATTCTGTCTTCGCCGTCTGACTTTGTTTTTCCGTAAATACTTGCCGGATTTTTTTCTGCAGTTTCCTTTACAGGGCAGGAAGCACTGCCGTCAAAAACATAGTCTGTACTTACATGAATAAGAGGGCAGCCTGTGTTTTTTGCAATAAGGGCAAGATTTTCTGCTCCAGTTGAATTTATTCTAGCAGCAAGTTCTTCTTCGTCTTCTGCCTTATCTACAGCAGTATACGCAGAACAGTTGACGATAAAATCAACTGTTTTTCCGCCTGCAGCAAGTTTTTTTGAATATTCTTCAAGAGCAAAAAAATCCGTAACATCAACTTCGCTTCCAGTTCCTGCATATTCAACTTTTTTTTCGTCAAAAAGCTGGCACAGCTGGCTTCCAAGCATTCCTCTACAACCGGTTACCCAAATCATTGGTTATTTTTCACTCCATTCACCGCCAATCCACCTGCCGTCATTGTCAAAATATTTTCTTGCAGGGTCAAAGGCAGGATGTTTTGAATCTTTTTCGCTTAAAAGCGGCTGAACGTCTCCGCAGATTGACTTCCAGTCTATGCTGATTGTTTTGTCGTTCCACATTAAGCCGGCTTCGTCTTCCGGATGATAAAAATCCGTGCATTTATACGTAAAAACAGCAAAATCGCTCATTACATAAAAACCGTGAGCAAATCCTTCCGGAATGTAAAACATATTGTTCTTCTGAGAATCAAGAACAACGCCGTAATATTTTCCAAAAGCAGGGGAAGAAGTCCTTAAATCAACTGCAACGTCGTAAACCTTTCCTTCCAGAGCGCGGACAAGTTTTCCCTGAGGATGTTTTGTCTGCCAGTGAAGCCCCCTTAAAACTCCGCCTTTGCTTGCACTCTGATTGTCCTGAACAAAGTGCATCTTTAATCCTGCATTAAAAAAGTCTGATTCTGAATAGACTTCTGCAAAATAACCACGGGCGTCACCAAAAACTTTTGGCTGAATTTCGTACAAACCCTCAATCGGGCATTTTTTAAATTCAAAAGGCATTAAAAATTCTCCGCAATATATTTTAAATAAGTTCCGTAATCTGTTTTGTAAGTGCCAGCGGTTTCTAAAAGTTTTTCCTTAGAAATCCAGCCGTTGTTGAATGCAATTTCTTCGATGCAGGCAACATACATTCCCTGACGTTTTTGAATTGTTTCGATAAAGTTTCCGGCTTCTGAAAGTCCTTCGTAAGTTCCTGTATCAAGCCAGGCAAAACCACGTCCCAAAATTTCGACATTAAGTTTTTTAGCATTGAGATATTCGTTATTTACAGAAGTAATTTCGATTTCACCTCTGGCAGAAGGTTTTACATTTTCTGCAATTCTTACAACGTCGTTGTCATAAAAATAAAGTCCCGGAACTGCATAATTTGATTTTGGATTTGCAGGTTTTTCTTCGATTCCAAGAGCTTTGCCGTTTTTGTCAAATTCTACAACGCCGTAAGCTGTAGGATCTTTTACAAAATAACCGAAAATTGTAGCTCCGCCTTCTTTTTCTACGCGAAGTCTTGCATTTGAAAGGCTTTCTGAAAAACGCTGTCCATAAAAAATATTGTCACCGAGAACAAGGGCAACGCTGTCGTCACCGATAAAGTCTTTTCCGACAATAAAAGCGTCTGCAAGTCCGCGCGGTTTTTCCTGAACTGCGTATTCAAACTTCATTCCAAGCTGAGAGCCGTCTCCAAAAAGCTGCTTAAAAACCGGCAGATCGCGCGGAGTAGAAATAATTAAAACTTCGCGGATCTGAGCAAGCATAAGACAGCTGAGCGGATAATAAATCATCGGTTTGTCGTAAACCGGAAGAATCTGTTTGCTGACTGCTTTTGTAAGCGGATAAAGTCTTGTGCCGCTTCCACCTGCTAAAATAATACCTTTCATAAAAACTCCCGTTCTCTTGTATCTTTGTAAAAAAGCGCAAGGGATTGTAAGGGCGCGCGAAGCGCGATGTTTTTTGCATGGAACAGACAAAAAACATTGAAGGCGAAAGCCGGAACCCTGAAAAGCCCGACGGCTATGCCGGTGCGCCCTAAAATAAAAAAACTTTGAAGATTATATCACCTTGAGTAGTTATTTTCAATTCGATAAAATGGGCAATTGTGTTATACAGATATTCCAAAGACGGACGTGGACATCCTGTAAGGACTGCCACTATTTATACAAAAAACGAACATAAAATTCCTTTAGAAAAAATTGACCCGGACTGCCTTCGTGTCGTTACTCATTTAAAAGACTGCGGTTTTGACACTTATATTGTAGGCGGAGCTGTAAGAGACTTACTTGCTCATAAAACCCCGAAAGATTTTGATGTCGTTACAAGCGCAACTCCAAGCAAAATAAAAAAACTTTTCAGAAATTCGCGCATAATCGGTAAAAGATTCCGCCTTGTTCATGTTTTTTTTGGCGATAAGATTTTTGAAGTTTCTACGTTCCGTTCAATCGTTGACGGAAGTGTTGGAAACAGTTTTGGTTCAATTGAAGAAGATGTTCAGCGCAGGGATTTTTCTTTAAACGCACTTTACTACGATCCGATAAAAGAACAGATAATTGACTATGTTGGTGGAGTTCAGGACATAAAAAAGCATGTTCTGCGCCCGGTTATTCCTCTGGACAGAATTTTTGAAGAAGATCCTGTAAGAATGCTGCGTGCCGTAAAATACGGAGCAACCTGCAACTGCAAGATGAGTTTTGCCTTAAAGCGCAAAATCAGAAAGAGTGCACACCTTCTTCTGCCTGTAAGTCCGAGCCGCTTAACGGAAGAAATGCTTAAAATTTTAAATTCAGGGCACGCTTATGACATTGTAAGTGCCTGCCTTAAAACTGACCTTTACATGTATCTGCAGCCGAATGCTACGAGCCTTATGTATCAGTCTAAGGAATTTGAAAAAAAGTACATGGAAAACCTTGCCGAAATGGACTCCCTTGTTCAGAAAGACAAAACCCTGCGGCTTGGTCAAAAGCTGGTATTTTTAATTACGGATTTTATTGATTCTCTTACCGACTGGAAAAAAGAAATTTTAACAAAGAGTGCAACCGGTGAACTTTATTTAAAAACCTGGTCGCAGGTACGCAATTTTGTTCTCCCAATCAATCCGCAGCGCACTGAACTTGAATACGCAATCCGTCTGGCATTAAAAAATCTTGGGGTTGCAATAAAAATTCCAAAAGGCGCATTTAAAGAACGTAAACCAAAAAAGATTCTTTTAGAAGAGGCTTCACTGCCGGAAGAAAAAGAACTTTCTGTTGCAGCAAACTAAGGCAGTTTTATGCAGATTTTGAATCCGGCATTAAAATGTGGTCAACGATGATGGAAATATCTTCCACAAAAATGCCGGTGTCTTTTTCTATTGACTTGATTACATAATTTTTAAGGTTACTGCTGAGTTCTGTAAGGGATTCTCCAAACGGAACGTCAATTGTTATAAAAAATTTGTAGCCTGATTTGTCTGTTTTTATGTTCAGGTTTTTTAAGCGGATTATGCTGTTGAATTTTCCGATTGAATTTGAGGCAAGGCGGGCAACATAAGCCTGCGAAATGCTTTTTCTGGAAGTAACAGAGAAGGCCGGGCGAACGACAGACTTTTCGAAAAGTTTTGTATTTACATCCGGCTGAGTTTTTTTGTATTCATCTTTAAAAAAGTGTTTAAACAGTTTTTGTTTTGAAAGGCTTACCTTTATCTTTGAAACAAAAATCCGCGAATAATTTCCAGCCTCTTTTACTTCGTAGGCACGAACCGGAATTACGTGTTTTCCTTCAATCTGTCGGCTGATTCTTGCTGCTTCAATCTGTTCCGGGGTAGCAATGTCTTCGATTTTTATATATTTTTCTGGAATCGGAAGCTGAAGGCGCATGGCAATCTTATTTACCATTTTTTCGCTTGTTCCAAGAAGGAGAATTTTTTTCAGCTGCTTGTGCTGGATTGCCCTGGCTACGCTGTCGCGGTGTTCCTTATCGTCAAAAAGTGCAACGCGGACTGCTCCCATGTAGCTGTCTTCAAGTTTTGCAGAACGACCGGCCAAAATATTGTCTTCGTAAATTAAAAGGCCGTCGTCGATTATTGCTTTTATATGGTATTTTTGAGCAACGAGTTTTGCCCTGAAACTTTTTCCTGTCCCGGAAGGACCATAAAATGCAAAAACCCTGATTTCTTTTTGTTTTAATCCAAAAACTTCTCCAAAATTCATACAGAAATTATAATTCCTGAGGTAATTTTATCAAGCACGATTCCAGAATTGAAACAAAATTTTCTCCAGGCGGACAGGTTATTTTCTGCGGTATGCCAAGAGAATTTTCCGGGAGAATTAAAGTCCAGGCGTGCAAAAAAAGATTCTGTTTTCCGCTTATTTTTTGACCTCCGTAAGCTGTGTCTCCTAAAAGCGGATATCCGTGAAAAGCACTCGAAGATCTGATCTGATGCGTTCTTCCGGTTTTTATATTGAATTTTACAAGGGTTACGCTTTTTCCTTTGTAAGTTCCGTACGCTAAAGGAAAAGCCCGGGTTATGCTTTCTTTTGAATTTTTGTCATCTGAATTTATTTTTACTGTATGAAAAACCTTTGTTTTCTGCTGACTGTCATTTTCTTTTAAAATCCTGTCTGTCCACAATTGTGGACTTTTTAAGGTTCCTTCTACAAGTGCAAGATAGTTTTTTTGAATTTTGTGTTCGCGCACGATTTGAGAAAACCACTGTGCACCTTTTAAATCCTGACTGAATGCAATGATTCCCGTAGTTTTTCTGTCGAGACGGTGAAGCGGCCCGGTTTTAAATGAAAGACTTTCTTTTTTTGAATTGAAAAAATCATAATCCTGCTGAACCAGTTCATTTAAAGAGACTTCGTCACTAGAAGATTTCTGAACGCTTAAATCATAAGGTTTATTTATAAAAACCAGGCTTTGATTCTTAAAAATTATCCATTCTGGCGGCAAAGGAGAATTAGTTTGAATTTTTTCTTCACTTTTTTTACCGGAATTATTTTTTTGAGTAAGAAAATCTGCAATGCAGATATCATCACCGGAAGAAATTCTGTATTCGCCTTTCTGCTTTTTGCCGTTTACCTTTATTAAACCGCTTCTAAGTGCCTTATAAAGCCCGGAAAGATTTTCCCGGGAAAGAAGGGTACGCACAATTCTGTCAAGTCTTCTGCCTTCGTCATCTTTGCCTGCAGAAAAATGTATAAATTCCATAAAGACTCATTATACCACCTAGACAAAAAAACGTATACGAATAAAATATTGCGTATGTTTAAAGTTTTATGGGAACAGATTTCTTCTCTTATTTCTTCGCCAACTTTTTTAGCCTGCGTTTTCAGCTGGTTTCTGGCTCAATTCTTAAAAACCCTCATAAAACTTTTTGGCGGAAAAATCCACAGTGTAAAGGAACTTATTGAACTTTTAATCTGGCGTACAGGCGGAATGCCTTCCAGCCACAGTGCTTTGGTTGCCTGCCTTTGCACCTGCGTCGGAATAAAATCCGGAATAAATTCTGATGTCTTTGTTCTTGCATTCTGCTTTTTTATGGTTACAGTTCGCGATGCTGTCGGAGTAAGAAGGGCAAACGGAATTCAGGCTAATATGATTAACAGAATCGGTAACCTGTTAAAAGATCAGGGACTGGTTCAGGAATATAAAAACCTTAAGGAAGTTCAGGGGCACAGCCCGATGGAAGTAATCATTGGTTCAATTCTTGGTTTCTTTGTCGGCATTGGTTTTCTCGTTTTATAGACTGCAATGAAGTATTCAAAAAAACTCGTTTTCTCCGCCCTTATTTTTATTATCAGTGTTCTTGCGTCGTTTTGTTTTCATACTGTTCCGGAAAGCCAGTTGTGGAAAGGCTATAAAATTCTTTATGTAAAATCAGAAAAACTTTCAGAAGACAATATCTATTCAATTTTATTAAAAAATAAGTGCACTGACGTTGTAAGCCGTGTAAATCAGAAAATTCCGATTTCTTCAAAAATGGCGCCTGTTCAGGTTCAGAGTAAGAATTCCTATCTTTTTACCCGCGACAGTTTTTTTACTGATAAATCAAAAGAATTTTCTGTCTTTTATGTTCCAGATAAAAATACACAGAATTTAGCTGCTGCAGTTTTAGAAATAAAAGGCTATCCTCAAACGACAGTTTCTACCGACAGTGGAAGCGTTTTTCCGTGGATTTGCCCGGTTATAACCATAATTTTTGCAGGAATTCTTCTCTATCTGACAAAAAAAAGACTGAACCTTGCACTTGTCTTTGTTCCGCTTATATTGCTGAGCATTTGCAGACCCTGGTATACAGTCTGTGCTGCAATCTGTCCGCTTCTTTTGGCAGATTTTCTTTTAGTAAAAATTTATGAGCGAAAAGGAATTTTTAATGATTTAACAAACGGAATTTTTATACTTCCGCTTGTTGCCCTGCCTCTACTGGTCTTATTTTTTTCTTCTGCGCTGAGTGCATTTTTATCGGCCCTTAGCTTTTGCGGCGGCTGGGCTTTGTTAACTCTTTACAGAGAACTTTATTCACTTAATTTTTTAACTTCTGCTCAGACAAAGTTCAATTTTGTATATATAAAAAATTCTTCTGCAGTAAAAACCGTAAATAAAAAAACTGCAGTTCTATTGCCCGCTCTTTTTGCGAGCATACTAATTCTTTTTGCATTTTCTTCTGTCTTTAGGGGAATTTCTGCAGGCTCGGACTCTTCTGTGCGTCCGGCGCTTCCCGGGCCTTTAACACAAAAGTCAAAAATTTCAGAAAACTCATTGCCGGATTTAACAGACTTTATGGACTGGAGCTGGCAGACAGTTTCTTTTCCGTTCAGAAAATTGAATTCTTCCGCTGACGAAAAAAAAGACAGATTCGGCGAAACCATTTTTATTCCGGAATATGCTGAAAATGCAGACGGACAGATTTATAAAAACACAACAAAGGTTTTGAGCTATGATTCTTCCTTTGTGCGTTCAATTTATGATAAACTTGAAGAGAATGATTATCCTTCGTTAGAAAAGCTTATGCTTTCCCAGGGTAAAAATACAACTTACGGATATACAAAAAATACAGGAACAAGTTCAGAAAAAGCGGTTTCTTTTGTTTTAATATTTTTAGCCGCAATTCCTTTGATTTTGTTTTTGTATTTTATTGCGAGTAACATAAAAGATGAGACCTATATATAGTTTTCTTTCTGAAGATGCAGGACTGATTACAAAAACTGTAAGCGGTTTTATTCCTTCAACAGCCATAGTTCCTCTGAAAAAAATCGGGCAGGATGAAGTTGAAATTTTAGTAAAAAGCGGAGAATCAGTAAAAGAAGGGCAGATTATTGCACGCGCTCCTGATTATTGCGTTCACTCGTCAATTCCTGGAACCGTAGAAAATATAATTCACTCTGAATTTGCAGACGGCAGCGAAGGTTATGCTGCAAAAATAAATCTTGGCGGAACCTTTACTTTTACCGGAAAAAAACAGCTTGAACTTGACTGGAAAGACAAGGACAGTTCTACAATCTGTTTTTTATTAAAAGAAAACGGGGTTGTAAACACTTTTTCTAAAAGACAACCGTTAAACCGTCAGATCCAGAATATTGACAAGTCAAAACAGAGACTGCTCGCCGTAAGACTTTATTCAGAAGATCCAAGCCGCATTACGGACGGATTTGTAACTGAGCATTATTTTGAAAAAATAAAAATCGGTTCAGCAATTGTTGCAAAGGCAATGAATGCAGCAGGAATTCTTTTTGCAAGGGACATAAATCAAAAAGATCTTGATTTTTCTATTGCAGATTTAAAAATTCCAGTCAGCGATATTGCAGTTGATTCAAAAGGCTACCCAAACGGTTTTATAAACGAAATTTCAGAAAAAGCAAAAACAGAGTTAAAGAATACTCCGTTTTCCAATGCCGGAATCCGCGATTTATACATTGACAGCGTAACTGCCTTAAACGTTTATAATGCTGTTGTATTAAATAAAGGGCAGATTACAGCAAACGTTCATGTAAGCGGAGACTGCCTTAACGCAGCCTGCGTAATTGAAGTAAAAGTCGGAACAACGCTGGTGGAACTTGCAAAACAATCAGGCGGATTTAAAAGACCTGTCGGAAAAATAATAATCAACGGAAAGCTCACGGGAAATTCCGTTGCTGCAATGGATATTCCTGTTTCTAAGGGAGTAAAATCGGTTGCCTTTATTCCTTTTAACCAGCTTCCAGACCAGAAAGAGCAGAAGTGCATCCGCTGCGGAAACTGCCTGAAAATCTGTCCGCTGAACCTTTACCCGGAAAGTCTTTTCCGCTGCTACAAAAATAAGGATTTTAACGATCCAACTCTTGAACTTATTCAAAAAACTGCCGTTCTTTGCACGGAATGTTCTCTTTGTAATTCTGTCTGTCCTGCGCGACTTCCGCTGAGCCAGACAATTGCAAAACTAAAAAAAGGAAACTTTGATGAAAAATAAAATATCAATAACATTAAAACCTTTTACTTTTTTATTTTCTTCTTCAAAAACAAATTCTCTTTTTATTCTGTTTTTTTTATTGCCACAGGTTTTCATGCTTTTTTTAACAAAAAGCTGGTCAAACCTTATTATTATTGCTTTAACTACAGCGGCAAGCCTTTGTGCAGAGTTTTCTGAAAAGTTCTATAAAAAAGACAAAACTGAATATAACTACATTCTTGCAGTAATCCAGGGACTGCTGACAGGACTTTTTTTACCGGCTTCCTATCCGCTGGTTTCTGCGTTTTTTATTACTTTTTTTGTTATCGTAACAGCCCGCTTTTTTATCGGCGGATTTGCAGACAACTGGATAAACATTCCCTGCCTTACGGTCTGCGTATGCTGGCTTACAGGAGCGGCATTTTTTCCGGATTATCAGCTGACACACGAAGTCCTGATTTCTAAAAATCCGGCCCTTGCCTTAATTCAAAACGGAACATTTCCGATGAATGCACTCGACAGCAGGATTACAGCTTCGTTAAACAGAACTGTTTTTTCATTTTTTGGAGTTTCAATTCCAGACGGCTATATTTCCCTTTTCTGGGATTCTTCTGCAGTTATTCCGGCATTCCGCTTTAATTTTATTACTCTTGTAACTTCAATCATTTTAATTTCGCTCGATGTTGTAAAAGCTTTGATTCCTGCAGTTTTTATTCTGGTTTACTCACTTTTAATTTACTTTGTTTCACCATATTTTTATGATTCAGCAATGCATGGCGACTTACTTTTGGGACTTTGCACGAGCGGACTTTTGACTGCAACCTTGTTTCTGCTCCAGTTTGCAGGAACAACACCATTAACATTAACCGGCAAACTTATTTATGCCATACTTTCAGGAATTTCTGCCTTTTTAATAATCGGGGCGGGAACTTCTCCGGCTGGGGCTGTCTTTACGATTCTGTGCATGAACGTTATAAGTCTTTTAATTCAGCATATTGAACATATTGTGGAATTGCACAGAACTAAAAAAATTCTTTATGCGCGCATAAAAGAAATGGAAGAAGCTTAAGGCTTTTTTTCAAGTGCAGTTTTTTATATTTTTATATTTTTTTGATGGAACAATTTTTGGAGGAATAAATGCTTAGCGAAAAGAATAAAACGCTCTTAATAAAAACTGGAATTCTTTTTGGAGCATTTGTCGTTGTATCAGCAATTTTAGTAAGCATGATTTTTTTAAGCAAAGGATTCAAGGTTTCTGCATTAAAAGAAAATGTTGAACAGACTTTAGAAAACTATAAAAGCGGAGAATACAAAGTTGGAAATTATGTTGAATTAAAATCTCAGCTTTCAACAGAAGCAGTTATTTTTGAATGTTCAAAAACTAAAAAAAATTCAACCAAACTTTATGCCGTAATTTTACGGATTTCGAC
>CAVEBK010000030.1:12971-28540 GCA_963613915.1 uncultured Collinsella sp.
ACCAGCCGTTTTTGTATGTTCGGAATATGAGTGCACATTTGCAGGTTTTGCAATAGAAAACGGAAAAGTGAGCAGACTGTTAAATCCTGATTTTAAGGAAATTCATATCGACTACTGGCAGAATTCACTTTCTGGAATTTTATTGAATGCGGGGCTTTTTAATGACTAATTATAATAAACAGATTACATTTTTGTGTACTTCTCTTGCTCTTTTAATTCCTTTTCCAGGAAGAATTGCCTTTGGAATTTTTGCCTTAGTTCATTTTAATGTCTGCGTTATTCTTTTGACGCTTATTCTGCATGCAATAAAAAGATTAGGTTTTGAAAAGATCCGGCTTGGAATCTGCGCAATGGAATTAGTTGCCCTTACAATTTTATACAGGCAGCTTCTTGCAATTTTCTGTCCAATAGCTTCTCTTACGCTCGGTTTTTCTCTTTATTTGAGTGCTGCTTCCAGTGTCTGTGTAGTTTTATTGAATTTTCATAATAAAAATTCAATAAAGGCAGACTGTCTTGAAAAGTTCAAAAATGCAGTTTATCTTTCTGCCTTTGTTCTGATAATTTATATTCTTCGCGATGTTCTCGGATTTGGAACAGTTTCTTTGCCAGCGTGGAAAAATCTTTTTATCGTAAAAATTCCTGTATTGTTAAATCAAACTTCATTTACAGACTTTTTTGCAACAATCCCGGGCTGCATGCTTTTAATAACTCTTGTCTTTTTTGCATATACAAAACTTTTTGGAGAAAAAAATGCTTAGAATTATTTTCTTTTATCTTTTTTCGGGCTCTCTGGTTTTGTTTTACGGCGTCGGCTTAAATGAAGAATTAAAATTAAAGAAAAATGTTTTCAGCTGGTTTAAAAGCATTTTAGAAACTCTTTTAATTACGCTTTCGACAGTTTCTTTAACATATTTTCTTTCAAAATTCTGTCTTTTAAGGCTTGGAGTAGAAGAATTAGCTCCGTTCATTGCAGTTCTCTTTTTTGCCGGAATATGCTTTGGACTGAAAAAAATAATTAAGTCGAATTATTTTAATCTTTCTGAAAAGTTCATAATTCCTTTTTTAATTGTTTTAGTCAGCTTAAGCGAAGGATTTTCTTTTTTAAGCACGGTTTTAATCTGTGCATGCTGCGTTTTTTCTTTTTACCTTTTTATGATTTTAGTTTTTTCCATAAGAAAAAGATTTTCACTGTATCAGAAAGATACAGGCTTAAAACCTTTTTACATTCTGCTTTTGAGCCTTGCCGCTGTTTTTGTTGCAATTTACGGCTTTAATTCTTCCTGGCTTATGCTCGGATTAAAATCGTAAAAGTAAAAAAAAGAATTTGGCAAAAATTATTTCTTTTTTTATTGTTTTTGATGTAGACTGTTAAGACGTTTTTTTGATACAGGAGATGATTGTGAAAGTTTTAAATTTTTGCTTTTCTTTAACGGCAAATTCAACAGTGCTTTCTACATCTTCAACTCCAGAACAGCAGTATCAGAAAGTCTATAAAAAAATAATTTCTTTTCTTTATCAGAATCCTGAATGCAGGATGAGTTTTTCTTTTTCAGGCCCTCAGCTTGAATGGTTTGAAAAAAAACATCCGGAAGTTTTACAGATTTTCAGGGAACTCGTTGCACGAAAACAGGTTGAACTTTTAGGCGGCGGTTATTACAATCCGGTTTTTCCGCTTTTAGCACCTGTAGACCGTTCCGGCCAGATTGAACTTCTTACGGCAGAATTAAGAAGAATTACGGGAAAACGACCGCGCGGACTTTCAATTTTAAGTTCTGTCTGGGACAATTCTTTAATTCCATGCTTTCAAAACTGCGGAATGGAATGGATTCAATTAGATTCTTCTCTTATTCAGAAAAAAAACATTCATTATCTTCCTCTTATTTTAAGCGAACAGGGAAAAATAATGAAAATTCTTCCTGCCT
Organism: uncultured Collinsella sp.; assembly: GCA_963613915.1. GTDB lineage: Bacteria > Spirochaetota > Spirochaetia > Treponematales > Treponemataceae > Treponema_D. The sequence goes on from CAVEBK010000030.1 coordinate 14,894, forward strand.
ACAGAAATCTTGATTCAACTAAAACTCCGCAGGAGTATCTGACAGACCTCGTTAATAAAATTGAAGAAAAGACAAAAAATGACGAATACAGTTCATACGTAACTGAAAGAATAATTCTTGTTAATCTTGAACTTGAAAAATGCGAAAAATTTATTGCCAACGGCTGGCTAGAAGCATTTTTTAAGACTGCAAAAGAAAGTTTCAGCGAAAACGTAAAAATCTGCCTTCCTACAGAATATATCCACAGGGCACAGGACTTTGTTCCTTCATTTATTGGAAGGGGAATCCGCGACGATGTAGCAAAATGGGCAGACGTTCCATACGAACAGACTAAAAAAGAAGGCGACGTTCCTGTTTTAATAAATAATTTTCTCTTAACTTACAGCCGCTGCCGTTCTCTTTACAACCGTGAACTTTATATTTCCATGCTTATTTCTAACTGCCACGGCGACAAAGCCAGAAAAAACTGTGCGCGTTCTTCTTTGTGGAAGGCACAGGCAGGAGAGACAATTCTTTGTTCACCGGAAGGCGTTTTTGCTGACAACGAATTAAGGCAGAATGCTTACAAAAATCTTACGGAAGCAGAAAAGTTTGTTCGTGACGCAGCAGAGTTTAAGGAATCAGTAACAAGTTTTGACTACAATGCAGACGGACACAATGAATACATCTGTTCAATGGAAAAATACACAGCCTGCATAAGCCGTCGTTCCGGACAGGTTAAGGAATTAAACATTATCCACAACAGCGGAAACTATGCTGACAATTTACGCCGCATTAAAAAATTTGACGGAATAAACGATGACTATGAGCGCGGACTTTTTGTAGATCATATATTCAGCAATGAAGAATTTGAAGATTACAAAAAAGGTCTTGAAAGCGGTGACGGTGTTTTTTCAAAAGTTTTATTTAAAGAACAGGAATTCAACGGACTTAAGCGCGAAATAAAAATAAGGGGAGAAGGAACATATTCTCTTTTGAATCTTCCGGTAAGTTTAAAAAAACGGTATTCAGTTAATTCAAACGGATTTACGGTTCAGTATATTTTAAAAAACGAAGGACCAATTCCTTTCAGCGGAACTTTTGCAGTTGAATCAAATTTTGCGCAGATGGATTTTTCTTCTCCTCAGACAAGTTCCTACAAGTTAGATTTGATTTCTGCAGAAAACGGACTTTCTTACGAGCCTGGCCAGACAGAAGTAAGTTTGAATGAAGTTTCTTTTATGCAGATTACGGATCTTTCCAATAATGTTTCTTTTGTTTACGAACCGAACGAAGAAGCAGGAATTGCCTGCAGAACTTTGTATTTAAAACGCCCGACAGTTGCTTCGCTGGACGCACAGATTTCTGAAAACACATTTGTTGCCTCTCTTTACTGGAAATTTGACCTTGCTGCCGGAATGGAAATGGAAAAGACAATCAATTTTTCAATAATAATTCCAAAAAAGCGTCGTGCTAAGAAAAATTAATGCCGCGTTGACAACAAAATTCTAATCATTTGTATAAGAGCCTGAAATTTACTATAATTCTGCTCTATGAAAAATATAAAGACTAAACGACTTATCACTTCGGCTTTGCCTTATGTAAACAATATTCCGCATCTCGGAAACCTTATCCAGATGCTTTCTGCAGACGTTTTTGCACGCTTCTGCCGTTCACGCGGATATGAAACAATGTATGTCTGCGGAACTGACGAATACGGAACTGCGACTGAAACAAAGGCCCTGCAGGACAACAAAACTCCGCGCGAGCTTTGCGACTATTATTACAAAATTCACAAAGAAATTTATGAATGGTTCAATATCGCTTTCGACAAATTCGGACGCACTTCCAACGAAGAGTGTACAGAAATCACTCAGTCAATTTTTAACGACCTTGACAAAAACGGCTTTATAAAGGAACACACAAGCCAGCAGCTTTTCTGCCCGAAATGCAACATGTTCCTTGCTGACCGCTATGTTGACGGAACCTGCCCGAAATGCGGAGCTGCAGACGCCAGAGGAGATCAGTGCGACACCTGCGGAACTCTTCTTGACCCGACCCAGCTTTTACAGCCGAGATGCCACACCTGCGGCTCAACTCCGGAAGTAAGGGAGACAAAACATCTTTACATCGATCTTCCTTCCATTGCTCCAAAACTTGAAGAATGGATGCAGGAGACAAGCGTAAAGGGAAAATGGGCTGCAAACGCAATCCAGATGACAAAGGCGTGGATCCGCGACGGCCTAAACGAACGCGCAATTACCCGCGACTTAAAATGGGGAATTCCTGTTCCAAAGGCAGGCTACGAAAACAAGGTTTTCTATGTCTGGTTCAATGCTCCGATCGGCTATATGTCGATTACAAAGCAGCTTGAAGACGAGCTTAAATCTCAGGGAAAGCCTAGCTTTGACTGGAGAAAATGGTGGCTCCCTTCTGAAAGCACGGAAAAGTTTGCAGATGACGAAAAAATCGAACTTTTCCAGTTTATAGGAAAAGACAATATTCCGTTCCACACTGTTGTTTTCCCATGCTCGGAAATCGGAACAGGAAAAGACTACACAAAGCTTTATCACATGTCTTCGACAGAGTTCTTGAACTATGAAGACGGAAAATTCTCTAAATCAAAGGGAGTCGGAGTTTTTGGCTCAGACGCAAAAGAAAGCGGAATTCCTGCTGACGGCTGGAGATTCTACATTTACTACAACAGACCTGAAAACCAGGATTACCAGTTTACATGGAAGGATTTTCAGGAAAAGTACAATAAGGAACTGATTGGAAACCTCGGAAACCTTGTAAACCGCACGCTTCTTTTTATCAGCAAAAACTACGGCGGAAAAATTCCTGAAGGAAAAAAAGACGAAGCTTTGTGGCAGCAGGTTCTCGAAAAAGAAAAGAAGGCTACAGAACTTCTGGAATGGGCAGAGTTAAAAGACGCCCTCCACGTTATTCTTGAAATTTCTGACCTCTGCAACAAGGCTTTCCAGAGCGCAGAGCCGTGGAAGGCAATCAAGGAAAACAAGGAAGTTTCTGACAACGTTCTTTATAACCTTGCTTACGTTATTAAAGACCTTATGATTCTGCTTGAGCCTTATCTTCCGACATACACTCAGGTTGTTGCAAGCTATCTCGGAAAGAAAATTCATTCTTCAACATTCGCTTCTCCTTGCAATGAACCTTCTCTCTGCTGGGACGATCTTGGAAAAATGGAAGGACTGAGCACAATTTCTGAAACTTCTGTATTCTTTACGCCTCTCGACAACAAGACTATAGACGCATTCCGCGCAAAATTTGCAGGCAAAAAAGACGAAAGCGAAAAGAAAGCAAAAAAAGAAAAGAAACAGCAGAAAAAAGAAGAGCCGAAACCGGCCTTGACTGCAGAACAGCAGATTGAATTCTTTAATAAGAACATTGAGCTCCGTGTTGCAAAAATCGTTGACGTAAAGCCGAATCCGGAAGGAGAAAAACTCTACATTGAAACTCTCGACGACGGAAGCGGAAAACCACGCACGATTCAGTCGGGGCTTAGAATGTACTTAAAGGAAAGTGACCTGCTCGGAAAGCACGTTGTAATTGCTGCAAACCTTGCGCCACGCAAAATGCGCGGAGTTGAAAGCTGTGGAATGCTTCTGGCAGGCGACTACAAGGACAAAGACGGCAAGGACTGTGTTGAAGTTCTCGACGCTTCGTGGGCAGAACCAGGAACAAAGGTTGTTCTCGAAGGCTCAGACGAAAATGCGGCTAAAAAAGAAGAAATTACGGGAGACGAATTCTTTTCTGTAAACATTAACGCTGTAAACGGCATTGTAGAAATTGCAGGAAAAAAACTTCTCGCAGCCGGAAAAGAAATAAAGACTGTAAACGCAGTCAATTCAGAAATCGGCTAAAAAAAAGAGGTTGTCTGCAAAGGTTGTTTCATATGCAGATGCTGAAAATAAATTCTGCGTCTGCATTACCTTTTAGACAGCCCCCTTACAGCAGTTTGTTTTGCGCAACATAAAGAAAAAACTATGGCAATTGAAGTTTACATTTTTGACTGTGACGGCGTAATTATTGATTCTGCCGAAGATATTGCAGATTCTGTAAATGCGTCGTTAAAACGCTTTGGTTACTGGACCGTTCCTTTAGAAAAAATAAAGGAATTTGTCGGAGACGGAACAGAAAAACTTTTGCTGCGCTCCCTTAAATTCTCCACAAAGAATAAATTTGACGAAAATTCACCTTATTCAAAAGAAAACTTTGAAAAAATCTTAAAATTCTATCTTGAATATTATTATTCCCACGCGGTTGAAAAAACTCATCTTTACGCAGGAATAAAAGAGTTTCTGCGTGTCCTTAAATCAAAAGAAAAAAAAGTCTGCCTTTTAACAAACAAGCCAGAAAAAATTGCAGAAGTAATCTTAAAAAAACTTGAAGTTCTTGAATATTTTGACTTTATAACAGGTCCTGATACCTTAGACGAAAACGGAAAAACAATTCCAAAAAAGCCGGAGCCCGACGGCTTAGTCTACAGTGTAAGAAAAATAAACGAAAAATACAAAACTTTTTACAGTGCTAAAAACGCAATAATGTTCGGAGACAGTGCGCAGGACATAATAGCCGGAAAAGCCTTTGGGTGCACGACGGTTGCCTGCCGCGGAGGAATCGGAAACACAGAACTCCTGCTTGAACAGAACGCCGACCTTTGCTTTTCTGTTGCAAGCGAGGCAGAAAAATTTATTGACATTCTTTCTAAAGACGACGCTCTTACGGAAATTGAAAAATACGCAATGAAAAACGAAGTTCCGGTTCTGCAGGACGAAGGAAGCACCTTTATTGCAGACTATATAAAAAACAACGGCGTAAAGACAATTCTTGAGATTGGAACTGCGATTGCAACTTCTTCAATCCGGTTTGCAAAAATTTCAAAAGATATTCACGTAACAACGGTTGAAATTGATAAGACACGCTACGAGCAGGCTGTGGCAAACGTAAAAAATGAGGGACTAGAAAATCAGATCACCTTGATTTTCGGAGATGCCCTTACAGCAAAAATACAGGGAAGTTTTGACCTTATCTTTATTGATGCGGCAAAAGCGCAGTACATTAACTTTTTTAACCTTTTTTCGCCCCTGCTTTCTAGTAAAGGCGTTATAATAAGCGACAATCTTTCGTTCCACGGAATGGTCGAAGACTTGAGCCTTACGCACAATTACAGCACAATAAAACTTGTAAAAAAAATCAGGAAGTACATTGAATTCTTAAAAACGAACGGGCAGTTTGAAACACAGTTTTTTAAGATTGGAGACGGAATTTCAATCAGCAGGAAAAAAATTACCGGTTGAAATTTTCTATTGCAGTCAGATTTCAAAAAAGGACCTTAATCGAAGATGCTGACGAATTTTCTGGATGAAAAAAATAAATCAATCATATTTGAGCTGTCTTCTGAAAGCGAAGGCGGAACAATCGGCGGCTACTGCGAAGAAGGTTTTCCAATTTATTGTGCAAATAAAAAAATTGCTCAGATGCTCGGCTATTCAACCGTAGAAGAACTTGTAGCAGGAATAGAAGGAAAAGTAAGCAACACAATTCATCCTGACGACATGGAAAAGGTAGTAAAAGACCTTAACAACGGAAACTTCTATGAAGGAATGACCTATAAAACAACATACAGAATGCCCAAAAAAGACGCCAGCTGGTTCTGGACTGTAGACAAGGGAAAAGTAATAAAGGCAGAAGACGGACGGCTTGCAATCATAAGTATCTGTACTGATATGACGGGTTTTATAGACCAGTATTCAGAATTAGAAAAACAGAACAACCTTTCAAAAATAACACTGGAAAACATGCCGGGCGCCTACCACAGATGCGCAATGACAGAGGGCTTTCCATTCATTTATGTTACAGACCGCTTTTTAAAACTTTTTGGCTGGACAAGGCAGGAACTAAAGACAAACTTCAACAATAAGTTTATGAGCATGATCCATCCGGAAGACAAAAAACTGATTAAATCTTACGTTGAACGCATAAAAAAAAGCTTTGGAACAAACGAAATAGCAGACGAAATATTCCGCATGAAAAGCAGACAGGGCTATATCTGGGTAAGCGACGCAACTTCTCTTGTAAAAACAGACGGCGGAACATATTTTTATCAGGGAACACTTACAGACATTACAAACTTTGTAGTAAATAAAGAAAAAGACGAAAAAGAATTAAAAGTAAGCAACAGAAAGCTTGAACACATACAAAAAGCAATTTCAACATCTGGAATGGGAGTATGGCACATAAAACTCATTGACGGAAAAGTGCCCCGAATGCATGCCGACACCCACATGCTTGAACTTCTTGGAATAAACGGACAAAAGCTGACCGAAGCAGAAATCTTTAATGCATGGTTTTCTAACGTTACTCAGGGCGCAGTCCCTTCTGTATTAGAGTCAATTGAAAAAATGAAGAGAGGAGAAAAGTCAGAAAATACCTATCTCTGGAATCACCCGGCCTTGGGAACCCGTTATGTCCGATGCGGAGGAACTGCGCAAAAAGTTCAGGGGGGATTTATCCTGAGCGGCTATTATTATGATGTTGATAACATTGTGCGGGAACAGAAAAGACAGGAAGAAATTCTTGCAGAAACACTTGCAACAGAAAAACAGCATTCAGAAGTTATTTCAGCCCTCTCAACGATTTATACGACAATTTTCCGGGTTGATTTAGACAGCCACAACTACAATATTCTGACAAGCGTTCCTTTAATGAAAACTGTTGCAAAAACAAACGGAAGGTTTGACGACGTAGCAGAAGCAATTCTTACTTCATTTATTGCCCCGGACATGAAAGCTCAAATGCGTTCATTCTTAAATTTGAATACGCTTTCTCAAAGACTTCAAAACATAAATACAATAGTAACAGAATACAAAAATCCTGCTGGAAGATGGTTTCAGTCGCGTTTTATCGTAAAAAAAAGGGATTCAAATGGAATTGCCCGCGAAGCCTTATACGTTGCCCGCGACTATACGGAAGAAAAACACAATGCCTTATTGCAGCAGGAACGATTAGAAGCACTGTCAGATGATTATACGGCAGTGTATTCATGCGATCTTTTAAAAGACACAATGACTCCAATGAAGTTAAAGGAAAGTTCGCATATCTTTCAAAACAGACAGCACACATCTTCATTTTCTGAATGGATAAGCTATTCTTTCGAAAATATAATAATTAAAGAAAGCATTCCAGACTATCTTGAAAAATTCGACAGAAATTACTTAATGAACTACCTTAAAGAAAACAAAATGTTTATTTCAAGACATCAGACAAAGCCAAACATTGACGGTTTTGAATATTTTGAAGTAAAGGTTGTTCCATATTACCAGGAAGAAGATTCTTTTCTTGTAATGCTTGCATTCCGTTCAATCGACGCAATTATCGAAAAAGAAAAAAAACAGCAGGAACAGCTTTCCGTTCTTTTAGCAGCAGCAGAGCAGTCAAGCAGGGCAAAAACAACCTTCCTAAACAGCATGTCTCACGACATACGCACTCCAATGAATGCAATTATCGGCTTTACGTCTCTTGCCCAGACACACATAGACAATAAAATGCAGGTTCAGGATTATCTGTCAAAAATAAGCACTTCAAGTACGCATCTTTTGAGCCTTATAAACGACATCCTCGACATGAGCCGGATTGAAAGCGGAAGCGTAAAACTTGAAGAAAATCCAGTCCACATTCCAGACCTGCTCAACGATTTAAGGATAATGGTGCAGGGACTTGTAAACTCAAAAAATCAGAATCTTTACATAGACACTCATGACATTCATCACGAAGACGTTATTACCGACAAATTAAGATTAAACCAGGTTTTAATCAACATTGTAGGAAACGCAATCAAATACACACAGCCTGGCGGAAACATAATGATCCGCCTTGTAGAAAAACCATGCACAATAAAGCATTACACAACCTACGAGTTTTCTGTAAAAGACAACGGAATCGGCATGTCAAAGGATTTTATAAGCCACATCTTTGACACTTTTTCGAGGGAATATTCTTCTACGGTAAGCGGAATTCAGGGCACGGGACTTGGAATGGCAATTACAAAAAATATCGTAGTTGACATGATGGGCGGTTCAATCGACGTTCAGAGTGAAGAAGGAAAAGGCTCTTTGTTTACAGTAACAATCAATGTCCGCCTTGCAGATGAACAGGTAAGGACAGAGCAGGTTACTGAACTAAATGGTGGCAGAAGCAAATGCAGCAATGTACATAAAGAAAAAATTTATAACTACAGGGGCAGGAGAGTTCTTTTAGTTGAAGACAATAAATTAAACCAGGAAATAGCAACTGCACTTTTAGAAGAAACAGGAATTAAAATAGATTGTGCAGGAGACGGAATCGAAGCAGTCGAAACAATCAATTCAAGCCCGGCAGACAAATACGACCTTATTTTAATGGACATTCAAATGCCAATAATGGACGGCTACACGGCAACCAGAGAAATAAGAACCTTAAAAGACAATAAAAAGGCAAATATTCCGATTGTTGCAATGACCGCAAATGCTTTTGAAGAAGACAGAAAAAAAGCCCTGGAAAACGGAATGAACGGACACATAATAAAACCTGTAAGCCTGGAAGGAATCGCAAAGGTTTTAGACCAGATATTCCAGAAATAAAAAGACAGCGAGTTTTGAGTAAAGCCTTTTATTGTTACAAGTTAAATTTTCTGTTAAACTCTCTCTGGTATTTTTATGTCTAAGCGTTTTCAACAGTCTGACTTCTGGCGCGATTTTAAGTGCGCTCATGGCTGGAAGTCTTTTACTACAGATAAAATCAACGTTCTTTACAGAACATTTTCAAAAGGTCCTTTGAATTTTTCTTTGTGCTATGTTCCAATGGCACCTGAATATAACCCAAAGTCTTTGGTTCCGGGATTTGCGGAACAGGCAGAAGAGGAAATTCAATATATAAAAAGCCTTAAGGAATTCTCCCGGAAAATAAAGGCGCAGCTTCCAGAAAACACGATTTGCGTGCGTTTTGACCTTCCTCTCGACATGCCGACAGTAGAAGTCCGCGACGACTATCTTTTCAGGCTCTCAGAACTTGCAAAAACTGCAAAGGTTGAATTAAAAAAGCCTCTAGCAGATATTCAGCCGCCGGACAGCACTTTTCTTGACCTTTCTTTAACTCAGGACGAGCTTTTAGCAAACATGAAGAACAAGTGGAGATACAATATCCGCTATGCGTCAAAGCACGATGTAAAAGTGCGCGCAGTTACGGCAGGTTCACCGGATTTTGAAAAAGACTTAAACTCGTTTTATTCACTTTACAAAGAAACGGCCGAACGCGACGGAATAGGGCTTCATCCTCTTTCTTATTATAAAGATCTCTTAGTCCGTGGAGAAAATTCAACTGGAACAGAGCAGGAAACAAAAATCACTCTTTACATTGCAAGCCACGAAGAAGAAGATTTAGCTGCAATCATTACTCTTTTCCAGAAAGACGAGGCAATTTATCTTTACGGCTGCTCTTCAAACAACAAACGTAACCTTATGCCGAATTACCTTGTTCAATGGACAGCTATTACAGACGCAAAAAATTATGGCTCAAAGATTTACGATTTTTATGGAATTCCTCCGACAGGAAGCGACAAACATCCAATGCACGGTCTTTATCTTTTTAAGATGGGATTTAACGGACGCGAAGTTCACAGGCCGGGAAGCGTTGACATTCCAATGAGCTCTTTTTACGGTCTTTACGTTTTTGCAGAAAATCTTCGTTCATTCTGGCACAAAAAGGTAATGAAGAAAATCAGGGGAAGATAATAATTTATGGAAGCATTTGTTTTAGGCTGCGGAGGCATGATGCCTCTTCCTTACCGTCACTTAACTTCAGTTTTGTTGAGACGAAAGGGCGACTTATTCTTGTTTGACTGCGGAGAAGGAACCCAGGTTTCCTTAAAAAGACTGAACTTAAAATGGAAAAAAATTGACGCAATCTTTATTTCTCATACACACGCCGACCACGTAACAGGCCTGCCTGGAATTTTAATGCTCAATTCCCAGGTTGAACGCAAGGAACCGCTTTACATTTACGGCCCTCCAAAAATCAGGGAATACGTAGAAACCAGCAGAAGCGTTCTTGACATGTACATAAACTATCCGATTATCGTAAAAGAAATTACGGCTCCAGCTGTAGTTCATTCAGGTGACGGATTTTATGTAAGGGCTTTTCCTCTGCAGCACACAAAAACCTGCGTAGGCTACACCTTGGAGGAACTCGACAGGCCAGGGGAATTCAATTTAGAAAAAGCTCTTTCCCTTGGATTAAAGCCGGGACCTGTTTTCGGCAAACTGCAGAAAGGCGAAGAAGTTACTCTCGAAGACGGAAGAACAATAAAGCCGCAGGACGTAATGGGACAGAAACGAAGCGGAAGAAAATTCTCTTTTGTAACAGACACGCTTTACCTTCCTTCAATTGCAAAGGAAGTTCAGGGGAGCGACCTTTTAATCTGTGAAGGAATGTTTGCAGACGACTGCGAAGACCAGGCAAAAGAAAAAAAACACATGACAAGCAGGCAGGCAGCAACAATTGCAAGAGATTCTTCTTCAAAGCGAATGGCAATGATTCACTACAGCCCGCGCTATACGGACAAGGATCTGTCGGTTCTGCTTGAACAGGCACAGCAGGTTTATCCGAATGCAGAACTCACTCACGACAGAATGCATTTTGAAATTCCTTTTGAAGACTGATTTATCATGATAAAACTGGAAAATTTTACAAAGGTTTATGGCAATTTTACTGCCTTAGACAAGATTAACTGTACTTTTGAAGATAACCTTATTACAGGAATTTTAGGGCCAAACGGGGCAGGAAAAACAACCTTATTAAAAGCAATCTGTGGCAGGCATTGTGCAACAGAAGGAAGAATTCTTGTAAGCACAAAAGAAGGTGAAGAAATTGACTGTGAGGAAGAAATTCAAAAAATCCGTAACCTTACAGGTTTTGTCCAGGAAGCGGCGGAATTTCCTGCAGAATATACGGTAAAAGAGTTTTTAACTTTAGTCTGTGAACTTCATAATTGCCCGAAACAAAATATTGAAGAATGTGTAAAACTTTTTTCATTAAATGATGTTTTATATAAAAAGATTGGCTCACTTTCTAAAGGCTATAAAGAAAGGTTGAATTTTGCGCAGGCCTTTGTCTATAAGCCTCAGATTCTTGTTTTAGATGAACCTGCAAGCGGTCTTGATCCACAGCAGATAATAAACATGAGGGAAACAGTAAGGCTTTTAGCAGAAAATCATACAGTAATTCTTTCAACGCACCTTATGCAGGAAGCAGAGAGCCTTTGCGACAAAATAATCATTCTTAATAAAGGAAAGATTCTTGCCAGCGGAACGATAGAAGAAATTCTATTAAAAACAAAAACAGAAAAACTGGAAGAAGCATTTTTTAAACTTATTAAGAATTCTTAAATAAAAAAAAACTGAATTATTAAAACAATATGAACAAAGCACTTTATAAACATTCACTTTATTCTTTTTTTATAGATCCTCTTTTTTATGCATGTTCGGCAGTTACAGTTTTTTATACTGCCTTTATGTTTTTTATTGCAAACAGATTTTTTTCAATAGAAAGCGGTTCTACGAGTTTAACTCCATTTTTTAACGCAATTGCAGGAATTTCCATTTTAACGATTCCTCTTTTAACATTCAGAATCCGCTTTTTTATAACTGATGACTCAATTCCACTTTCAGAAACAAGACGTTTTTTTACTCTCGCTCTTTGTGTTTTTACAGTCAGTGCCATTCCTCTTATTTTGCTTTGTGCGCTTCCCGTTTGCGTAAGTTTTTTTGGAAGTGTTGATGCAGGCCAGATTTTTACAGGATATTTTTCAATACTTTTCTATCTCTTTACTTCAATTCTGCTTGCCCTGTTTTTATTTTCTGCTTTTAAGAATTCTAAAAGTACGCTCAGCATTCTTTTCTGCATAATTATTTTATTCTGCTTTAATTTTATTCATATAATTCCTTCATTCTTAAAGGTCAGCAACAGTTTTTCTTTATTTTTGCAGAAAATAAGTTTTGCATGGCGGTTTGATTCTTTTTCAAAAGGAATTTTTGACTCGCGCGATCTTGCTTTTTATGTTTTAACTTCGGTTATTCTTCTTTTTTTGTGCGTTTTTGTTAAATTCAAAAGAACTGAAAGAAAAATAAATAAGCTTACTGTTTTTCTTTTTTTACTTACAATTGTTTTTTTAAGTCTTTCTTTAGACAGACTTTACTTCAGGCTCGATTTTACAAAAGACAAAAGATATTCAGTTTCTCCAGTCAGTAAAGAACTTTGTTCAGCACTGGACAATCCGCTTAGAATTACGTATTTTCGGTCAAAAGAATTAAAACAGTTCTATCCGCAAACCCAGGACGTAAGCGAATACCTTACAGCTTTTGCTTCTTCCAGCAAAAATATTTTTTTTACAGCAGAAAAAGCAGATCCTCAGAAAATGGAACGCCTGAACATTGCAGGCCGTCAGATGCGCTCTCAGAATTCTACAAAGGTTGAATATAATTACGTTTATTCAGCAGTTCTTCTTCAGTATCTTGATAAGTCAGCAATTATTCCGTTTGTAATTTCGACAAAAACCCTGGAATATGATTTAACGCAAAGAATCCAGCAGCTTATTACAGGCTACGAACGAAAACTCTACATTATTACAGGAAATGATTTTTCTTTAGACGAAGATTATTCTTATGTTGCGCCGTGGCTTTCTGCCCGTGGATTTTCTGTGCAAAGCCTTCCGCAGTCGCAGATTACGACAGTTTTAAGGCACATCGAAAGTTCTAGGGCAAAGGATACTCAGATTTTACTCTTAGGTTCTTCAAACTTAACCTTAGAACAATGCGAATCAATAAAAAACGCAGCAGAAAACGGCTGTTCCCTGCTTGCAATGACTTCGCCTTACACAGTAGACCTTAAAAATGAATGGAAGGTAAGTTCTAAAAAAGATTTTTTCTTAAAAATATTAAACGGCTGGGGAATTACTTTTGAGCCAGGTCTTGCCCAGGATATTTCAAATTTTCCGCTGACATTAACTTCCGGAGAAGGCGTAAACACAACTTATAAGACAATTAACTATCCGCTGTGGATTTCTGTTCTTCCTCAAAACGAAGCTTTTGAAGGTCTTACAGTAAGCTGGGCAAGCCCGATTACCTGCTATCTTGATGCAAAACCGCTTTTACTTTCCAGTCCGTATGCATGGAAGCAGGAAAGTTCAAATGACAGTTCTTCTCCTTTTTTGCTTGATCCTTTTAATGTTGCCCAGACAGCGCAGGCAGCAGGAAGTACAAATCAGACCTTAACTCTTGCAGCAATAATCCAGAATAAAAACTTGAATGTAGCCGTTCTTTCGGATCAGTTCTTTTTAAGTTCACTCATGACAGGTTTTACAAGTACTTCTGAACAGGGAGATTTCAGAAATTATGACTGGACAGCAGGAATTCTTTTAAAGTTACGCGGAGAAGAAAAGATTGCACAGTTAATGCAAAAAACTTCGGCAAATAATTCACTATATAAAATCGTAGATGAAGACACTTTCTTAAAAACAAAGAAAATTGTTTTAACACTTAATTTTATAATTTTGCCAGTGATTATTCTTTTAACGGCACTTACCTTTATTTTTATAAGACACCGCCTCAATAT
>CAVEBK010000031.1:0-27495 GCA_963613915.1 uncultured Collinsella sp.
AATGTGCATTTTTACACATTTTTTGAGACAGAAAATTGATTTTTTTTGCTTATTTTGCGCTGTCCTTTGCACCAATTACTGCAGATTAGTTTTTCCTCGGTAAATTGTGCTCCGTTTTATTAGACACTTTGTGCTATTTTTTATATATTTTAGATATGAGTTTTATTAACGAAGAAGATAAAAAAGAAAAAAAAGGTTCTGCCGACGCTTTTGCAGAAAAACTTTTAAAAACCCGCCAGATTGTTGTTAGCGGCGAAGTAAACGAAGATTTAGTAGAAAAAATCGTAAAACAGCTTCTTGTTCTCGAAGCAGATTCAGAAAAACCAATCTATCTTTATATAGATTCTCCTGGCGGTTCGATTGACGACGGTTTTGGTCTTTATGATATGATCCGTTTTATCAATGCTCCGGTTTATACAATCGGAATGGGACTGATTGCCAGCATGGGCGTAACTTTATTCTTGTCGGTTCCAAAGGAAAGAAGATTCAGTCTGCCAAACAGTCATTTTTTAATTCACCAGCCGCTTATGAACGGAAGCCGTGGGGTTGCAACTGACATAGAAATTACTGCTCAGGAAATTTCAAAATCAAGAGACACTCTTACAAAACTTATTGCAGAAGCAACTGGGAAGGATTTTGAAACCGTTAAAAAAGACACGGAACGCGATCACTGGCTTACTGCCCAGGAAGCAAAAGATTACGGCATTGTAGGAACAATTTTAACCACCCGGAAGGATTTGCCGCAGGCATAGATGTTTTCTTAAAACTAAAACTGTGGTAAATTTGGGCATCCGATGATTTTTAATTTAACCGATTCTTTGTGTGCAGACATTTTGTTTGCAATGGAAAATCAGCAGAAAAATTTTGCGCTTGATGCAGAAAAATCTAAGGTAATTCAATGTGACGAAGAGTCTGTTGACGAAGAAAATATTTATTCACTTCCGCAATGGAACAGTGCAGACGGTTACGCTTTGCTTGAATCTTTTATTACAAAGTTTAAAGGCATAAAAGCGTACAGCGAACTGAAACATATTTTGCAGGAAGGAAGGGGGGTGTTCAGGAATTTTAAAATTACATTAAAAAAGTATCCTGAAGTGGACAAAAGATTTCATTCATTTAAAAACAGAGAAATGAAGGCTGTTGTTTACGAATGGTACAATGCACTGCGCGAGTCGTGGGGCCTCGAAACTTTGGATCAGGATTTTTATGAATACGACGACCTGGTGTTAGAGGACTTTACATTCAGGGCATTTGACGTTGATTCGGACAGTCAAAGCGTAAATGTTGCAGCGGGTGCTTTTTTTGAGGAATTAGAAAAACAATTTTCTGGTGAACTGGGGCAGGTGCTTTCCCTGCAGTTAAAGAGCCAGTATCAGAGTTTGCAATCTTTGGCTTGTGGCAGGGCAGAAGGTTTTGTCTGCCGTACCCTTTCGGATGAGTTTGCCGGTTGTCTTTTATATTCAAAAATGAATTTTCAAATGTCCGCCAGCACAAAAACTGTGGTTTTAACTGCTCTTTTTGTGGAACAGAATTTCCGGGGGCTTGGAATTGCAAGAGAACTTTTAAGCAGAAGCATTTCCACTTTAACCAGAGACGGAATTCAATTTTTTATTATTAACAATTCATTTGTACCAGAATTGCTGAAATCTACATTAATCCAGCTGGGATTTAAAGAAAAAGATTTTGCATTTGTACTTGAATTGAACGACCTGTCAGCGTAAATTTTGTAGAGAGCCACTTACGGATAACTGCAGGCGATTTTTTTACAGGAGTATAAAAATGGCTTTTAACAGACACGAAAATGAACTTAACATGGATCAGGTTGCTGCTTTTTTAAAGAATGCAGTTTCTAAGGTTGAATCTAATCCAGAATATTATGAAGAACTTAAAAAAGTTTTTAAGAAGAACGTTCCGCTTACAAGACGTTCATATGTAGCAGCTTATCTTTTGCAGTGTGCAAAAGGTTCAATTTTCCGCTTTAATACAGCAAAAACACGCGAAGATTTCCGTGCACGCCGCGACGAAAACCGCCGTTCACGCTTTGAAGAACGCAAGGAACGCGCAGAACGCACTGAAAGATCAGAAGGCGAAACTAAAGAACGCTATCAGCGTGTAGAAATTGCTCCGGAAAATGCAGCAACTGTTTTTGTAAGCATTGGACGCAACCGCAGGGTTTTTGCCCGCGACCTTCTCGGACTTTTTATTAACGAAGCAGGTCTTGAACGCGAACGCATTGGAAACATCAAAACACTTGCAAATTATTCATTCGTAGAACTTTTTAAGGAAGATGCAGACAAGGCAATTGCAGCCCTCAACAATTTTGAATGGCGCGGACGCAAACTTGCAGTAAGCTATTCAGAAAAGAAAGACATTGCTGACATTGCAGAGTCAGAAAACACTGCAGACGAATACGTAAACAACGAAAGAGTTCCAGATGTAGAAAACAAATCAGCACCTATCGTTGACAGTTTTACAGCTACAAACTCTGACACTGTAGCTCAGCAGGCAGCTTTTGCAAAAGAAATGGAAAAAGCTCCGGTAGAAATGACAGACGAAGAAATTATGGCTCTCCGTAAGCCACGTTCAAGCTCTTCTGCTGATCTCTAATAAAAGGGCAACAAATTAAAATTATGAGCACTGTATTTTTCGGATTTTCTGTAAAAATGCAGTGCTTTTTTTTGAGGTTTATATGATTCAGGTTATAAGAACAGGTCCTCTTTGTGTTAATTCTCTTGTCGTGGAACTTTCTAAAGATAAAGTTTTTATTGTAGATCCTGCATGCTGCTCTTTTTGCGGGGATGAATCAAAAATTTACGATTTTTTACAGTCAGACAAAAAAAAGCCTGTTGCAATTCTTCTTTCTCACGGGCATTTTGACCACATTGCAGGTTTAAAACCTTTAAAAAAATATTATCCTGATCTTCCTGTGCTGATTCATAAAAATGATTCTTCTTTTATTGGAAAAGACAGTGCAATTATTCAAAAAAAACAGCTTGAAAGCCTTGGTTTTGCAGACTTTCTGCCTTCTGTAAGTTCTTTGCCGGAAGCTGATTTTTTCTTAAAAGAAAATTCAACTTTGGCAGAATGTTTTAAAGACCAGTTAAAAGACGAAGAAGTAAAAAATGCATTGAATGAATGGAAAATTCTTTTAACTCCAGGCCACACAATGGGAAGTGTCTGCTTTTACAATAAAAATAAAAAACTTTTACTCAGCGGAGATACACTTTTTTATGGAAGTTATGGCCGCACAGACCTTGGCGGAAGTGAAAGTGCAATGACAGAGAGTTTAAGAATGCTTTCTTCAACAATCGAAAAAGACACACTTGTTTTTCCAGGACACGATTACTGCGGATTTAAAATGGGTGAATGTTTTTAATTCAGTGTAAGAAACTGATGTTTTATTTCTTTTTCGTGCTGATTTACCGTTAAAACTGCATAGCTTTTTGAAGAAAAGTTTCTTGGAAGCGAAATGCTTCCTGGATTTAAAACCAGAATATCTTTGTAAGTTTCTGCAAAAGGAACGTGAGTGTGTCCAAAAAGACCTGCATCAAACCTGTTTTTTGCAAGACAGGTTTCTAATTCCTTTGTTGTGTAATAGACTCCAAAATTGTGACCATGGGTCAGAAAAATGCGCTTCTGGCACACTGTTAAAATCTGGCTTTCTGGAATTTCTACGCTTGAACTGGAGTCCGTATAGATTGAATACGACGAGCCGTCTCCGTTTCCACGAACAAAGGCTGTTACCGGAGGAAAAAGTTTTTCTTCTGGTGGAAGATAAAAATCTTCTTCATACAAACTGATTAAATCATCTGCTCCGTCGCCTAAAAAGACGAGGGCATCTGCTTTATTTTTCTGTTCCTTTAAAACGCTGTAAAAATTGGCGGACCTTCCGTGACTGTCAGAAATAACCAGAATTTTTGCAGTTTCGCTTTGTGCTAAAGATTGTAAATTTTGTGTAGTTGCAAACATTATTCAAAAATAAAATGATTTATTGATTTTAAGCCGGTTTCGTAATCGCTGAAGTTAATTACTTTTTTCTGGCTGCCTGTAATTTTCTGTACTGTTTTTAAAAGATTTTTGTCCGACTTAATGCTTGTCTTTGCTCTCAGCATTTCATCAATTGAATTTATCAAAAGACTGTCAGCATCAAATCCTGTAATTTCAGAGCTCTGCTCTTCTTCCAAATCTGAATTTTGTGGAACATAGTCTAAAACAAAGTCTGCAGTTGATTCTGTACCAAGGACATCATCCTGCTGAAAAAATGCAAAAACAGGATATTCACGCTGTTCTGTAAGATCTTCAAGGCGGGCAAGTGCGTTGCAAAGTCCTTCAGGCGCACCAAAAGTAATAATTCCCGCAAGATTCTGGTCTTCTAATTTGGAATAAAGTGAACTGACCCTTGCTTTGCCTGCAACCATAAAATCTTCCGGATAAACAAGCACAGAAATAAAACCTTCACCGGTTTCGTCTTTTAAACCGTAATTTTCGTTTAGAATCTGCTTAAAATGAACAACTGTTTCTTCGTCGTTGTAACTGTGTCCTAAAACAACGACTAAGGTTTTGTCCTGGATAAAATTTTTAGTTTCTTCGTCTAAGGAATCTAGTTTTGCTGCAACTTTTGCAATCTGCTGATCAGGAATCTGTTCAACAGAAGTTTTTTCGTTATTTTTTGAACAGCCCAAAAAACTGATTGCAGTAAAAAAAATTAAGGAAAAGAGTTTAAGTGCAATTTTCATTATTTTATTTTACTGATTTTTTGCTTTTTGGGCGATATGCTGCTGTTTTTATTCTTCTTTTATCGTAACGTTTACCGTAAGGCTTGCTTTATTTGAATCTTTGCGCGGCGGAAGATTCTGCATGTTGTCTGGGCCTGGTATTCCACCAATATCAGCAGCAGATCTGGCAGAATTTTCTTTTGGCGGTGTTTGTGAATTTTGTGTGTAAGAAGATTTCTGATTTTTCTTTACAAGTACAGCCCCTGCTTCTGACTGTCCGCTGGAAACTGCTTCGGCATCATTTCCTTCAATTTCTGGAGAAGAAGGTTCTTCGTTCATTTCTATGTCTGGAGTCTGTTCTTCTGTTGACTTCCATGAAGCTGTTGAACCTTCGTAGCCTATAACTTCTGTTCCTCCGTAAACATTCTTAACTTCCATTACAGTTCCGCGCACAGAAGCGGTTGCAACTGGAGAACGCACTGTAAAACCGACTCGGCGGTCTTCTGTCTTTTTTACATTTGATTTAAGAGAGCCTGTGTCCAAAAATAATTTTGTTTCGTCTCTGTCTTTTTTTTCTGCCAGCTGTTCAATTGTAACCCGGCTCAAAGGAGAAACAGTCACAGTTGAATTTTTGATTTTTAAAATTAATTCTGATTTAAAACCTGTCTGGATTACATCGCCCTTGTTTAATTTGCTTCCTTCAGAAAGGGCAACCCACTGTCCTGCACGCTGAACTTCTGATTTTCCTTTTGCAGAAACAACTGTTGCCTGCATTGGTTCTGCAAATGCAGAGATTGTAATAAAAGAAAGTGCAAAAATTGCAGTAAGTGATTTGTTAAAGGTAGAATTCATTTTTTTTCCTCCAACGTAAAAACTAGAATAAAATAACAGCTTTAATGCTGATTGCCGTTTTGTTTATGTCTGAATCGCTTTTGTCAAAATATTGAGTAATTGCAGCACCAGTGTAAACGTCGCTTAAAATCTGGTAGTCGAGGCCTGCGTTGTACTGAAAGCCAGAATATTTAATTCTGTTGCTGTTTGTGCTGAATACTGCATCAAAGCCCGCACTTGCTAAGATTGAGTCAAAAGGCTTTATCGAAGCAGAAAGTCCCGTTAAAAATACGGAAGAAAATTCGTCGCTGTTAATTGAATTAACTGCTGTTGTGCCTGTAAATGCTAAAAAAGCTTCTGTTGAGGCGTCTGAATCGTCCTGGGTTCCTGTCGTGTAGACTGCATTTAAACAGATTTGTGCATCTTTTATGCCCGGATAAAAATAAATGTTTGCTTTTGACAGATTTGAAACCTTTGCTTTTCCGTCATCATATTTTGAAAGTCCAAGAACTCCCGTTACGTCGTAAAAAACGTTTTCGACAAACGGAAACGGACCTTCGAGCGAGCCTTCTGCAAAAAGTCGGTCGTATTTTACTCCTTCGAGTCTTGAAGCAAGCAGGGCTTCGAAAGAAAGTGTCTGTTCACCTAAAAATGAAGGAAGGGAAACTTTTGCACCGCTTACAAAATATTTTGCACAAAAATCGTAAACTTTGTCTGTGTCTGCCGAGTAGTCGGAATCGTTGATTGTTATGAACTGAGAATTTAACAGTCCTGTGTAAAAGCCATAAATTCCTGCGTTGAAAGAAGGAATTGAATAAGAAATTTCTGCGCCGTCTCCACTCTGGTTGTAAACAAGTGTAGAAAGGTCTGTGTGGTTGAATCTTCCTGCCTTTAATTCAAAATTGCTGGAAGAAAAATAAAAATATGCGCTGTCAAAATCAATTGCGTTTATTTTGTCCTGAGTTGAATCATCGTATTCAAACTGGTAGCGTCCCTGAGTAAAAAAATAGTTTGAAGTTGCCTTAAAAGGAATTTTTGTCCACAGAGTTGCATAGTTTTTCTGATCTAAAGCTAAACCGTCTGTATAAGCTGTGTCCTGGAATTTAGTAATGTTTCCGAGTGAACCGCCAAAGTCGAATGCAAAAGAGAATGCAGATAAAGTTAAAACAAGTGCAGATAAAAGTAATTTTTTCATTTTTTTATAATCCTTCTTCTTGCTCAGATGGAATGCAGCCGTTAAAAACTGCAACTACGTCGCGTCCAGAAGGTTTTTCGTCTGGATCAGCATTTTGCGGTAAAATTCCTTTTGCCTTTAATTCTCTAAAAGCGTAGCGCGGAGAAGGAAAAATTGTGTAGAAAAGTCCGCCTTTTATGTTTCCAAGTTTTGTGCAGATAAAAGAAAGTTCAGAAAGTGTGATCGGAGTGTTAACCGAAGCTCCGTTTTTTATTTTATTTGATTCCCTAAACTGCTCAAATGCCTGTTCATAGTCTGCGTTTTCGTCAATCAGTCCTGAATAAACCTGGCAGAGATAGGCTACCTGACCATAGGTTGCATTTTTTGTGGCAATTAATTCTGTAAGTTTTTGAGAACTCTGTGCAGTGGCGCAAAAACAGAATGCAGCCGAACTAAAAAGTAAGGTTAAAATCTTTTTCATAAATTCTCCACTTTTTGTATTTATGCAGGGTTTCGTTTTATTCAAAATAATAACATGTGTTATAATTTTTGTCATAATGAGAGACAAGAATTATTCAAAATCGCTTAAGAAGAGTTTTGACAAAATCGCTGTTTTAATTGTGATTTTAGTGTGTGGCCTTGCCGGATTTTCCGGCCTTTTTCAGAAATTTGACTACAGGCTTTACGACTTAATGTTAGGTTTTAGAAGGCAGCCGGAAACCCGAGCGGAAGTTTTATTTGTAGAAATTGACAATAAATCCCTCGAAGATTTGGGGCCGTGGCCGTGGAGTCGTGACATTCTTGCAAATTCTCTTTTAAGAATGAAGGAACTTGGTGCAAAGACTGCTGTTTTTGATATTGAATATCTTTCGCCGTCGCATCTTGGTGTAAATCCTGACGCTTCTAAAGATATTGGAAACGCAATCGACACTCAAAAACAGGATGTTGCAGACATTATAAATCAGCTTTCCGAAGCTGCCGTAAGCGGAATGTACGGCAAAAATGATCTTGTTGAACTTGCTTCTGAAGCAATTGAAGACTGGGTAAATCCCGGATTTGATTCTCTAAAAGACAAAATCAATGGATCTGCCTTTCGTGACAATGATGCGCTTTTTTCAAAGGCGATTCAGTTTTTTGGAGACACCTGGCTTACAATCAACATTCTTGACCTTGATATAAAGTATTCACCTGAATATCTGGAATATGTTCGCAATAAATGTCTTTTTACAAATGTTGAAGATCCGAACGCATTTATAAAACGAGGAAATAATTACTATCTTATTGACCAGGGCGGAGACAATCGGCTTGGATTCTGTCCTGCAATCGAAGTTTTTATGAAAGGTGCCAGCGGAGCCGGATTTACAAACGTTGTTTTAGACAGTGACGGAAGCCGCCGCCGCGTTGAGCTTTTGAGCGAACAGAACGGCGGTTATGCAGCACAGCTTGTTTTTGCCCCGATTTTAAAAAATTTAGATCCTCAGAAAATTGTCAGGACTCAGTTTTCGTTAAAACTGATTGGTGCAAAAAATCCCGATTCTCCTGAAAAAAGAATAAATATAACGATTCCTTTGGACAGCCACGGACGGATGTGTGTCAGCTGGATAAAAAAAGAATTTATAGATTCGTTCAGGCGCGAAAGCGTCGTAATGCTCTACCAGCTTGACGAAACAGAAGGAAAAATCATTTCTCTGCTGGAAACCTTAAACGGATTCAATCTGTGGGATTCTGAAGGAAATGCACTTTCGTATAAAGAAGAAACTTCTGCAATTCTTAATGATTACAACTACATAAAACAGTATAAAAATTTTCTTCTGGAAAAATGCACCGGCTTAGATGAAAAAGGCAATGCTTTTGACGGAGGAATTAAGGCTGAAGAATATGTTGATTATTTTGATGCAAGAGAAAGTTTTTTTGACCGCGTAAAAGCTTTTCTGGAAGGTTCTTATTTTGAAGAAATAAATTTACGCCTTGACGAAATGAAAGCCCAGCTTGACGAGAACAATTATTTAGAAATAAAGGCAGGAATAAAAACTCTCTTTGACGATTTAAAAAACGAAGATGACATTTACCGCAGCACATTTGCAGAAAAAAAAGAAGCATATAAAGATTCTTTCTGTATAATCGGCAACACAGCAAGTTCGACGACGGATCTGGGAACAACGCCTTTTAACCGCGCTTATCCGAACGTTGGAACTCATGCAAATGTTTACAACACAATCATGAACCGTGATTTTATCCGCGAAATTCACTGGCTGGTAAGTTTTGGTTTGGCTGCAATTATTGCCTTTCTGTCGGTAGTTTATACAACCGGAAAAAATGTCTGGGTTCAAAACTTCTGTGGAATTTTTTCTGTGGTTTTATGCGTCTGTGTTCCTTCGCTGCTGATGATTTTATTCAATATTTATGTTCCGCCGGTTGCCTGCATTTTAACGACAGTTCTTTCTTATTTAGTTGTCGTAATATTGCGTTTTGTAACTGCTGAAAAAGACAAGGGTGTTTTAAGGAATGCCTTTTCTACCTATCTTGCTCCTGCTGTTGTTGAACAGATTGTAAAAGATCCTTCAAAACTAAAACTTGGTGGCGACGAAAAAAGAATGACGGCTTTATTTTCTGACATTAAGGCTTTTTCTTCTTTTTCTGAAAAGGTAACACCGACAAAACTTGTAAGTATTTTGAATGAATACCTTGGAAGCATGTCTGATAAAATTCTTGCAGAGCAGGGAACAATCGACAAATATATCGGCGACTCAATCGTAAGCTTTTTTGGTGCTCCGGTTGATTTGAAAAATTCTGCATGGAATGCCTGTGTTTCTGCAATAAGAATGAAGCAGGAAGAAGTTTTATTTAACGAACGCAGTTTAAAAAACGGAACAATTCCTCAGAGCCTGCAGACGCGGATTGGAATTAATACCGGCGACATGGTTGTCGGAAACATGGGAACCAGCGCAAAAATGAATTACACGATTATGGGAGACGCAGTAAACCTTGCCAGCCGTCTTGAAGGCGTAAATAAGGTTTATAAATCGTGGATCTTGTGCAGCGATTCAACCTGGCAGGAAGCTAACAGCGGTGAACACAGGGATAAAATCGTTGCAAGAAAATTTGACCGTGTGCGTGTTGTCGGAAAAAGTGAACCGGTTCAGCTGTGGAACATTTTAGGCTTTAAGGAAGAACTTGAAGAAAATGTGCTTGAAGCAGTTGAAGTTTTTAACAGCGCAATGGAAAAATACCTTATCCGCGATTTTACTTCTGCCGGAAAACTTTTTGTAAAGGCAAACAAAATATGGCCTAAGGACGATTCTCCGCTGGTTTATGCCCAGCGATGCAAAGAATTTATAGAAAACGGCGTGCCTGAAAACTGGGACGGAATCGTAAATTTAACTTCAAAGTAAGTTATTCTAAGATTAAGTCTGTTACTGTTGCACCGCTTGCTTTTACTAAGTCCTGAGGTGCAATTACAATCTGTTCTCCGCGCATGCCTGCACTGATGTAGATTTTTTCAAAGTTGAGTGCGCTCTGGTCTATAAATGTCGGGAACTTTTTTTTCATTCCGAGAGGGGAACAGCCGCCACGGATGTAGCCTGTAAGCGACAGGAGCTCGTCTGGTTTTACAGGATTTATTTCTTTTGAAGAACTTGCAGTTCTGGCCTTTTTTAAGTTTATTTCGTGGAGCGCGCTCTGGCAGAAGACAAAAACCTGTCTGGATTCGTTACGCATTACTATTGTTTTAAAGCACGCAGCCGGATTTATGTTGAGTTTTGCTGCAATCGATTCAGCTGCCCCGCGGCTTAATTCGTGTTCACCGTCATCGTCGTAAGATAAAGTTTCGTATTTGATTTTTAAACCGTCTAAAATACGCATTGCGTTAGTTTTTTTCATAGTGACCGAACCTTTTTTTTGCTTGCGATTTTTATAAATAAACAGAATGTGAGTTTATTTTCTAAAAATTGTCAAATAGCCGTAGCCGAGGTTCTGACACAAACGCATTCTGAGCGTAGCGAAGCATGCGGTTTGCTGGCAGGTTCTCGGTGAGAGGCTATTTGAAATGTGTTTTATTAAAACTTGATGTTTGGGCTTAATAATAATCACAAAGCCTGGTTTTGTAAAAGGGCAAGTTTAAAAATACAGCGCAGAGATTTAGCCCGGATTGGAAGGTGCCGTCAGGCGGTGCGCAGCACTGGAGCGCGTAAGACGCGGAACCTGCAAAGCCGGCAGTGACTGAAAATTGTTATCTGGCGTGAATGGCTCCTTAAAAGAAAAATGATTTTTATAGTCTTTTTGTAATTTTTTTATTATCTTATTTGGTGAATTAAATCTGTAAAATAGAAATATTTCTGGAGGAATAAAAAATGGCTAAGGCTAAAACACCAATCACTTTGCTTTGTGGTTATCTTGGTGCTGGAAAAACGACTTTATTGAATCAGGTTCTTTCGAACCAGAAAGGATACAAGGTTGCTGTAATTGTAAACGATATTGGCGAAGTAAACGTTGACGCTAAATTGATTGCAGACGGAGCAAAAATTACTGATACTTCGGACATTGTTCCGCTTACAAACGGCTGTATCTGCTGTACGTTAAAATCTCAGCTTTCGCAGAATATTGAAAACCTTATAAAAGGTGGAAAATACGATTATGTAATGATTGAAGCTTCCGGTGTCTGCGAACCGATGCCGATTGCCCAGGAACTTGAAACAATTAAAAATGGCGTTGTAGATAACGTTGTAGGCGTTGTTGACGCTGCCCGCCTTGTTGACGAGTTTGCCGGTGGAAACAAACTTCTTGATAAGGAAGATATGGGAGAAGAAGATATTGAATCCCTTCTGGTTCAGCAGATTGAATTCTGTTCTACTCTCGTAATCAATAAAAAAGACCTTGTTACTGAAGATGAATTTAAGAAAGTCCGCAAGGTAATTGAAACCCTGCATCCTGGCGTAAAAATCATTGAAACTGACCACGGTAAGGTTGATGTTGAAGAAATTCTTTCGACACATTCTTTTGACTTTGAAACTGTTTATGCTGCTGCCGGCTGGTGCAAGCATCTGGAAGAAGATGAAGTTGAAGAAGATCATGATGAAGATGATCACGACCACGAAGACCACGATCATGAGCATGAAGAACATGAACACCACGACCATGATCACGAAGGACACGAACATCACCACCACGAGCACAAGCATGAAGGTGATTCTGGTTCGGACGAAGATGAGTACGGAATCGGAACATTCATATACTTCCGCCGTAAGCCTTTTGACCGCCAGAAACTCGATGAATTTGCTGCAAAATGGCCAAAGAACATTATCCGCTGCAAGGGCTTAATGTGGTTTAACGATGAACCTGAAATGGCATGGGTTTTTGAAACAAGCGGAAGACAGATTCAGGCAGGATATTCCGGTCAGTGGATTGCTGCTGCTCCTGAAAAGGAACAGAAAAAGATTCTTGCTCAGAATCCTGAAATCCAGAAGGAATGGGACGAAACTGTCGGCGACAGAATGATAAAACTCTGCGTAATCGGCCAGAACTTAGACAAAAAAGCAATTTCGGCAGAGCTTGATAAGTGCCTCGCGGAAAACTAAAAAAACTGAAGATCGAGTTTAATATGGAGGCATAATAGAAAATAGCCTCTCACCGAGAACCTGCCAGCAAGCCGCATGCTTCGCTACGCTCAGAATGCGTTTGTGTCAGAACCTCGGCTACGGCTATTTTATATTTCTTGAAAAATAAACTCGATATTCGCTCGTTTAGTAAAAAGTTGAAATTTTGTTTGAAAGATATTCCACGGATTTATGTAAAACACAGGTCTGTGGATTTTTTTTGTCCAAAAAGGTTTACATCTGGCAACATAGTTTTTTTATACTAAGGACATAACAAATGTGATGTTGCCCGTTTTAAGGAGTATGGGCACTAACGGAGGATTATTTTTATGAAGAAGATTATTTTAGGTCTTGCAGTGTTTGCTATGGTTGCTGGTTCTGCTTTTGCAGACTGGACAAAAATTATTGCTACTGGTTTAGACGTTCCTGTTTTTAAAACAACTGTTGAATTTAAGGACGATTCTACAACAGAAAAGAAAGCAACTGACGGTTTTGGTGTAAACTGGGACGGACAGTTCCGCCTTGTAAAAGACAATGGATTCAGCTTTATGTGGGACATGGATGCTGGTTACGCAAAAGTAAGTAAACCTTATTCTTCCATGCCGGTTGACTGCGACGGTTTTGATTTCAGCTTTTTGTTCGGTGTTGGTAAAAACTTTGCAAAAAGTCCTTCTAATAAACTTATTTTGAGTGGCGTTGTTGGTTTTGATACAATCATTGCAGGTTTTAATAGTGAAAAGTCTTCTGTTACTTCTAGTGGCAATATTGGTACAAGAGAAGACGACTGGCTTATGGCAGAAGTAAACTTCCTTGCAGGTCTTGATTTTTATTTCAGTCACAAGTTTGACAGTGCATTTGGAATTTTTGCTTCATGCACTGCTGTTGTTGGTGCCGGTGGTTCAAACTGGCGCTGGGAAAAAACTTATAAAACAAACGGCCTTTATGAATCAAGTACTACAGACAGTGGTTCTGACGGAAACTCTCAGATCTTCGTAGTTACACCAAAAGTTGGTTTCTGCTGGACTTTCTAGGAAGTTGAATGTACATGACAGAGGCTGTCATTCTGTCGCGACAGAAAATGCAAATGCATTTCCTGCGGGCATTCGTCTTTGTGCGCCATCCGTGGCGCTCAAAATGGGCCAGTTAATTCAACAACAGTCCTGGTTAAGCAACCGCGGGTTTAGATTTATTCTTCGTAGAAAACCCGGCTTGTCCATTCCAAATTGAATTTTCCATTTTCCAGCGAAATTAAATTTACAGAACAGTTTTTAAATTCTACTGCCCAGAAATCTTTAAGGCTGCGGCCGTCAATATGCATTAAAAGTGACTGCAGAGTGCCGCCGTGGGTTACAACCAGAATGTTTTTTACTGGAGAGGCTTCGAGC
This sequence comes from uncultured Collinsella sp., assembly GCA_963613915.1. Taxonomy (GTDB): domain Bacteria; phylum Spirochaetota; class Spirochaetia; order Treponematales; family Treponemataceae; genus Treponema_D. The sequence continues at coordinate 13,697 of CAVEBK010000031.1, forward strand.
GGGAGAATTTCGTTCTGCCAGAAATCCTTTGTGCGTTCAGAAACTGCTTCGAATGTTTCTGCATCTTCTGCAGCTTTGTAAACTTCCGGGGCAAGAAAAAAATCCCTGATATTAAAAAGTTTTGGATTTGTCCGGCGTTCTTCGATTGTTGCGCCTTCGGCTTTTCCAAAAGCAAATTCTATAATCCGCGGTTCTTTTATAATCTGTTCTTCTTTAAAACCGCTTATAAGCTCGGCTGTTTTTAATGCCCGGCACAGCGGGCTTGAATAAACCCTGTCAAATTGAATTCCCTGTTCTTTTAAACTGATGCCTGTCTGCTGTGCCTGCTGTTCACCTTTTGAATTGAGTGGAATGTCCGACCGTCCCTGCATTTTTTTCTGAATATTCCAGTCGGTCTGACCGTGGCGGACAATGTAGATGTTAGTTTTTTTTAGCATTTGAACTTTATAAGACTTTAAATAAAAATTGGCAAGGGGAAGTGCGACCTCCTGTCGCGCAGGAAACGTTATTTCCTGGGGTTTATTGTCTTTGTGCGCTCTCCATGGCGCGCAGGAGAATGCGAGCCTGTCAATTTTTACATTTATTGAATGTAAGGCTTTTTTATGGTAGTTTAATTTTATGAAAGAACTTGAACTTAAATACGGATGTAATCCAAACCAGAAGCCTGCTAAGGTTTTTGTTGATGAAGGCGACCTTCCAATTACTGTTTTGAACGGACGGCCAGGTTATATAAACTTGCTTGATGCTTTAAACGGCTGGCAGCTTGTAAAAGAATTAAAGGAAGCAACTGGAATTCCTGCTGCAACTTCTTTTAAGCATGTAAGCCCTGCCGGTGCTGCAATCGGAAAACCTTTGAGCGACACTTTAAAGCAGATTTACTTTACAGACGGAGTTGAACTTTCTCCTCTGGCCTGCGCTTATGCCCGTGCCCGCGGTGCCGACAGAATGTCTTCTTTTGGAGATTTTATTTCTCTGAGCGATGAATGTGACGAAGCAACTGCACTTTTAATTAAAAAAGAAGTTTCTGACGGTGTAATTGCTCCTTCTTATTCTGCAAAGGCTCTGGAAATTTTAAAGGCAAAGAAAAACGGAAATTACTGCATTATTCAGATTGATCCTTCTTACGTTCCGCCGGCAACAGAAGTAAAACAGGTTTTTGGCGTAAAGTTTGAACAGGGACACAATTTTATTAAGCTTGACGAAAACTGCCTTACAAACATTGTTACAAAAAATAAGAGCCTGACAGAAGACGAAAAGCACAATCTTATAATTGCTTTGATTACATTAAAATACACACAGTCAAATTCTGTTTGTTTCGTAAAAGACGGACAGGCAATCGGAATCGGTGCCGGACAGCAGAGCCGTGTTCACTGTACGCGCCTTGCCGGACAGAAGGCTGACAACTGGTGGCTCAGACAGTCTCCAAAAGTTTTGGGACTGCAGTTTGTTGATGGAATAAAACGCGCAGACCGCGACAATGCAATTGACGTTTACATTGGTGAAGAATACGAAGACGTTCTTGCTGAAGGCAGCTGGCAGAAAATATTTAAAGTAAAGCCGGAAGTTTTTACACGCGAAGAAAAGAAAGAATGGATTGCAAAAAATACAGACGTTGCTCTTGGTTCTGACGCATTCTTCCCGTTTGGTGACAATATTGAACGTGCACACAAATCCGGTGTTACAGTAATTGCACAGCCTGGCGGATCTGTACGCGACGACCAGGTAATCGAAACTTGCGACAAATACAATATGGTAATGTGCTTTAACGGCATAAGACTTTTTCACCATTAATCTATAAAACTGAACAGTTGAATGGCGAGATTATTTTCTGAAAAATGTCAAACCGCCGTAGCAGGGGTTCTGGACATGAACTCATTCTGAGCGTAGCGAAGCATGAGGCTTGTGGACAGGTTCCGTGCGAAAGGATGTTTGAATTTTTAAACTAAAACCTGTCATTCACCTGTTGATTTTGCGTGAGCGATTGTAGTGGCGCCGAAGGCGTTGTCCGTGCTCTGTTTTGTTCCAGAAAATGGAATTTTTATCTGTGCCTTGTGCCACGGAGGGCACGGACAGTCTGCTGACCGCAAGAAATGTGCAGCATTTGTTGCCTGACAGAAGGTCAGGACAATGAAGCGGAAGCGGAACCACGAAAAGCGCGACCCGGCAGGGGCACGCCCGCGAATTTTTAATTATGATTTTAAATAATGATTTCTTAAATTTTACACATTTTTTCTGGGATCTTGACGGCACTCTTACGCGTTCTGCACAGGGAATTATTAACAGCGTGCGCTATGCCCTTGAAAGTTTTGGAATAAAAGAAGCTGATGACGAAAAACTGAAACTTTTTATTGGTCCGCCGCTGCCTGAATCTTTTAAAACTTTTTATGGATTCAACGAAGAGCAGATTGAACAGGGAATGAAAAAATACCGCGAATTCTATTCTGAAAAGGGAATTTTTGAAAATTCGGTTTATGAAGGAATTGCTGAAACCCTTAAAGCCTTAAAAGAAAACGGAAAAAAACTTTATGTTGCAACTTCTAAGCCGGAAGTTTTTATGAAGCGGATTCTTGAACATTACAATCTTGAGCAGTTTTTTGATTTTGCCGTGGGAGCTGACCTTGCAGAAAGCCGGAGCGAAAAACACAAGGTAATAAGTTTTTTAATTGAACACGAAAAGCTTGAAGAAGTTCAAAAATCTGGAAAAATCCTTATGATTGGAGACCGTAAGCACGATATTCTCGGAGCGCACAAAAACGGGATAAAAGTCTGTGCAGTTTTGTGGGGCTACGGAAGCAAGGAAGAATTTAAAGAATACGGCGCCGACTACATTATAGAAAAACCGTCTGATCTGATTGATTGAATAAATGGACAAATATTTTTGTATAAAAAAGGTCAAATCGCCGTATCTGGCATTTGTTAAATTATTCAAACGTGAACGTAAGCTGCAGCGGCATTTTTGCAAGACGGACAGCTTCTAAAAGTTCGTCTAGTTTGGATTCGCCAAAGATTTTTATGTCATTCTGGTCTAAAAGTTCGGCCGTAACGCCGTCTCCTGCAACCAATGTGTGAGTAAAACTTCCGTCGTAGATTTTGCCGGCTCCGCAGGAAGGACTGTTTTCTTTTAAAAGTGCGTACTGGCAGTTGAACATTCTTGCAAGTTTTAAAACCTGGTTAGCGCCTTTTGTAAACTGGACAGTTTTGTCTTCGCCGCTTGATGTAATAACTTTTTCGCCTGAGCGTTCGCAGGGGCTGCGCGGGCATTCGAGTCCACCCCAGGATTCCGGGCAGACTGGAATCAGATTTGTCATTTTTTTGAGCCGCTCGAGTTTTAGCGGATCTAAAAGATGAGAATTGTTTGTTCCGTCGTATTTTACGTCGAACCCAAGAAGGCAGGCACTGATCAGAATGTTCATTATGCGCAGAATTATGAATTAAGATTTATGAAAGGGCAAGCACCAGACGGAAGATTGTCAGAAAACCGGCGAGAGGCTGGTTGGATTAATGAGATAATGTCGATTTTTGTATAAAAATGTCAACTAGCCGTAGTCGAGGTTCTGACACAAACGCATTCTGAGCGAAGCGAGGCATGCGGCTTGCTGGCAGGTTCTCGACGAGAGGCTGGTTGAAGAGCCTTCATTGAAATTCGACATTTGTTCCATATTGATGTGCGTGTCGAATTTTTAATTTTATTGTGGTATATTCTTTTTTGTTATCTTTATAAATTTTAGCTTTTAGAAACTCTTGTTGTAATTGGAGGAATTTGTTTAATGAAATGCAAGGTTTTTAGTGTTATTGGGGCAATCTGCTGTGCTCTTTTGACTTCCTGCGGTTCTAAGGGAACTGCGCCGGTGCCTGTTGAAATGTGGTACGGAGTTGCCTTTGGAGAGGCCGGGGAACCGCCTGCTGACTGGGAAGTTTTTAACATTATCCGCAGGGAGCTGAATATTGATTTAAAGCTTTCTGCAATGCCTGGAAAAACTGAAGAAGCTGACAAAAAAATCAGGGCGGCAGCTGCTGCCGGTCGTTTGCCGGATATTTTTGTTGCTTCCGGAACTGTTTTGCCGGAACTGATTAAAAATGATCAGTTGAGCTATGTTGATGATATGTATGCACTTATGCCGCATCGCACAGCTTTAATGTATGATGCTGGTTCCCGCAAATCTTATTCGAAAAAAGGAAAGCATTATGCTTTGAGCCAGCCGGGTTCGATTACAAAGAATGAAGGAATTTTAATCCGTAAAGACTGGCTGGACAAACTTGGTCTTGAAATTCCTGTAACTCTTGATGACTACCTTAACGTAATGAAGGCTTTTACCTTTAATGATCCTGACGGAAACGGAAGAAACGACACTTACGGTTATGGAGCCTTTCTTGACATTAAAAAGAGTTCAGAAGGTTTTGGAACCAGGTTTGAACCGATTTTTGGTGCATTCCAGGTTGAAGGAACTTTTGATTTTAACCGTTCAACTGCCGGACTCAACATTTTTAAGGAATCTTATTACGATGCCCTTGATTTTGTACGCACAATGGTTGCAGAAAAAGTAATTGATCCAAACTGGACTGTTTATAAAAAAGACGATTTCCGCAACGCATGGAAGAGCGGCCGTTTTGGAATTATGCGTGAACAGAATGCTGCCTTTGCCCTGGAAAATAACTACGCACCTTTTGATGCAAGATTCCCGGACGGAGAATGGATTGTAATTGATCCGCCAGTTGGACCTAAGGGCGAAAAATCAGTTGGAATTTATACAGACCAGGGACACAGAACTTACGCAATCAGTAAGGCTGCCCGCGAAAACGGAAAAATTGAAGCAATTGCCCGCCTGCTTGAATGGATGAGCAGCGACGAAGGTTATTTCCGTCTTGGTTTTGGTGAAGAAGGCATAAACTATCTGCGCACTGCTGACGGAAAAATAACGACAGAGGGGCTTGCAGATCCTTCAAAAGCCTATACTCAAAGTTCATTTGCACGCTATCTGCAGTTAAGAAACCTTATTTTCTACAACAGCGAATTTGAACTTGAAAGCCGCTATCCTGAATGGACCAGCCGCAACGGCAAAAAAATGAGCGCATATTTAGTTCTGCGCGACATGCAGGCCCGAGACTGGACTCCGGCCTTTGGTTCAGAAGGTTTGCCTGCTCCTTCTTCTGATGTAAAGAAGTTTTATGAGCAGGGCGTTCTTGATTTTGCAACAGGCCGCCGTGCACTTACAAAAGAAACCTGGCAGGCATGGCTCAACGAGTTTATCCGCACCGGCGGAAAAGACTGGGAGCGCAAATGCCTTAACTGGGCAGAAGTCCGCAATCTTTTGATTGAATAGTTTTACAGCCCTCTGCTGGTTTAGTCGAGCCAGCGGAGGGTCTTTTTTTGTCCGTGGCTTGTCCGTCTTCTTTTTTCTGAAAGCACTGTTTCTACAATTTCTGTACCTGCCCATAAACAGATAAAAGCTAAAAAAATAAAAAACATTGTCATGATTTTCTCCCATAAACTAAAAACTCCGCGTCAGCGGTAACGATGGAATAATCATAGCTTAGTGTGCGGGACACAGGTTGTCCCTGGGAAATCATTTTTTTATTTTTTATATGGGCTGCAGGGTTGTTTTAACCTGGATTTGATAATTTATTGTTTTAGTAAATTTGTTTAAATATGATTATCATAAACAAAACTTTAAAATTCCTCTTTATTGAAGAATGCCCTCCGGCGGGTTTGGCTTATGAATCGAAGAAAGTCTTTTGTTTTTACATATTTTATAACGCTTATAGCTATACTCTGTGCTCTTTCCGGAGTGGTTCTTTTAATTGACAATTTTATAAAAGAAGTTGAAGAAGACAGAAAATCTGCTCTTTATGTAGAGCCATTGGATGGCGAGGTTTTGTGTATAAGTTCTTATGACCCGCGTTATTTAATTACACAAAAACAGTTTGAAGGATTAAATTCAGAATTTGAAAAGGCAGGAATCATGTACGAAATAATGTACATGGATATGCTCAATTACGATACTTCAGAAAACTACGAATTATTCTGTCAGTCTGTGCGCCATAAAGTTTCCATGCGTAAAAAAGGCTACCAGGTTGTTGTTGTCAGCGATGATGCAGCCTTAAATTTCATTCAGCAGTATAAAGATCAGCTTTTTAAAGAAACTCCGGTTGTCTTTTTTGGTGTAAACAATATTGCCCGTGCAAAAGAAGCAGAAAAAGATCCGTGGGTGACGGGATTTCCAGAACATATTTTCGTAGAAGAAACAATTGAGCTGATGGTTGAGCAGAATCCAAAACTCGAAAAAATTTACTGTCTGCACGACGATTCTTTAACTGGCCGCGGAGATAAAGCCCAGTTTGAAAAAGCAATTAAAAAGTATCCGAATCTTTCTTTTGAATTTTTAACAATTTCCAGAAATTCAAAAGAAAGACTTACAGCGCGCCTTGCAGAAGTAAAAGAAACTGATTCAATTTTGTGTCTTTCTTCTTTGCAGTCGTATGCGCATAAAAATGCAATGTCGGTTTACGACTTAATAAATTTAATAAATTCGGTAACAGAAAAAACTCCGGTCTACAGAACAAATCTTGTTGGAATTGGCAACGGATTTTTGGGTGGAAAAATCTTTGATCATTACAAGGCAGGAGTTCACGCGGCACAGATCGTAGAACAGATTATGAAAGGAAAAAGCGTTTCTGATTTTAAGGAAGATGATTATTCTGCCGGTCAATATGTTTTTGACTACCAGAAACTAAAGGATTTTGGAATAAATCCTTCATCTTTGCCAAAAGATACTGTTTTTATGAATAAGCCTGTAAATTTTATTAAGGAATTAAGGGAAGTTTTAGTTCCGTTCAGCCTGATTGTTTTTGCCCTTGTTCTTACTGTTTTTATTTTTCTTGGATTTTATGAACGTTCAAAAAAAATAAACGAAATCGTAATGGCAATGAACAAGCGTATGAGGCAGATAAACAGGGATTTAATTGACTCAAAGACAAGGCTTACATTTGCGGCGAACAACGACGGTTTAACGGGCCTGCCAAACCGCAGTTACGGTGACGAGGAAATCCGAAGAATGCTGTATTCAGGAATTCCTTTTACCCTGTTTTTAATGGATGTAGACGATTTTAAAAATTACAACGATACATACACTCATGAATGCGGCGACTTTGTTCTAAAAGAATTTGGAGAACGCTTAAGAGGCTTAACTGCTACCGGCGACTGGTTTGCAGCCCGTCACGGTGGAGATGAATTCCTGCTTGCGTATAAATGCGGGCACATCGAAAAAAACGGTGCAATGATTGAAACGCTGCGGCAGATTTTAAATGCGCCGATTAACTACAAAAACAATCACCTTAGCGTAACGGCAACCCTGGGCTTTGCAGATTCTTCGCCGGATATTACGTTTGACGATTTAATAACAAATGCAGACATTGCAATGTACCAGGCAAAGGCTCAGGGCAGCGGAATTTGTCTTGGCTTTGCTCCTGAAATGCGGGAATCGCGGATAAAAACTAACCAGATCCGCGATCTTCTAAAAATTGAATGCGATACAGGCGGTTTTGAAATCCGCTACCAGCCGCAGGTTTCTACAGAAAACGGTGATGTGTCCGGCTACGAAGCCCTTGTTCGTCTGCGTGACTACAAGATTGGCCCGGATGCATTTATTCCGGTTGCAGAAAGTACAGGTTTTATTACCCAGATTGGCCGCATTGTAACTCAGAAAGTTTTGCAGGATATGGCAGAATGGCGTTCTCAGGGAATGAACCTTAAAAAAGTAGCAATCAACTTTTCTAACGGTCAGCTTGTAGATAAAGGCTATGTCGGCTATTTAAAAATCATGCTCGACAGATATCAGATTCCGTCGGATTTAATTGAAATTGAAATTACAGAAAGCCTTTTTATGGGCAAAAAAACTCGTGCAAAGCAGCTGTTCAGTGATTTTGCAGAAATAGGAGTTGGACTTGCCTTAGACGACTTTGGAACAGGGTATTCATCTTTGAGTTATCTTACATTTGTTCCTGCAGATAAGGTAAAAATAGATAAATCACTTGTAGATAACTATCTTGTAGAAGGCAAGGAATCTTTTATACAGAACATTGTTCATCTTGTGCACGGACTTGGAATGAAGCTTACTGTTGAAGGCGTAGAGCACAAATGGCAGTACGACAAACTCTGCGAAATGCAGTGCGACTATATCCAGGGCTATCTGTTCAGTAAACCAATGGTAGCCGAAGCCGTTCCGAATTTCAGCGTAGCGATGTAAAAAACTAAATATGCGGGCGTTCCCCGTGCCAGCACGGGTCGTGTCTTTCGCAGCTACGGCGTCTAACGCGCCTCCGGTGCTGCGCACCCGCCAGGCGGCCGCTACAGCCACTAACGCAAAACAGCCACCAAAGAAAAATCCGCCACCATGGAAGGTGGCACAACGACAGGCACAAACTTTGGCAAAACCTATGTTTTGACAAAAAGCCACCAGGGATGGTGGCTACATTGGATACACGAATCGTTTGAAAAACGATTCGTGGTGGTAAGAAAAAGAAAGGGATGTCTTTTTCTTACCACTGTTTCTATTGACAGTAACAAGTAATAGTTGTATTGTTTCTTTAGATAGTAACACGGCGCGGTTTTGTGCCGGGGTTTTAGGGGCAGAGCCCCTAGGAGAAGGGGGTGTCGGCGCAACAGAGTGCGCCGCAGGGGGAAGGCTTTCCCCCTCTCCTTAAAAAAAAGAAATGGAGACAGCTATGATTTTAGTAATTGATAATTATGACAGTTTTACTTTTAACGTTGTTCAGAGTCTGCAGATGTACACTGCCCAGGAAATAAAGGTTGTGCGGAACGACGAATATACGGTTAAAGAAGTTGCTGCAATGAAGCCAGACTACCTTGTTGTGTCTCCTGGACCAGGAAATCCCGGTCAGGCTGGAATCAGTGTTGAAGCGATAAAATATTTTGCAGGAAAAATTCCGATTCTTGGAATCTGCCTTGGACACCAGGCAATTGGAGAAGCTTTTGGTGCAAAGATTGTTCATGCAAAGAATGTGTGCCATGGAATTATTCAGGATATTGATTTAGACGGACGAGGACTTTTCAGAACGATTGGTAAATCATGCAAATTTACGCGTTATCATTCGCTCGTGATTGACGAAAGTACTTTGAGTCCTGATTTTGAAGTTACTGCACGTGCAAAGGACGGCGACATTATGGGAATCCGCCACAAAACTTTGCCGATTGAAGGCGTTCAGTTCCACCCGGAAAGCATTGCAAGCGAACACTGTAAAGAGATTTTCGTAAATTTTATAAATTACCGCCGCGAAAACCTCCCTGTTGCTCAGTATCTGAACCAGCTGCTGGACAAAAAAGATTTAACGGAAGAACAGGCTTCGTTCTTTATGGAAAACGTTACCGACGGAACAATGGACGAGCGCGTTATGGCTGCAATCCTTGTTGCAATGCAGGCTAAAGGCGTTGCCGTAAGCGAAATGACTGGTTGTGCGCGTGCCCTGTTGAAGAAAAAGACGGAGTTTCCGTGCGCAAGAAAGGGGCTGGCAGAAATTGTCGGCACTGGAGGAGATAGCAAGGGGAGCTTTAATATTTCTTCGCTGTCGGCAATTGTTGCTGCAAGCTGCGGGCAGGCAATGGCAAAACACGGAAACCGCGCTGTTTCTTCTAAATCCGGGGCTGCAGACTTTTTTGAAAATCTCGGAATCAACATTATGGCAGAACCGGCAAAAACGGCTGCCCTTGTAGAAAAGACAGGTTTTGGATTTTTAATGGCTCCTGTCTATCATGCTGCAATGCGTTTTGCGGCTCCTGTAAGAAAGGCTTTAGGAATTAAAACAATAATGAACGTTTTGGGCCCGCTTTTAAATCCGGCTGGCGCAGAATACGAAGTTCTGGGCGTTTATTCAAAGTCGCTTTTAGTTGACTACGCCCGTGCTGCAAAAGGGCTTGGCGCAAAAAGAGTTCTGGTTGTTGCTTCTGACGACGGTTACGACGAAATTTCTCCGTGCGCAAAAACTCATGCCTGCTTAATCGACGAAAAAGGAAAGGAAACTCTGTTTGTAATCGACCCTGCAAAGTTTGGAATTACAGACGCTGACGAGGCTGAACTTTCCGGTGGAAGCGGAAATGAAAATGCTGCCTTAGGTCTTGAAGTTTTAAATGGCAATGGCAGAAAGACAATCCGTTATGCTGTCGGCCTGAACACCGGTGCTGTTTTGTATCTTACCGGCCGGGCAAAGAGCTTAAAGGAAGGCTACGACAAGGCACTGTCGGCAATTGACAGCGGAACGGCACTTGCAAAACTGAATGAGATTGTAGAAGTGAGCAAGGGGCTTGCAGACCGAGTGCTTTAGTATTTTTTGAATTTTAAATAAATTGCGTTGAGTTTATTTTATGAAAACTATCAAATAGCCGTAGCCGAGGTTCTGTGTCAAAGAATACAACAATGACCGCCACGGATGGCGGATGCAGTCGGGCAAAAACTAAAAAAAGTTTTTGCAATAAAGAAAATGACAGGAAGGCATTTTCTTTATAAAGGTTCTCGGCGAGAGGCTGTTTGATATATATTTTTTTATTATCGGAAATACAAATGAATACAAAAAATATAATTGCGCAGATTGTTGAACAGCGCAAAAAAGACATTGCAGAACGCGGTTTTGATTTTGGTTTTAAAATTCCAGAAGTTCGTACCCGCCCGGTAAATCCTTTTATGGAAGAACGCGGCGTAATCCTGGAAGTAAAGCGTGCAAGCCCGAGCAAAGGCGACATTGCCCCTGACTTAAATCCTGCAGAAACTGCGTTAAAATACCGTGCTAACGGAGCGGGCGCAATCAGCTGCCTTACAGAAGAAAATTATTTTAAAGGAAACCTGGGAGATTTAATGGCGGTGTGCGCTGCCGTTCCTGACGTTGCAGTTTTGCGCAAGGATTTTCTGATTGACGAGCGAGAAATAGAAATTGCCTATCTTTGCGGCGCGGACGCAGTTCTTTTAATCTGCGGAATATTGAGCCTCGAAAAAATGAAGTCGATGACTGCAAAGTGTGCAGAACTTGGAATCCGCGCCTTTGTGGAAGTGCGCACAGACGAAGATGCTCAAAAAGTTCTTGAAGTAAAAAAATATTATCCTCAAACAATTGTTTGTGGCGTTAATTCCCGCAATTTAAAGGATTTTTCAATTGATTTACTTGTTCCTGCAATGCTTTTGCAGCGTTTAGGCGGAAACGTAATTTTTGAAAGCGGAATTACAACTCCTCAGGCTGCTGCAAATGTCGGTTCAATTGGTTTTTGCGGACTTTTGCTTGGAGAATTTGCTGCAAGGGCTCCTGAAAAAGCAGGCGAATTTGTCCGTGCATTTAAAGGTGCAGAAAAAAATCCTTACGGACAGAAAATTCTTTCTCTTGCTCAAAAAGTTTATAAAAACAAGGAATCTTCCCGCCCTCTCGTAAAAATCTGCGGACTTACCAGAGCAGGCGACGTCCTTATGGCGGACTCTCTGGGTGCGGATTTTGTCGGATTTATTTTTGCTCATGGCTTTACCCGTAATGTTTGCGGAGAAAAATTTGAACAGATAAAAAAAATTCTTCCAGAAGTAAAAGCATTTAAGGTTGCCGTAATTACAGATGTAAAAAGTAAGGAAGCAGCTGCTGCCATAGAACTTGTAAAGAAAGGCATTCTGGATTTTATTCAGCTGCATGGAATTAAATACGAGGAACTTACGGAAGAATTAAAAAACATTCCTCATTATTTTGCATTGACTTCAAAAGAAAAAATAGAAAAGAGCGAAACTGAAAAACTCGACAGTTTTGGCGAGACAAGGTATCTGCAGGACTGCAAGGCTCATGTTTATGGTTCAACAGAGCATTTGTGGCTTGCCGGCGGGCTTACGGCAGAGAACGTGGGCGAACTTTGTAAAAAGTTCAATCCGGAACTTGTAGACGTTTCCGGCGGAATAGAAGGCAATGTCTGCGGAGAAAAGGATGCAAAAAAAACGGAGGATTTTTTCAACAAAGTTGCAAACATTGCCTGAGGTTTACTGTTCGCGCACCAGGCGGAATCCTACGTTTGCGTAACGTTTTTTTGGATCGCGGGACTGTTCGTTGTTTTCTGATCTGCAGTCCATGCGCTTTGAGTCGTATGCGCCGCCCTTTACGATTTTACTCCCGTCTGTGTTTTGTGTGGATGTCCATTCCCAGACATTCCCCCAGAAGTCAACTCCCCCGCTGGCTCCTGTTGTCTGGCTGTATTTAGAAACGTCTGTGAGTTTTCTGTCTTCTTCAACATTAAAATCTGCATCTTTTGGCATGTGTCCTGCTGCAAGCTGCCATTCATATTCTGTTGGCAGGCGGTAAGTATAGCCGTCTTTTTTGCTGAGCCATTTACAGTATTTTTCAATATCCTTTATGTTAACGTTTACTACAGGCAGGTTTTCGCTTCCCTCTGGAATTTTTTTGCCGGTAAACTGTGCGTACTGTGCATTTGTTACAGGAGTGTGTGCAACGTAAACATTCAATCCTGCTCCTAAAAGCGGATGATAATCTTCATCTTTTACGTGGCCTTCCGTAAAACGCGGGTCTGTAAAACGAGCCATGGACTGCTGAATGCGTAAATCGCGGACTGCAATTGTTTCGTCAACGATTTCCTGCATGTCTGTAATCTGGTATTCGTAGCGGGCAGAAGTCTTTAATTCTTCAAGTTTAGAAACTTTTCTTTCAATAACGCCGTCATAATTTAAATTAACCTGTGCAAGGAGTGCGTTGTAGTTTTCTTTGCTTGGGTTTTTGCGGTATTCGCGGATTGCGTTTCTTGTAGCTTCGTTCAGTTCGGGGCGCTCTTTTTCGATTGTTGTGTTGTATTTAAAGATTTTTCCTTCCGGATTTATCTGCTGCATTCTGCTTGGTTTTTCTGCAAACAGAGAAAAAGAAACTGCGGTAAAGCAGGCAATTTTTACAAATGTTTTCATATCTATCTCCTGTAAATTTAATTATCCGTAAAAAAGAATTCTAAAACATCTTCCGACATTCCGTTTACACAGGTTTCTATGTGCTGTGAATCTTTCAGTATTTTTATAAACGCTTTGCCTCCTGCTTCATTTATTTTATTAATTACAGGTTCAATTCTTTTTATGCTGCCAAAGTCGTCCATGTCGCCACAGACTGCAAATACTGGTGTTTTTGTAAAATTGCGGATATTCGGCTTAAAAGGAGCAGCCCCAAGAACTACAGCCTTTTCTGCAAGAAGAGGGAATCTGTCGAGCAGAAGCCAGATTCCGCAGCCACCCATGGAATCTCCGCAGAGTATTATTTTTGAACAGTCGTTTTCTTTTTTGAACTGCGTATAAAAAGAATTCAATATTTCTGGAATTTCTGTCCATTTTGATTCTTCATCACATTGCGGAGCTAAAACGATTGCATCAATTGAATTTTCTTCTATGTAGGTCACTACGTTTTTTAAGGTTTGTTTTTCTAACTGGCTGGAATTGTCTTTTCCAAAAGCAGAATGCCCGTGCATAAAAACAACCAGAATCGGCTGAGAGTTTTCTGATTCATTAAAATGCGCAAAGCGGTAAGGCAGTTCGATGGAGCCATTTGTGTAAAGTCCTGAATTAAATTCACTAAACAAATCTCTGCTTCTGTCTGCAAAAGCCGCTGCCGAAATCAAAAAAATGCAAAAAGCTGAAACTAAACTTACTTTTCTGAAAATCTTAAAATTCATAAAAAATTAACCTCGCGCTTATTTAGTTTGAATGTCGAGTTTCAATAAAAGCATATCAAATAGCCTCTCGTCGAGAACCTGCCAGCAAGCCGCACGGTTGCGACAA